>CANREY010000024.1 GCA_947629755.1 uncultured Oscillospiraceae bacterium | reverse complement strand
ATTTCTTTGCTGTTCAAGTCCCAAATCTCTATAACCTGTGTGGGAGACTATAAGCAAGCGACTTATAGAACGAATAATTCTCTTAAACATAAACAGTATCGTGATGAAAAGATTCGGGACTACTTTCGTGAGCTTGAAGCGCAAAGACTATGCAACGTTATATATGAAAACACCACAAGAAGGTTTAATCAGGAAATCTGCGACTTCATCAACATGATCCACGATGATGCAGAGGCAATGGTTATACCCAGTACGGATATTCAATCGGAACCATTACCAGAAAACAGTGGTGTTTATATGATGAGCAACGATGCCCTTGCTGAATACTGTGGGCATTATCATCCTGTAATACTTCGTTACGATAAAAATACAAAAATTGATTTTCAATGCGACTGTAATAAAATTAATTATGGCGCTTCTAAGGGAGCCACATATGAAAGGATAGTGATTATACCTGTCCGTACAACTCTTCCATTTATTGAACATCAAAGAAAGATTTCTGCCAAACAAACCCGTGCTAAGTTTTATGTTGCATGTACCCGAGCACGCCATAGCATTGTTTTTGCCATGGAAAACCCGTGCGAAAATGACTTATTTAAACCAACAGAACTTCATTTATCAGATAAAACTATTCCTGCATACAAGTTTGAGCTATCTAAACCCATTATTTGATTAATACACTCAATACTATCTGGGATGCATCAATTTTCCAAAATTCCGAGAGAAAACCGTTCTGACTCGATTTTTGAGGAGCACTATCCGTGAGAAAACCGGTGCAGAGCACCAATTTTGCAGGGCAGGTCCAAAATCCGTTGAATATTTCGGGTGCATTTAGAGTGCGTGCAGTGGCACTAAAAACATCAAAAGTAGTGAAAAACAGTAAAGACACCCCCGAAAAACAGGGGGTGTCTTTACACTGAGTGTACGGCACTATATTCTCCATAGTGACGTGTAATTCTGGTCCGAGTGGCGGGATTCGAACCCACGGCCTCGACATCCCAAATGTCGCGCCCTACCAACTGGGCTACACCCGGATATTTAATTTTCAGTTTTCGCAGTTGTGGTCAACTATGTGGTCAAGCCCCTTTTCGCGGGGACTTTTGCGGGGAGGGGAAACGGGAAAACGCTTAGAGCCGTGCGGCTTTTTGCAGATTGGCGCTTGATTGCGCGCCGTCAATGTTACCCGCTCCCAAATGTCGCGCCCTACCAACTGGGCTACACCCGGATTGGAGTATTATAATACATTTTTGCGGTTTTGGCAAGGGGTGGGTTGGCTTTTTTGGTGGGGTGTGGTAAAATAATGGGGAGGTGAGGATCATGAGAATGAGAAAAAAGCCTAATCTTATTCCCAGAGTTGAAAAATGCGGTGAGCTTTTAGTGAGAGAGCCGGAGGGACACCGGGGAAGGTGGCTTGAGGACTTTCCGGGCTTTGAGGCGCTCCATCTGGAGCTGGGGTGCGGCAAGGGGCGGTTCACCGTGGGGACGGCCTCGGAGCGGCCCGAAGTATTTCTCATAGCCGTTGAACGTGTGCTGGACGCCATGGTGATGGCCATGGAGCGGGCCCGTGACGCCGGGCTTGAGAACGTGCGCTTTCTGGACCTTGATGCCGCGAAATGTGAGGAAATATTTGCTCCTGGCGAGGTGGACCGGATATACATAAACTTCCCGGACCCATGGCGCAAGTCGAGGCAGTATAAGCGTCGACTGACGGCGCCGTCGTTTTTGAAAATATATGAGCATATTTTGAGGCCGGGGGGAGAAATCTGGTTCAAAACGGACAACAGGCCGCTTTTCGACTGGTCGGTGGAGCAGTTTGAGGCCGAGGGCTGGGAGCTTTCGGAGGTGACGCACGACCTGCCCGCCGACGGGACCGGCGGGAGCATGACGGATTACGAGGCCAAATTCCGGGAGCAGGGCGTGCCCATAAACAGGCTGGTTGCCAGAAAGGGGCGGTGACATGGGGTACATCGCGGATTTGAGAAAGGTCGTGGGCCACAGGCCGCTCATCATGCCCTGCGCCTGCCTCATAATCGGGGACGGAGCGGGAAATGTGCTCCTGCAAAAGCGGGCGGACGACGGCAAATGGGCCAACCACGGCGGGGCCATTGAGCTCTGGGAGACGGTGGAGGAGGCCATTTACCGGGAGATAGGCGAGGAGCTGGGCATAAGGCCCGTGGAGCCGAGACTGCTGAGGGCCTATTCGGGCCCGGAGTTTCGGCACGTGTACCCCAACGGGGACGAGGTGATGGTGGTGGACATTGTCCACTGGTGTCACGGCTACACAGGGGAGCTCCGGCTCCAGCCGGAGGAGGTCAGCGAGGTCAGTTGGTTTTCGCTGGACAGTCTGCCGAAGAATGTGCTGGAGCATAATAAGGTTGCGCTGGAGGAGTACGGGAGAATGCTGAGGGGGCGGTGAGTGTAAGTCCCTGACGATTTTTCGTAGAAGCGGGCGCGCGCCATGGAGAAGCGGCGAAGAACCTCTCCCGCCCCTACGGGTGGACGTGGAAATCTTCCATAATAGACGTACGGGGCTGTGAAAAGAAGAGCAGGTATAAGCTCGGCTTTTCACAGCCACCGTTTTTTTGTGCGCGCGGTCTGAAAGCCAGCTTGGGACCGGTTTGCCACGGCTATTTCCGGTGCTTTTTCCAATGCGCAAGCCGCGGGAGCTGAGCTTCAAAAAACGCTCTCGCCTGTTCGGGCGGCCAGCTTTCGTTGGACATATGTCCGACAAGAAAATCCGTCAGATCCCCAATGCCTTTGTAGACAAATTCTCCGTCCGTATAGCACCATTTGCAGTAATCCTCATTAAAAGCGCCGTCAGGCTCCCGCCTTATCCGGTGCTGAGACGCCACCTTCCCCGCCTAAGCGGGGAAGGCTAAATGCGCTCACGCGGCGGGATTGAGAGATCATTCTCTGCTTGTCAGGAAAATGCCGGTGATGGCGGCGACGAGGACGAAGGGGGCTAATCTCATGAACGACCACTCGAAGGCGTGGAACAGTACTCCGATGACGGTGGACTCAGGGGTGCCGTAATCCCATGCCAGATAGGGGCTTTTTATTAAGAACAGGATCGCGAAAGCCGCTGTTATGGCGACGCACAGTGAGATGAGCAGCCAATGGATAATGCTTCTTCTCGCGGCCCTCCTTCGGGCCAGCTGCAGGTTTATCACCTCCAATTTTTCGGAGATGGCCTTCAGGCTGTCGGCCTGCGCCTCGACGACGGTTTCGCCCAACAGCATGCTCACGGGCGTTTCGAGCACTTCGGATATGGAGATCAGCATATCCGAGTCGGGCACCGACAGTCCCTGCTCCCACTTGGATACGGTCTGCCGGACCATGTTCAGCTTGACGGCAAGCTCCTGCTGTGAAAGCCCCTTTGATTTTCTGATGGCTTTGATGTTTTCGTTCAGCATCAAAAATGACCTCCTTTTTGCCAGCACCATTGTAGGCCAAAAGGCCCGTTGCCGCAAGCAACGCAAGTTAACATCAGGCCCGGTTGCGGCTGACGCACGGGTGAGGGTTGACAGGGGGAGGGGGGAGGGGGTATAATTTTGGAAAAAGGGGGCGAGAGGGTGGCGGTGTATTCGATCGGGTACTCAGGCTTTACGCCGGAGGAATTTGTTCAGGTACTTCTGGAAAACGGCGTGACGGCGCTGGTGGACGTGCGCTCGTCGCCTTATTCGGCCTATCACACCGAGTATGACCGGGAGGCGCTGGCCCGGACGCTGAAGGAGAGCGGGATAATTTACCGCAACTACGCCAGGGAGTTTGGAGCGAGACAGGAAAACAGGAGCTTTTTGAGCCCCGGAGGGTATCTGGACTTTGAAAAATTTGCGGCCTCGGAACAGTTCAGGGAGGGCGTGAGCAAGATAGAGGCGGGCATGGAGCGGGGGTATGTTTTCTGCTTCATGTGCGCGGAGACGGACCCCATGACCTGCCACCGGGCCATACTTGTGACCAGAGCCTTCTCAAGGCTTGGGTATGAGGTCATACACCTCATGCCGGGGAACGTCCGGGAGACACAGCGGGAGATGGAGAGGCGTATGGTGGAAAAGCTCTTTCCGGACCGTGAACAGCTGTCGCTTTTCGGAGACAAGTCGGAAAAGGACTGGGTGGAGGAGGCATACAATGAGCAAAACAGGGCCATCGGCTTCAGACCGGGGGAGGGAATGTGATGGAGCTTTACACCATGGGCTTTACGCAAAAATCGGCGGAGAGATTTTTTGATCTCATAAGCGAAAACAGGATAGAGATGCTGGCGGACGTCAGGCTCAATAACCGCTCACAGCTCGCGGGCTTTACAAAGGGGGAGGATCTTGCCTTCTTCCTTGACAGGCTCTGCGGGTGTGAGTATTGCCACCGGGAGGACATGGCACCGACGAAGGATATACTTGACGCCTACAAAAAGGGGACCATCGGCTGGGAGGAGTACGAGGAGCTGTTCATACCCCTCATGAAAAGCCGAGGGAGCGTGGAGAGATTTTTGGAGGAGCTGGGGAAATATGACCGGGTGCTCCTCTTGTGCAGTGAGCCCACGCCGGAAAAATGCCACCGGAGGCTTTTGGCGGAGATGATCGCCGAGGCGGGGGAGAATATAGAGATAAAGCACATCTGAGAAGGGCGGTGGGAATATGGAGGGCAGGACCGTGGAGGCGCTGCTGCTGTCGAGCTCGGCAAAGCACGGCGGAAAATGCGTAGCCGGAGTGAGCCTTGACACGGGGAAGCTCATAAGATTTGTCTCCGAGGACCGGGCGACCATGGGGGCGCTGACGGACGGGGACATGAGGTGCGCCGACGGGCACATCTGCGGGCCCGGCGACGTCGTGGTAGCCCCGGTGATCGGGCCCAGACCCACGGCCCACCAGCCGGAAAACTGGCTCATCGACAGGCGGCGCTATTGGAAACGGTTAAGGACCTTGATGCCAACGGAGACGGCTGAGTACATACCGGTGACGAGGCCTCCCATGATATTCGGTACGTGGGACATTTGCCTTCCGGAGGAGCTCTATCCCGACAGGTCGCTGGAGCTTGTGGAGGCGGAAAATCTCGTCTTTGTCCGGGAGCCGGGCAAGAAGCCCAAGGTCACGTTTACATACAACGGGCTTGAGTACAGGAAGATGTCCATGACCGACAGAGACTACTACCCCGCCCCTGACGGCGTGCGTATAGCGAGGGCCATACTTCTCCTGAGCCTTCCTGAGGACGACTACAACGGGAAGTATTTTAAGTTCGTGGCGAAGATAGTTAAGGTGGGAGAGTGAGGTAAGGGGCTGGATCTGGAGAAATAAGGAAGCGGACGCCTTGGCGTCCGCGTTTTTTGTCGCGTGAGTGGGGATTGGGGCTCTTTTTTATAGACGATAAAAATAATTGTGACCTTATGGCTTGCCGGGACGTTATTATTGCGAAAGGGGGGACGCCAAGTGGCTTTCGTTGACTTGCGGGACCGTGGATTTGAGGAGGTGTATGAGACCTACGGGACGATGGTCTACCGGCTGGCGATGGTGTATCTTGGGAACCACGCGGACGCGGAGGACGTTACGCAGGAGGTATTTGTCAGGCTTTTTCGGAAAGGGCCGGCTTTTCATGATAAGGAGCATGAAAAGCGATGGCTTTTGAGAGTGACGGCAAATTTATGCTTAGATCAGCTCCGCGGGCCATGGCGGTCACGGATAGTTGAGCTGGAGGAGGCGGTCGACACACAGTCATCGGGCGGTGATGAGCTTGTGAACATGGTGCTTAGCCTCCCCAAAAAATACAAGGGGCCAATACATCTGCATTACTTCGAGGGATACTCTGTGGAGGAGATCTCACGGATACTGCGGATAAGCGTGTCCGCGGTGAAAATGCGTCTTAAAAGGGGCAGAGAATTATTAAAGCTGGAATTGGAGGATAAAACATGAAGTATTATGAGTATCGAAGCGCAATAGAGAGGCTTGAACCTGATCCGGCGCTCAAGGACGCCGTAGAAAAGGCGGTGCTGGCTCAAAGAACGCCGGCCGGCGGACACAGATCTGCCCGTCTGGCGGTGGGGATTTTGGCGGCGGTCCTGCTCATTGTGGGCTCCGCCGGAGCGGCCTTGGCCGCAAGCCCGGAATTACGTTCCGCTGTGCTGAGCTTTTTGCGTATCGGCGGGACGGAGGACGTTCCGGGGCTGAACGCCTCGACATGCAGTGAGCCGGATATATCAGGGGCCGTCATCGGCGGGGCCGTGAGAGCGCAATATATTAAGCTTGACGGCGAATTTGATATGGCGAAGGACGGCCTTTTGTGTAGGACGCGGGTCGACCCGGAAACCGGGGCGACAGTGCCTGTAAGCTTCTGGAATATCGAGGGAAACAGGGCTGTGGACGCCGATGTCAAGGTAAACAGAAGCGAAATAAGCGTTGCTATGGACGGTGTCCTGTTTAGCGGCAGCTTCTGCTGGTATGAGCGTAACGGAGAGCTCAGCGTGCTTGAGCCCAGCCGGAACCTTGCGCCGGAGGCCACCGGTGATGTGAGCGCTTCGGTAAGTACGATACCCGGTAATACCGAAACGGTAGTTGTCGAGCTTACCTTAGATGGACGCTGTAAATACTTTTATTACGATTTGGATACGGGTAAAGCGAGGGACCTCTTTGAGGGAACGGACGCGGAGGATATGGACGATCTCAAAAGGGCCGATTTCGCGCCGGATATGAGCGGAGCGCTGCTGGAGAGGGACGACGAATGGTCTTACCTTGATTTCAAGACAGGCAAGGCATCGACACTCCCTGAGCTCACGGGGGTCGGCGGGTTTAATATGGCTTGTCTCCTGAATGACGGAAGCGTTCAAATGCTCAAATGGTTCGATGCTGTGGGACTGGGTGCAGGCTTTGTGGACTGCTGGCTTTACGACCCGGCTGACGGATCGACGGCAAAGGTGTTGGACAGGGAGCGCGTGTTCAATGAGTTTAACGAGCCCGTTCCGTATGGAGTGGTCATACTTGGAAGCTACTGCCTCGATGTAGATGAAAAGGGGCAGGTGAGCGTGCTTGACCTAAAGACCGGAGGCTCGACGGTACTGGAGGGCTTCACTTACGACCCGGAGGCCACCGTAAGCGTAAGCCCTGACGGCGAGAAGATACTGTGCGCGAAGTATGACGACAGGCCGATAATGTTCGTGACAAGCCTTACAGTGCTTGACATGAAAAACGGGGTCGCTGTCGAGCTTGACCGAGTAAGACCGGAAAATCTGTTTGAGCTTAAGTGCTGCTGGCTGGATAATGATCGGGTGGCCGTGAGCGGAAAGGCGGCTGACGGCGAGGAAGCGAGCCTGTATGTTTATGATTTCAGGGGGTGAGGACGCGGGGGCGGCCCACCCCCTGCCCCTTCCCAAGGGAGGGGCAGCCACGCGGGGAAGTGCTCTAAGAAAAAGGAAGCGGACGCGTTAAGCGTCCGCGATTTTTTTAGGCGCCGAAGGCGCGACCGTATAGGGAGCCCCCTCCTCGTAGGAGGGGGGTAGGGGGGAAGCGAGGGTGAAGGGTTTGCTGGTACCTACGAAAGAAATAGTGTGCGGGGACGGGGGCTCTAATCCCCCCTGCCACATCTCCGGCCTAAGAGCGGCCGCAAGCGGCGGTTGGCCCCGAAACGCGCCTGCGGGCGCAGCCTTTTCACCAAAGGGGGTAAGAACGCGCATCGGGACGAAGGAAGGGCGGGTTTAGAACCCGCCCCTACTGTCATTTCTGTTTTGATATTTTATTTTTTGTCTTCCAAGTTACACGCGGCCATGATCAGTCCGGCTACGGAAATCAGAGCAAAAAAGCAAATGACGGGAATGTTGCTGCCGGTGGAGCGCAAAACGCCGATTACAGAACGTGCGCCACCGGGCTGTATTATGAGCATACTTGCAAGGATCCAAGTCGACAAACAAATTATTCCGCCTATGAACAGGCAGATCCCAAGTATAAAGCGTCTCATCGTGAACCTCCTCGCGGACAGATACATCTGTCCAAAAAAATTAATTGCACAGCAAATCCGTCTTGGAGATGCGATGCAATTATCGTTAAAACATCTTTTCCTACGACGGTATTGACCATATCAGGTATTACGGGTTTCGGCACGATCTATGCTGCGTCTCAACCGGAAGCGTCCAGTTCCCCGAAGATGAAGTTACTATGCAATTTACTAAAATATATACCACTCTCTGGTTAGTGTCAAGAAGCGATTAATTTAGCTTTTGAATTAAAATCCGGTGAAGGCCGGTGTGAAAATCAAATAAGCGCCCCCGAAAAGGGGGCGCGGGCTTTTCCGGGTCATACCGCCCATGAATTTAAATACTTTTGCTGTTCAGGGGTGAGGGTGTCGATGGTCATGTGGGAGGAGGAGAGCTTGAGGAGGGCGACATGGGTGTCGATCTCGTCGGGGATAGGCAGGACGGCGGTGGGGAGGTCCTTTCGGTGGTCGGCCACATATTTGGCGGCAAGGGCCTGAATGGCGAAGGACATGTCCATTATCTCCACCGGGTGGCCGTCGCCGGAGGCCAGATTTACGAGACGGCCCTCGGCCAAAACGAAGACCGTTTTGCCGTTTTTGAGGGTGTAGCCCTGAGTGACCGCGGTGCGGCCCTCGCTTTTTGATACGGCGTTGCGCTCAAGCCAGTCCACGTCCACCTCCACGTTGAAGTGGCCGGCGTTGCACAAGATGGCGCCGTCCCGCATTTTCTCAAAGTGCCTGTCGGTTATGACCTTACAGCAGCCGGTGGAGGTGACGAAGATGTCGCCCTCAGCGGCGGCCTCGTCCATTGTTTTCACATCAAAGCCGTCCATCATGGCCTCCAGCGCCTTTACGGGGTCGATCTCGGTGACGGTGACGCGGGCCCCAAGGCCGCGGGCCCGCATGGCTATGCCCCGGCCGCACCAGCCGTAGCCGGCCACCACCACGTTTTTACCGGCGACTACGAGATTTGTGGCCCGGTTTATGCCGTCCCACACGGACTGGCCGGTGCCGTAGCGGTTGTCGAAAAAGTGCTTGCACTTGGCGTCGTTGACGGTGAGCATGGGGAATTTTAAAGCTCCCTCGCGCTCCATGGCGTGGAGCCTTATGATGCCGGTGGTGGTCTCCTCACAGCCGCCGATGACGTCAGGCAGAAGCTCCGGCATTTGGCGGTGGAGCATACTCACAAGGTCCCCGCCGTCGTCGATAATGATGTTGGGGCCGAAGGACAGGGCCTCCGCCATATGGCGGTCGTACTCGGCCTGAGTGCAGTCATACCATGCCCAGACCTGAGCGCCCTTTGACACCAGTGCCGCCACCACGTCGTCTTGGGTGGACAGGGGGTTACAGCCGGTTATGCGCAAATCGGCGCCGCCCTCCATGAGCACCCGGCAGAGGTAGGCGGACTTGGCCTCTAAGTGAAGTGAGACGGTCATTTTGAGCCCCGCGAAGGGCTTTTCCTTTTTAAAATCCTCCTCGATGGAATTTAAAAGGGGCATGAAGCGCTTTGCCCATGCTATCTTCTTTTCCCCTGAGGGGGCCAGCGTTAAGTCGCGTATTTCGCTCATATATGCCTCCGATAGGTTTCGCCTTTCAGGCGATTATCCACCCTCACCCCTACCCCTCTCCCTCCGAAGGGAGAGGGCAGAGAAGAAGATGTGATTTTGATGAGTTTCGCCCTTCGGGCGATGATCCACCCTCGTCCCTGCCCCTCTCCCTCCAAAGGGAGAGGGCAGAGAGGGGAGTGTGATTTTATTTGATTCTACCACTTCACCGGCGGGAAGTAAAGGTTTTCATTGTGTTTTGGGGGAGAATGTAGTAAAATTGGTAAAAAACCTTGAGGAGGGTAAAATGATGGAGTATGTCGTTAAGGTTTTCGCGCTCATATTTGCCGTACTGCACATGGTGGCGGCGGCGGTGAAGCTCAAAAGGGACGGGGCGGACCTGAACGTGGCGCTGATGTTCGCCGGGACCGCCATCGTGGCCGCGTCGGCGGCGGTAGGCAAGCTTGACTGGGCAGCGGGGCTTGTAGGCGGCGCCATAGTCTGTCTGGCGGCCTATCTGAACGGGAAAAAGAGCGGGAAGGTCAACCCCCTCCACCACGTTGTAAGGGCGGCGGTGGTGGCCCTATACACGGTGGGCTACATCATCTGGTGAGAAAATGAGCGACGAGGCTTTGATGTTCTTTGACGGACATATGGGGGCGCTTCCCATCTATGAGAGGCTGGAGGGGGAGATACTTCGGCGCTTCCCGGAGACGGCGGTCGAGGTGAGAAAGACACAGATAAGCTTTAAAAACAGGCATCTTTTCGCCTGCGCCTCATTTCTCCCGGTAAGGCGCAAGTCGGAGCGGCCGGAGAATTTTCTGACGGTGACCTTCGGACTTGGGCGGCCAGTGTACGCTGAGCGCATAGCGGCGACGGTGGAGGCCCAACCGAACCGGTGGACCCACCACGTTTTAGTTGGCTCGCCGGGGGAGATCGACGGGGAGCTCATGGGGTGGATAGGCGAGGCCTATTTATTTTCGGAGGGGAAGAGATGAAAAGAGCGCTGGTCATAGGGCCCAGCGGGGCGGGGAAGTCCACCTTCGCAAGGGCGTTGAGGGATAAAACGGGACTTCCGCTATACTATCTTGACATGCTGTGGCATCTGCCGGACAGGACCCACGTGAGCCGGGAGGAGTTTGACGGGAAGCTTGAGGCGATACTTGAAAAGCCCCGGTGGATAATCGACGGCAACTACTCCCGGACGCTTAAGATAAGGCTTTCGCGGGCGGACACGGTATTCTTTCTTGACCTTCCGGTGGAGGATTGCCTCGCCGGGGTGGAGAGCCGCCGGGGGAAGGCGAGAGAGGACATGCCGTGGATAGAATATGAGGAGGACCCGGAATTTACACAGTGGATAAGGGATTTCCCGAAGGAGACGACGCCCCGGATATATGAGCTCTTGGAGCGGTATCGTGAGGGGCGGGAGATACACATATTCCACAGCCGGAATGAGGCGTGGGAGTGGCTTGGAGGAATAAAATAATGGCTTATTCATACGATTATTATAAAAAATCGGCGGATTTTCTGATAGATAAGTTTGGAGACAGGCCGGAGATAGGCATAATTCTCGGCTCCGGGCTGGGGCACTTCGCCGCGCAGGTGGAGGACGCCGTCACCGTGCCCTATACGGACATACCGAATTTTCTGCGCTCCACGGCCATCGGCCACGCGGGGCAGATGATTTTCGGGAGGGTAGCCGGGAAAAAGGTCGTCTGCATGGCCGGGCGCTTTCACTCCTACGAGGGGTACGACATGGAGGAGCTGGCCATACCGGTGCGGGTGCTGAAAATGCTGGGCGTCAGGGCCCTCATACTGACAAATGCCGCCGGGGCGGTGAATATGAGCTATAAAGCCGGGGATATAATGGTGATCTCCGACCACATTAAGCTTGCGGGCGCGTCGCCCCTCCGGGGGCCCAACGTGGAGGAGCTGGGGCCCCGGTTCCCGGACATGGGCAGGGCCTACACGCCGGAGCTTCGCGCTCTGGCGCTGAGGCTTGCGGAGAAGTCGTCGCTCACCGTCCACGAGGGGGTATATTTCTTCATGCCGGGGCCCCAGTATGAGACGCCGGCGGAGATACGGGCCATACGGGCCCTCGGCGGGGACGCGGTGGGAATGAGCACGGTGACGGAGGCCATAACCGCCGCCCATTGCCGGCTGCCGGTGCTGGCGCTGTCGGTGATGACCAACATGGCCGCCGGGGTGCTGGACGTGCCGCTGACGAGCGAGGAGGTCATTGAGACGGCCAACGCCATCGAGGGGCCGTTTACGGAATACGTCCGGGACATAATAGCGAACATCTGAGGTGAGGACATGAGACTTTTACTGAAAAACTGCGACATACTGGCCACCGGGGACAGGGGCTTTGAGTACGTGAAGCGGGGCTTTCTGGGCATTGACGGGGACACCATCGACTATGTGGGCGAAAAAAGGCCGGAGAGAGCTTACGACAGCGAGCGGGACATGGCGGGGACGATGGTCATGCCGGGGCTTGTCAACGCCCACACCCACTCGGCAATGACGCTTTTGCGCGGCGTGGGGAGCGACCTTCCCCTTCAAAGCTGGCTATATGACAAGATTTTTCCCGTAGAGGACCGGCTGACGCCGGAGCTCATCAGGGCGGGGACGGAGCTTGCCATATTGGAGATGCTCTCCACGGGGACGGTGAGCTTTTCGGACATGTACATGGCCCCGGAGGAGGCGGTAAACGCGGTGCTGGAGGCCGGAATGAAGGCCAATATCTCAAGGCCGGTGCAGTGCTTCGACCCAACCGAGCCCGTGGAGGAGAATTTCCGGGTCAGGGAGTCCGTGGAGCTTTTCGACAAGTACCACAACGCCGGGGACGGGAGAGTGAAGATAGATTTCTGCGTCCACGGGGAGTACACCTGCACCGCGCCGGTGGTGGAATACTATTCCGGCATCGCGCGGGGAAGGCGCGGGAACATGCACGTCCACATGTCCGAGACGAAAAGCGAGCACGACGAGTGCGTCAAAAAGTACGGCCTTACGCCGGCGGCGTGGTTTGAAAAGCTGGGGGCCTTCGACTCCCGCGCCTTCGCCGCCCACTGCGTGTGGGTGACGGAGGGGGACATGGAGATAATGAAAAATCGCGGCGTGTCCGCCGTCCACTGCCCGTCGAGCAATTTAAAGCTGGGCAGCGGCTTTGCCCCGGTGCAGAAAATGCTCGACATGGGGCTCAACGTGGCCCTCGGCACAGACGGGGCGGCGTCGAACAACAATCTAAACATGTTCGAGGAGCTCCACTTGGCCTCCGTCGTCCACAACGGGTTTATGAGGGACCCCACGGTGATGCGTCCGGAGGAGACGATCAGAATGGCCACTGTGAACGGGGCGAGGCTCCAAGGCCGGGAGGACACCGGGGAGGCGCGCGTGGGGAAAAAGGCGGACCTTATCGCGCTGGACCTGACAGGCCCCCACATGCGGCCGAACCTTGACCCGCTGGCGCTGATAGCGTACAGCGCCCAGGGGTCCGACGTGGTCATGACCATGGTGGACGGGCGGATCCTCTACGACCGCGGGGAGTTTTTGACCGTGGACGCGGAGCGCGTGTACCGTGACGCGGAACAGGCGGCGGAGAGACTGTACGGGGGAGAATAATGTTGAAAAGGGCGGGGAACCCGCCCTTTTACTGCGCGGAACCTCTCCTGCCGCTGCGCGGCTGTCCTCGCCGCGAGTTTGGGGGAGGTGCGGAGTTTAGCCCCTCCCTTTGGGAGGGGGTAGGGGGTGGGGCGAGGCGGGGAGATTCGGCCCACCCCGGCCGGCGCTTCGCGCGGCCAGCCCCTCCCAAAGGGAGGGGCTGGCTCCTCCCCCCCTGCCCCCCTTTTCCAAAAAGGGGGTGTCCGCGCGGCGGGGACGGTGGACGGGCCGATGTGGGCATCGGCCCCTACGGGAGTACTGATTGGGGGTATGGTGTAGGTCTGGGAGCGGGCGGGTCTGGGACCCGCCCCTACGGATTGAATGAAAAAAATCCCAATAATTTGCGTAGGGGAGGGTTCTAAACCCTCCCTTTTTCCTTCTCCCTTTCGATTTATTTCTCCACCACCCTCTTGCTCAGGAGCATCAGTGCCACGAGGTTGGTGGCGAGCATGAGGAAGGAGGCGGAGTCGGAGAGGGAGAGGGCGGCGGGGTAGGGGATCAGGGGGGAGAGGAGGGCGGTGAGGGCGAAGGCGGCGCGGTAGAGGGGGAAGACCCGGCGGTTGGGGAGGAGAAACTCAAGACAGCGCTGGCCGTAGAGGGACCAGCTCACGGCGCTGGAAAAGGCGAAAAGGCACATGGAGACGGCGAGAATGAGTGTGGAGAGGCGCTTGCCGTAGAGTGTTGCCAGGGCCGAGAGGACCGGGGCGGCCCCGGCGGAGGGGTCGGAGGGGACGTATACGCCGGAGGTGAGGACGGTGAGGGCGGTGAGGGTGCAGATGAGCACGGTGTCCACAAAGACCTCAAATATCCCCATAAGGCCCGGATCGCCGTCCGGGCGGGACTGGGAGGCGTGGGCCATGGGCGAGGAGCCCAGACCGGCCTCGCTGGAGAACAGGCCACGCCGCAGGCCCCAGGAGAGGGCAGAGCCGGCTGTGCCGCCGGCGAGGGCGTCACGTGAGAGGGCGCAGCGGAATATGGACGATACGGACGACGGGAGTGCCTCTATATTCACAAAAATAACGCCGAGGCAGGCCAGAACGTAGAGCCCGGCCATAAGGGGGACGAGCTTTGACGTGAGACGCCCCCGGCTCAGGGCCCCGCCCCGGCAGGCGAGGTACACGGGCAGGGCGGCCGCGGCTCCGAGGGCGAGGGGCGGCACGGGGAGCGGGGGCAGGAGGGTGAGGACGCTTCCAAACTGAAGAAGGTTGCCAAGGCCGAGGGAGGCGGCCGCGCCGGACAGGGAGAACAGCACGGCAAGTGGCAAAAAGCCGCGCCCCAAGCCGTTTTTTATGTAGTACATGGGCCCGCCCACATACTCGTTTTGGACGCGCTCACGGTAGCGGAGGGCCAAATTTACCTCGGCGTATTTAAGACCCATGCCGAGGAAGGCGGAGACCCACATCCAGAACACGGCTCCGGGGCCGCCCATGCTGATGGCCACGGCCACGCCGGCGATGTTGCCTGTGCCCACGGTGCCGGCGATGGCGGTGCACAGCGCCTCGAAGGGGGACACGCCGCCGGTATCGCTATGTAAGACAAGGCGGCGCAGTGTCCCAAAAATGGCGTCGGGCAGACGGCGAAGCTGGACAAAACGGGTGCGGAAGGAGACGTAGAGGGCGCAAAGAGCCAGCGCCCCCGCCGTGGCCGGGCCCCAGAGACAGGCGGAGAAGGTGAGCAGACGGTACATGGAAGAGCCTCCGAAGGGTTTTGATAGAGCTTATTCGGAGGGAGATGGGATAATGCCGGGGATTAGCCCCTCCCTTTGGGAGGGGGTAGGGGGTGGGGCGAGGTGGGGAGATTCGGCCCACCCCGGCCGACACTCCGCGCGGCCACCCCTCCCGGAGGGAGGGGCTTTTTTCGCCTGCGGGCGGGAGGAGAGACGGGCGGGTTTGGAACCCGCCCCTACGGGGTGGACGGGGAATCTTCCATAACAGACGTAGGGGAGGGTTCTAAACCCTCCCGCTTTTAAATTAGCGCCGTAAGGCGCAACCTTTTGTGAGACTATTTACTTAAACTTTGTGGGTAGGGAATCGAGGAAGGTTTGTATTGCGGAGCGGCATCGGGGGGTGTCGACGAGGTAGCTTACGCCGTGGCCGGCATTTGGTACGGTGAGAAGGGTCTTGGGGCCGGCCCAGGCCTCGTAGTTTGCCCGGCCCATGTCACAGGGGACGAAGTCGTCGGCCTCGCCGTGGATAAAAAGGGCGGGGAGGCGGGCGCACTTGGCGGCCTCGGTGGCGGAGCACTCCTCGATGTCAAAGCCTCCGAAGATGATACCGGCAAGGCGCGTCAGGGGGTAGAATATTGACACAGGGAAGCGGAAGGTGTCGCGTATCACGTGGTAGATTATCTCACGTGGGGAGGTGTAGCCGCAGTCGGCCATCACGCCCACCACGCTCTCCGGCAGCTCCTCCCCGGCGGCCATTATGACGGTGGAGGCCCCCATGGAGAGGCCCTCCAATATAATTGGCTCATTTGGAAAGCGGGCGGAGACGTATTTTGCCCACTCCACTACGTCCCAGCGCTCACGGACGCCGAAGGTTATGACCATGCCGCCGCTTTTGCCGTGGGCGCGCTCATCAACTAAAAGCATGGCGTAGCCTAAATTATGTATGTACTCCGACGAGCAGGAGAAGTCGTTCTCGGCAAGGGAGCGGTAACCGTGGCACATTATGACGACGCCCCGGCGGTCAGGGGCGTCGTAGAACCTGCCGGAGAGGCGAAGGCCGTCGCGGGACTTGACGGTCACACGCTCGCATGGGGTCTCGTTAACGTAGCGCACGCCGCTTAAAATGTCGTCTGAGTACTTGCGGAGCTCCGGCTTCATCTTGAAATTCTTCTTCGTAAAATCCGCCGCCGTCTTACCTTGGAAGGCCGCCAGATAGAGAATAAATTCCAGAAGCAGGAACAAACCGGCAAGGGCGAGGAGGATATACAGTACCGCCGTCATGATAGCACGACCCTTCGTGAGATTTGGAGTAAAAGGCGGGATTTTCCGCCTTTTTTATAATAGTTATATGCGCTGATCGTCGCTTATGTCCTTTACCGGGACGGTGACGTCAAGGCCCTTGAAGCCCTCGCCCATGACCTCGTTGGCATGGAGCATGACCACAAAGGAGCCGGGGGCGTAGAGGTGTATGAGGTCCTTGACCTCGTATATCTGCTTGGGGGACACGGCGACCATGAGCATGTTGCGCGCTGAGCGCTGGTACATGCCCACCGCGGGAATGAGGGTGACGCCCCGGTCCAGCTTTTCCATGATGATACCGGCCAGCTTGTCGCTGCTCTTTTCGTCGGGGGTGATTATCTGGAACACCACCGCCTTATTAAAGCCGTGTATGACCTTGTCCATGGTGTAGGAGCACACGACGATGGCCCCGCCGGCGTAGATGCCGGACTCGATGTCCCCGAAGGCCACCACCGAGGCTGCCACCACGGCGATGTCGCATATGAGCAGTGAGGTGCCAAGGCTCAGGTGGCGAAGCTTCGTGACGATGAGCCGGGCCAGTAAGTCCGTGCCGCTCCCGGCCACGTAACCCCTGACCAGCACGGCCCCGGCCACACCGTAGAGGGCGCCGCCGCATATGGCCGCCAGCATCTTGTTTTGGGTAAGGCAGGGAAGAAAGCTCAGCGCGTCCGACAGCGCCGAGAAGGCCGCGGTGCTCAGAAGGGCCGACAGCGTGTAGCTCAGACCTTGGACGAAAAATGACCATATGAACACGGGCACGGATATGACGAAGATCACCGTACCTACGCTTATTTGGGGGAGAAGGGAATTTACGATTATTCCCACGCCGCCAAAGCCCCCGGCGGCTATCTCATTTGGGGTGAAAAAGCAGTCCATCGCCAGCGCGAGGCCAAGGTTGCCCACTAAGATGTAGAGAAGGGACTGCCAGGTTACGCCGATTTTTTTCATATTATCCTGAATATCCAGCTTACGCCGTAGAGCACGAGGCCCAGCACCACGTAGAAGGCGAAGGCCATCAGTATGTTGCGGGTCCAGCTTTTTATGTCCAGCTCGTCAAGGTCCATGAAGGAGTAGGGATAGCGGTATACGCCGCTCTTGGGGTTGGGGCCCAAGATCTGGGCGCGAACCATGGCGAAGGCGAGATACGCAAGGGGGATAAGGAGCCATGATGCCGCGGCCCATAAGGGCACGTTCTTGTCCGCGCATACGAGCCACTGCAAAAGGGCCAGCAGGGGGACCGCGTAGTGGACGTCGATGTTCTCAAACTGCCGCCACTCCCTGGCGAAGTCCGGGCCCTTGCGCTTTTTGAAGTCGGGGACGAGAAGGAAGTGGTAAATTAGGTGCGTGACCCAGATCATCAGCGTCAGGGAAAAGCGCACCGCCGGGTTCGTCACCGCGCCGTAGAGGCCGCCGAGAGTGAAGCCGCCGATGAAGATGAGTAGCTGGTAGACCATGGTCAAAAGGTTTGAAAGGTTCGTGTAGTAGGAGAAGGTGCCGAGGTAGTACTTGCCCTTGTGGAAGCCGGCCTGCATGAAAAGACCGGCAAAGGCCAGAAGGACGATGGCCAGGGACGATATTCTCTCAATTGTGAAAAGCATAGCTGTTCCTCCCTTATTATTTCTGCTTATAAATAGAATATCCCCTCAAGCCAACTTTTGCAAGTTATTTTTTAACCGTTTATTAACATCAGTCACGAAATATATGTTATAATCGAAGGTAGATAGATTAACTTGTCGGAAGAAGTGGGGGTAAGCTATGGCGTTCATACAGTTTGAGAACGTGAGGAAGATATATAAGTCCGGCGAGGTGAGTATCGAGGCGCTGAGGGATATTTCCTTCGAGGTGGAAAAGGGGGAGATATGCGTCATCGTTGGCCCCTCAGGGGCGGGAAAGACCACGCTCCTCAATATCCTCGGCGGAATGGACACCCTGACCGAGGGGAGGATAACGCTGGACGGGGAGGACATATCCGCCTACTCGAAAAAGCGGCTCATAACCTACCGCCGGAGAGACGTGGGGTTCGTCTTTCAGTTTTATAACCTCATCGAGAACCTGACGGCGCTGGAGAACGTGGAGCTGGCGGCCCAGATATGCCAAGACCCCTTGGACGCCGCCGAGACCCTTAGAGCCGTGGGGCTGGGGGACAGGCTAAATAATTTCCCCTCCCAGCTGTCCGGCGGCGAACAGCAGAGGGTGGCCATCGCGAGGGCGCTGGCGAAAAACCCGAAGCTCCTACTTTGCGACGAGCCCACCGGGGCCCTTGACTACAACACGGGCAAGCAGATATTGGAGCTTTTGGAGAGCACCAGCCGCAGGTCGGGCATGACGGTGCTCATCATAACCCACAACTCCGCCCTGACGGCCATGGCGGACAGAGTGATAACGGTAAATTCCGGCACGGTCAGGTCGGCCAGAGTGAACGAGGAGCCGGTGCCGATAGCGAATATCGAGTGGTGAGAGGGCGCGTAATAAGCGCGGAGGGAATATGACTCCGTTATTTAAGAACACATACAGGGAGATATTGCGTTCGCCGGGGAGATTTTTGGCTATTCTGGCCATAATCGTGCTGGGGAGCGGTTTTTTCGTGGGGCTGAGGGTGTCGAAGAACGCCATGATCGCCACGGCGGACGAGTATTACTCGGATACGGAGTTTTTCGATTTCTCTCTTGCCAACACGCTTGGGTATGAGGCGGAGGATCTTGAGGAGATAAGGAAAAGCCCCCTTGTGCTGGAGGCGGAGGGGACATTTGAGACGGACGCGCTGGTATCCGTGGGCGGGGTGGAGCTTGTGTATAAGTTCCACTCACTGCCGGAGGTAATGAACACGCCGGTGGTCGTGGAGGGGCGATTGCCGGAGACGCCGGACGAGTGCCTCGGCGACAGCTGGACGGGACTGAAAATCGGGGATACGGTGACGGTGAGCGCGTCCAACGACGATGACACGGGGGACCTTTTTAAGGAGAAGACCTTCACGGTCACGGGGCTTGCCACGTCGCCGCTGTATCTCAACTTCGAGCGTGGCAGTACCGATCTTGGCTCCGGGTCCGTTTCGGGGTTCTGCTACGTGCTGCCGGAGGCCTTTGACGCGGACTATTTTACGGGGATATACATACGCTGTCATGACATGCCGGGGGCGTACTCGGAAAAATACGACAGCCGCTCCGAGGAGCTGGAGCCGGAGGTGACGGAGCTTGCCGAAAAGCAGGCTCAGGCCAGATTTGACAGGATATTAAGCGACGCTCAAGCGGAGATAGACGACGGGGAGCAAGAGTACGCCGACGCGCTGGAGGAGTACAGGACCGAGCGGGCCGACGCGGAACGTGAGCTTGAGGACGCGTATCTTGAGCTGGAGGACGCGAGACGTGAGCTTGAGGACGGGGCGAAGGAGCTGGAGGACGGCAAAAAGGAGATAGCCGACGGCGAGCTGGAGCTTGCGGACAGTTGGAATGAGCTTGAAAAGGCGAGAGCGGAGCTTGAGGACGGAAAAAAGGAGCTTGAGGACTCAAGGAAGGAAATAGACGATGGCTGGGCGGAATATGAGAAGTCCCACCACGAGTTTATAAACGAGAGTATCCACGGGCAGGCACAGCTTGACACCGCGAGGCAGGACCTGGAGGCGGCCAAGGAACAGCTTGAGGCGGCGGAGAGCGAGTACTCCGCGGGCTGGTCCGACTATCAGGACGGCGTGAGGCAGTACGAGGAGGGTCAGGCCGCATTAGAGCAGATGAAGGCCAAGTATGACCAGCTCGCGCAAAGCGACCCGACCGATCCGGAATTGCCGATGCTCAACGCCCAGATAGCCGCCGGCGCGGCCCAGCTTGAGAGCGCGAGGCGCGAGCTTGACAGCGCCGACTCCGCCCTCTCCGCGGCGTCCGCCGAGATAAGCGACGGCTGGCGGGAGTATAACGAAAATCTGGAAAAATACAATGAGGCGGAGGAGGAGTTCAAGACCTCCGTAGCCGACGCTCAGGCACAGCTCGACGACGCGAAGCGCGAGCTTGAGGACGGGGAGCGGGAATACAGCGAGGGAGTTCAGGAGCACGAGGACGGACAGGCGCGGTATGAGGACGGCCTTAAAAAGTACGAGGACGGCCGGGCTGAGCTTGACAGGGCGAAGCGGGAGCTTGAGGACGCGCAGAGGGAATATGACGACGGCCTTCGTGAATACGAGGACGGTCTTTCGGAGTACGAGGACGCCAAGAGAGAGGCGGATAAGGAGTTTGCCGACGCGGAGCGGGAGCTTCAGGACGCGAGAGACGAGCTTGACGAGGCCATAGAGGACCTTGCGGAGCTTGAGACGCCGGAGACCTTCGTCCTTGGACGCTGGGGGAATCTGGGATATGAGTGCTTTGAGAACGACACCTCCATAGTTCAGGCCATATCCGCCGTGTTCCCGGTGTTCTTCTTCCTTGTGGCGGCGCTCATATGCCTCACCACCGTGTCAAGAATGGTGGAGGAACAGCGCTCACAGCTTGGAGTACTGCTGGCGCTGGGGTACTCAAGGCCCGCGGTGATGGGCAAATTCCTCTTTTACGCCGGGGCCGCCACGGTCATAGGTGGCGCGTCGGGGATACTGCTTGGCTCGTGGTGTATACCCATGGTGGTGTGGAAGGCGTACAACATAATGTACACCTTCTCGGATAAGATAAAGTTCGTGTTTGACCTGCCCCTGTCGGCCATAACCTTCTCGCTCTACGTTGTCGCCATGCTGGCGGTGACGCTTTTCACCTGCGGGCGGGAGCTCCGGGACGTGCCGGCCAACATCATAAGGCTCAAGCCCCCCAAGTCCGGTAAGCGGGTGATGCTGGAGAGAGTGAAATTTATCTGGAACAGGCTGAGCTTTCTCTGGAAGGTCACGGTGCGGAACATATTCAGGTACAAATCCCGCGTGCTCATGATGATCTTGGGCATAGCCGGGTGCACGGCCCTGATGATAACGGGCATGGGGATAAACGACTCCATTCGCAACGTGGTGGACTATCAGTTCACGGAGATAAGCCTCTACGACTACTCGGTCACCTTCTCAGGCTCCTTGGACTTAAAGGAGCGGGAGGAATTTCTCGCCGGGGTGTCGGAGTTTGCGGAGAGGACCGTATTTTTAAATCAGGAATCGGCCTCCGCCACCGCCGGGAGGGCGGAGAAGGAGGTACAGCTCAACGTCCTGCCCGCCGACGCGGCGTCCGGGATAGGGGAGCTTGTGGACTTCCACTCCGGGAATAAGAAGCTCCGTGCCCCGCAGGACGGGGAGATACTTGTAAACTCCGGCCTTGCCGACGCGCTGGGGCTCCGGGCCGGGGACAGCGTGACGGTGAGGCCCGACAGCGGCGGGACGCTGAAGCTCACGGTCTGCGGGGTGTACGATAACTACATATATAACAGCGTGTATATTACGGAGAGGTCATTCGTGGAGGCCGTGGGGGAGGAGCCGGACATTAACTTTGCCCTTGTGAAAAAGGCCCCGGACGCCGACGCCGGGGAGGGGCTGGCGAGGATACTGTCCGAGGACGGCGTGCTGACGGCCAGCTCCAGTCAGGAGCTTATAAACCGCATCGGCGGTATGATGGACAGCCTTATCTACATCGTGCTCCTGACCATAATCTGCGCCGCGGCGCTGGCCTTCGTGGTGATATATAATCTCACGAACATAAACATACAGGAGCGCCTGCGGGAGATCGCCACGGTGAAGGTGCTGGGCTTTTACGACCCGGAGACGGCCATGTACGTGCTCAGGGAGAACATACTGCTGACGCTTCTCGGCGCGGCGGCGGGCATACCCATGGGCCTCGCCCTCAACGCCTACGTGGTGACGAGAATTGAGCTCGACATGATACACTTCGTGCCGAGGGTGCTCTTGCCAAGCTACTTGTGGTCCGTGGCGCTGACCATAGCATTCTCGCTGACGGTGGATATTTTCATGCTGAGAAGGCTCGCGCGCATCGACCCGGCGGTGGCGCTGAAGGCCGCAGAATAATGCCGACAAAGGCAGAGCCTTTGCCGGCAAAGGGGAACGAGAGAAAAAATTCGCGAAAAGGTCTGCGGACCTATTCGCGAATTTTTTCTGCCGTCACGCCGCGCGCGCCGCCGAAGGCGGCACACTTGCGTGACAAAAGGTATTTTTTCTGACGTACATGCCGTCAGAAAAAATATTGATGAGGGGGACGTCGCCTGCGGGCGGGACGGGGGACGGGCGGGTCTGGGACCCGCCCCTACGGGGTGATTGGTAAATTTCCCATAATAGTCGTAGGGGAGGGTTCTAAACCCTCCCGCATTGAAATAAGCGCCGAAGGCGCAACCATATAAAGTGCCCCCTCCTCGTAGGAGGGGGGTAGGGGGGAAGCGAGGCCGAAGGGTTTTGCCGGTACCTCCGATAGAAAGCTTGTGCTGATACGAAACCCTCGCTTCCTCATTCGCCCGCAGGCGTAACTTTATTTTGCGTTGTTTTATTTCCGCGGCAGTGTCGAGAACGCTATGGCCATGAGGAGGATTAGGGTCAGGAGGAAAAAGGGGTAGAGGGACAGGGTGGTGGACCCGGCGATAGCGCCGAAGATTGGAGGGATCAGGGCGGTGCCGAGGTAGGCGGAGGCCATCTGGACGCCGATTATGGCTTGGGAGCGGTCAGCGCCGAAATATTCGGGGGTGGAGTGTATGACGCAGGGGTAAATTGGCGCACAGCCGAGGCCCAATATGACGAGCCCCGCGAGGGACGCGTACTCGCCCGCAGGCAGGAGCATGAGCGCCGCGCCCGCGGCGGCCACGGACATGCCGAGCCTTATGAGCTTGCGGTCAGAAAGCTTCACGGTGAGAAAGCCGTTTATGAACCGCCCTAAGGTCATGCCGATGTAAAATAGCCCCGCGAAGGTGGCGGCCCGCGTCCTGTCAACGCCGCGGGCCAGCGTCAGAAAGCTTGCGGCCCAGAGCCCCGCTGTGCTCTCAAGGGCGCAGTAGCAAAAGAATGTGAGGATTATGTTTTTAACTCCGGGAATGGTCAGCACCCGCCGGAGTGGCAGGGCCGGCGCTGAGGACCTTTCGGCCTCGCTCTCCTGCCGCCGCCAGAGGGGAAGGGAGATAAAGAGGACCGCTGTCAGGGCGGCCTGAAGTACGCCAACGGCCGCGTAGCCTGTATGCCATGTCATTTTCCGAAGGGCCGCGCCCATTATGTATGGCCCCGCCGCAGCGCCCACGCCCCACATGCAGTGGAGCCAGCTCATGTGGCGGCTGGGGTAGTGGACGGCCACGTAGTTATTTATGGCCGCGTCCACACCTCCCGCCCCAAGTCCGTAGGGTATGGCCAGAATGCACAGCACGGGGAAGCTCCGGCAAAGAGAGAAGCCGAAAAGGGCCCCGGCGGTCATGCCGGTGCTGACGGCGGTCACGAGCCCCGGCCCGAACCGGCGGGTGAGGCGGTCGGAATTTAAGCTCGATACGACGGTGCCCACGGATATTATGGTGGACACCGCCCCGGCCCAAGCTATGCCGGCGTGGAGCTCGGAGTGCATGGTGGGCCAGGCCGCCCCTAAGAGGGCGTCGGGAAGACCAAGGGACACGAAGGAGACGTATATGACCGCCAATAGAAGTCCGGTCATCTGCCGCATACCTCCGCTATGGCGTCAAGGCCCGCCCGGAGCTGGGCGGCGGGGCAGGCGATGTTGAGGCGGACAAAGCCGTCGTCGCCGTAGCGCCAACCGTCGTTCAGTATGGCCCCGGCCCTTGTGAGGCGCTGGCATAGCTCACGGGAATCGAGGCCCGTGGCCGAGATGTCCAGCCACATAAGATATGTGCCCTCTAAGGGCGTCACGCCGATGAAGGGGAGCTTTTCAGATATGAACTTACGGACGATCTCGGCGTTTTTCGCAAGATACACGTTCTGCTCGTCGCACCAGCGCGCCCCGTGGGTGTAGGCGGCCTCGCAGGCGGTGAGCCCCAGACTGTTGGGGCCCTCGATGAAGCGAGACTCCTTCCACGCGGCAAGTCGCCTTCTCATGGCGCCGTTGGGGATCAAGCCGTTGGAGCACTTGAGACCCGCCACGTTGAAGGTCTTGCTTGGGGCGGTGAGGACGATGACGTTGCCGGGCGTACCGGCGTGGAGGGCGGAAAAGTGTGTGACGCCCGGCGTTACAATGTCCCAGTGAATCTCGTCGGAGACCAGCGTAGCGCCGTACTTAAGGCACAGCTGGGATACCCGCCTTACCTCCTCCTCGGTCCACACCCGGCCCACGGGGTTGTGGGGGGAGCACAGGAGCATGAGCTTCACCCCGGCCTTAAGGTCCCGCTCCATATCCTCAAAGTCCATGGAGTAGCGAAGACCGTCGCGGACGAGGCGGTTCTCCACCAGCGTCCGGCCTGAGGACTTTACGATGTTGTAAAAGGGGTCGTAGACGGGCGTCTGTATGAGCACCTTGTCGCCGGGGGAGGTGAAGCACCTTATGATGTTGGAGATCTCCGACACGATGCCGATGGAGGGCACTATCCAGTCCGGGTCCACCCGGCAGCCGTGGCGTGTGCGTATCCACTCCCGGACGGCGTTTTTGTAGCTGTCCGTGGGGGCGGTGTAGCCGAAGACGCATTTTTCCGCCGCCTCCTTTATGGCGCTTACGACCTCAGGAGGGGACATGTAGTCGGAGTCCGCCACCCAGAATGGGAGCGCGTCGCCGTTGCCGAAGGCGCTTTCCCGTATGTCCCACTTTATGGCCCCTGTTCCGGCCCTTGGGGCGGGGGTATCAAAATCGTACATGGAGGTACCCTCTTTCGTACTATATTAAAAAGATTTTACCACAAAAGTCTAAATTTGTAAATATAAGTACCGTAAAAGTGTGAAAATGTAATTATCCGAGCAGAGCGTCCATGTGTCGCCCGGCCAGCCTGTCAAGGCCGGCAAAGTCCACGGCGGGGATATATTGGGCCTCAAGGTCGTCGTGGGCGGCCTTCGCCAGCCTCAGAGCGCCGAGAGCCTCGGAGACAAGGGCGGCGCGGAGCTTTGCGACCCGCCGGGCGTCGCCGGACATGTCGGAGGGGCCGTCGCGTCTGGCGATAGCGTCAAGACGTATGTGGCGTGTCCGGGGGCCGGTGTAGGGAAGCTCGCGGGTGGCCGTCACAAGGGCAAGGCCCGTATCCGGCAAAATGAGGTGCTCGGTGAGCTCCGGGCGGAGGGGACAGCGGCAGCGTATGACGGCGTGGCCCCGGCTCTCCGCCTCCCTCGCGGCAGCGTCAAGGGCCGGGTAGGCGAGGCCGGAGTCGTTATCGAGGACAAAGACCCGGCCGGCCAGCGCTTCCACCGTGGGGAAAAGGGCCATATGCCCAAGGCAGGTGTAGCCGGAGAGGAACCGGTCGAGGCTCCTCTTGTCGCCCTTGCCCCTTTTCTCCCGGCGGATTATACTGAGGACGCGCTTCTCGGCGGAGCTCACGGCGGCATGGGAGGGCGCTGGGGCCCGGAGGGAGGCGGCCCCGGCCAGAAGACCGAAGGCCCGGTCGTAGTGGGCCTTATACTCGCGCGTCAGCGCCGCCACGCTCTCCTTATGGCCGCTCAGGGCGGAGAGGTCATAAAAAGCGCCCATGTTTATGTAGCTTGCCTGAGCGCCGAAGAGCTCCGGCTCTATGACGTGGGGAGCGGTGCCGTCCACATAGGCCACATTGAGGGCGGGGACGTACACCCCGTCAAGGCTCTCCGGGTCCCCGGAGCAGTGTATGTACTCCACGAAATGGCCCGCCTCCTCGCAGGCCGCGCCGATCTTCTTCATAAAGGTGGATTTGCCGCACCCCGGACCGCCCTTCAGTATGAAAAGGTGGTCCTTTTTCCTGTCGGTGAAGCCGCCGTAGAGCGAGTAAAAGCCGTTTGGTGTATTCGCGCCCAGAAAGAACCGGGCGGGTCGTATTTTATCCATATCAGTTTGCCCCTTTTTAAAAAGTGATGTCAATCATTACTATGACGCGGGGCCCTGAAAGGTCAAAAAAACCCGGAACTCATGTTCCGGGATTTTTTACAACTTGTCAAAAAACTCCAATTCAATCAATTTTCGCGGCGACATGTGCGTCGCGAAAATTACCTCTTGTTTTGCGGAGTGTGCCGCCTTCGGCGGCGCGCGAAGCAAAACGGCAGAAAAATACCGCAAATAGGCCCGCAGGCCTTTTTGCGGTATTTTTCGCACGTTCCCCTTTGTCGGAAAAGCCCGCAGGGCTTTTTCGACATAAGGGTCTCTTATGTAGGCGCTCTGGGTCAAAGCTTCTTGTATTTACGCTTCGTGGCCATGCCGCCGCGTATGTGGCGCTCGGCCTTGTTGAGCTCAAGTATCTCCTTGACCTCGTCGTACAGTGTTTCGTTTATCCGCCGGAGGCGGTCGGAGAGGTCCTTATGTATGGTTATCTGTAATTAGAACGGTGCTGTCGAGCCCCAAATCCCCCAATAACCGCAGATAGATGTCCACATTCCCGTCCTTATCCACTTCAATTTTCTGAATGATCCGCTTGAGCTGGGCGTTGGTCATCTGGTGGATGTCCGTGATGTCCTCGATTTCCCGGAAGGTGGTGTTGAGCAGGGACTCCAGCTGGTCGCCCTTGGTGAGGTT
>CANREY010000023.1 GCA_947629755.1 uncultured Oscillospiraceae bacterium | reverse complement strand
GAGGCGGAGAGGATAGACGAGCTGGTGGAGGACACCTTTCAGGGCTCCATGCCGGCCTTCGTGGCGGCCTTCGCCAAACACCCGAAGGTGACTAAAAAGGAGCTTGACGAGATACGGCGGCTCATCGACGAGTACGAGGAGGAGTAGGCGTGTTTGAGATATTTTTAAAGCTCCTGAACGTCAGCGTCACCGCAAGCTGGCTTACGCTGGCGGTGGTGATAGCGCGGCTCATATTAAAGCGCGCCCCAAAGTCCCTGCGGTGCCTCATGTGGGGACTGGTGGGCTTATACTAATATCTAATTAAAATAAGCCATTCGCGACGGTCTTTTTCGCGTCATGCGGCGTCAGCCGCCTTGGAAATACCAATGGGTATTCCCTGCGGCGCCTTCCTTGCCTGACACGAAAAATCCTCGCCGCTCGGTGTCTCCTTTTAAATAGATATTAGTATTACGGCTCGTGTTCCCCTTCTCCATAAAAAGCGCCCTGAGCCTCATTCCGAGCCGTGAGATACTCACTCAGGACACGGTGCGGTACGCTCAGGCGCCTACCGTCCACACGGGCATACAGGTTTTTGATAACGCGGTGAACCCCGCCGTGTCGGCCCACTTAGCCCCGTCGCCGGGGGCCGGCGTCACGCCCCTTCGGGTATACACGGAGATCGCGGCCTACATATGGCTGGCGGGACTTATAGTCATGGCGGCGTACTTTTTCATAACCTCCGCGCTTCTTCGGCGGCGGGTCAGGGACGCGGTCAGACGCGAGGACGGGATATTTGAAAGCCCCGCCGTGCCGTCGCCCTTTGTGTTCGGATTCATAAGGCCGAAAATTTACATGCCGGTGGGAATGGACCCGAATAGCCGGGAGATGGTGGCGGCCCACGAGAGGGCGCACATAAAAAGGCGGGACTACCTCATAAAGCCGCTGGCGTTTTTCATATTGTCGGTCTATTGGTTCAATCCGGTGATGTGGCTGGCGTATGTGCTTCTCTGCCGGGACATTGAGCTTGCCTGCGACGAGCGGGTGCTCGCCGAGCTGGGGCCTGAGTGCAAAAAGCCCTACTCGGAGGCGCTTTTGACGGCTGTCGCCTTCCACCGGAGCGTGGCGGCCTGCCCGGTGGCCTTCGGGGAGGGTAAGCTGAAGGCGAGGGTGAAGAACGTGCTCTCGTGGAAAAAGCCGGTGATATGGATAACTCTGGCGTCACTGATGGTCTGCGCCGTGCTGGCGGTGTGTTTTCTGACGGACCCGCGGCGGGACGGGAGCGACATATCCGGGCGCTACGTTCTTACAAGTCCGGTGAATATCGATCTGGGTGGGGACTTTGCCATTATTTTGCGCCCCGACGGCACCATGCAATATAGCGAGGGCTACGCCTCCAGCGTCATCGGCGAGGGACACTGGGATCTGGGGGAGGACAAGCTGACGGTCCGGGAGGTCCGGGAGGACACGCGGCGTGAACGGACGTTTTTCTTCGACGTCAGTGACGGGAAGCTCCTCTTTGACGCGGAAAGGTCCGGCAGGTTCACGTATGTGCGCCTTCAGGACGGGGCGGTGTTTGAAAAGGACGACAAAAGCGTGGAGAGCGCGCTTGGTCCGGAGGGATACTACACATACGCCAATGTGCCGTCAGGGGAGGTAATGCCCTTCTACATACGTCTTGACTATGGCGGGACGTTCGTCTACTACGAGACGTCATTATCCGGCTCCCGCGGCGAGGGCCTCTGGCTCTACAAGGACGGCGTGGTGACGATGCGCGAGGCGGTGTCGACGGGCGATGATCCCGATGAATTCCGTTTCCGCTTTGACGGGGAGACGCTGGCGTATATGGCCGATGAGTCGAGTAAATTCTCACTTGAAATACCGGACGGCGCGTTATTTTACCGCGCCACAGACGAGAAGGTCTACCGGCCCACGGGAAAGTACGAGCACAAGGACGGGAGAGGAAGGACGGATCTGACGCTGACCGTGAACGCGGACCTGCTCAGGACCGCCGATGTGACGTACACCACCTCCGGCGGGAAGCAGGCCACGAGCCATGGGACATGGGATAATACAGGAAGAAAGACACTTAGGCTTTCGTGCGACGGGGGAGTGTACAGCTTCGAGCTAATCGACGGGGGGCTTGAGTACAGCGCCGTTGAGGAAGGACTGCCGTTCATGAATATTGAGGACGGGGCGTCGCTTGTGAGGGTCCAAGACGAGAAAGCGCCGGAGGTCACGGCGCCATACCGCTCCGAGGGGGACAGGTACGCGCTGGAGGTCCTGACGGACGGGTCCGGCACCGGGCGGATAACGGACACGGAGAGCGGCGCGACGCTGTGGGAGGGCGAGGGCCTTGAGAGCTACGCTTTGTGGAACCCCTACGACGACGGCACGGTGCTCCTGAGGCAAAAGGGCGGCTTCGTGGCGGTGGACATTGAAAACGGGAAGTCCTACGCCGTGACGATCAAGGAGGACCCCGCGGCGGCCCTCGCGGCCTACGGGGCGGGGTGGTACGGAAGTGACTGGCTGTTACTCAGGACCGCGACGGACCTTGCCGTCTACACTATGGGCGATGAGTACGCGAAGAAAGATGAGCTTATAAATGAGCTCTTCGACAAGACCATGAGCGCCGACGGGGCGGAGGCGGACGCCCTCGGCTCGGCGCTGGCCACGGCGTTCGACTGGAACGAGGACTTCTTCATCGTGATGATGTGCATTGAGACCGACGAGATCAGCGACCGGGTGGCGGAGCTTCTGGCGTATGAAAAGTCCTTCGGGGACACGCAGGAGTTCAGGCGGAGGCTGGAGGAGCACCTATCGACCGACATCGGTCAGGCGGCGATGAAGATCTTGAGGGCCTTAGACGCGATGGAGATGCCGGCGGGCCGGTACGAGCTGACCACCGGGGCGGGGAAAAGCTACGGCGGCGATTTCTTCCAAAAGGCCGCCCAAGCTGCAGATGGGAATGAGTGGGGCATGACTCTGGCGGCGGCCTACGACCAAGACACGGAGTGGTTTTTGCGGGTGATGGGGGAGCAGGAGGAGGACGTACAAAAGACTGTGGCCGCAAGGCTCGTGGCGGCCAAGGCCGCCGGGGATTTTGAGGCGTTCCGGGCGCAGATCGAGGGCCATTATGCGTACAACAACCCGGCGGGGCTGGCGCTTGCGAGGATTTTATACTAATATCTATTTAAAAGGAGACACCGAGCGGCGAGGATTTTTCGTGTCAGGCAAGGAAGGCGCCGCAGGGAATACCCATTGGTATTTCCAAGGCGGCTGACGCCGCATGACGCGAAAAAGACCGTCGCGAATGGCTTGTTTTAATTAGATATTAGTATTAGAGGCCATCGACGAACATATTCGCCTTCAAATCGCGGATATAGTGGACCGGGCCGCCCGGAACAATATTCCCTGCGACCAGATGATGGAGCTTTTCTACCAGGACGGGGAGCACAGGTATTTTTTTCCTGCCGTCACGCCGCGCGCGCCGCAAGCGGCACACTTGCGTGACAAAAGGTAATTTTCGCGACGTACATGCCGCCGCGAAAATCATTTAATTTGGGGGTACGCTTATCTGGGGTTTGTCGACGATCTGACGGCCTTTTAATTGCCTGAGAACATTTTCCTTCTTCTTATGAAATAGACCGTAAACTCGAATATGATCATAAGGCCCCAGCCGGCGGCGCAGGCGTAGGCCTCGCCGACGATGCCCATTCTGGGGACAAGGAGCCAGACGAAGACGGTGCGGACGCTTATCTGGATTATGGTGGAGATGAGCACCACGGTCATGGAGCCCATGCCGCGGAAAAAGCCCTGAATGGCGTTGGTGATGCCGGGCATCACGAAAAACCACGCCTTTACGGCGAGGTACGCCGCGCCCATTTTGACGATCTCGGTGCTCTCTCTGGGGGAGAGGAGGCGCATCAGGGGGAGGCGGAATATGAGCACGATGGCGCAGATGATGGGGTAGTAGCAAAGGGCGATGATGAGCCCTTGGCGGAAGGAGGCCCGGACGCGCTCAGGCTGGTCCGCGCCCCTATTCTGGGCGGTGCTGGTCATTATGGCGCTCCCCATGCTCTGGGTGGGGATACGGGCGTAGTCGTCGATGCGGCAGGCGTTATTGAAGGCGTCCACGGCCACAACGCCCTCGATATTAATGGTGCGCTGTATAAGGAGCTTCCCCACGGGCTGGGCCGCCTGTTGAAGGGCGGTCAGCGCGCCGCTTTTCACCGTCTCCTTTAGGAGGGCCCGGTCTACCTTCAGCTCCCGGCGGGTGACGGAGAGCTCAGGTATACGGCGCTTTATCCACCAGAGGCACAAAATGACGCTGACGGCCTCGGCTATGACCGTGGCAAGGCCGGCTCCGGCCACGCCCATGCGGAGCGCCGCCACAAAGAGGAGGTCGAGGCAAATATTTATGCCGCAGGATATGCCGAGGAACCACACGGAGGTCCGGGAGTCGCCGATGGCCCGGAGGGAGGAGGAGAGAATGTTATACTGGAAGGTAAAGAGAAAGCCCACGAAGATTATGCGAAGGTACGTCAGGGCCATGTCGTAGGACTCGGCCGGGGCCTTTATTAGCCGGAGAAGCTGGCCGGAGAAGGCGAAGCCCAGTATAAATACGGCGAGGGAGAAAAAGAGGCCGAAGATGACGGTGGTGGTGAACTCCCGCCGGAGCTTTTCTCTATCCCCCGCGCCGTAGAAGCGGCTCATTATGACGGAGGCGCCGATGCCGATGCCGGAGGCACCAAGGACCATGACGGTCATGATGGGGTCGGAGACGCTGACCGCCGCCAGGGCCTCCTCGCCCAAGTTTTTGCCGATGATCACAGAGTCCGCCGCGTTGTATGTAAGCTGCATGATGTTCCCCAGCACCATGGGTACCGTGTAGCTCAGAAGGTGCCGGGTTATGGACCCGTGGGTCATGTCCCGCTTGGCCAAAAGATCATCTCCCGGAGAGTTTTACCCGTTTTCCGTCACCTCAGGACGGGGAGAAAAACGGAGGAAAATCGTACAAAATCCGCGCGTATGGATATTATACAACATATTTGTACGCCTGTCACCCCCGTTTTTAAAGTATTATTTAAGTCCCGCCACGGCGTCGGGGAGCTTGTCAGGGTTGCCCACGGCTATAAGGACGGTGTTCTCCACCCGGTCAACTATGGCCGCCTCCAGGGACGGTACGGCGGCGGGGGAGTAGCTTTTGGCGTTTTCAAGCTCAGCGGCTATCCTCTCCCGGCAGGCGCTCTCCGCCGCCTCGGCGGAGGAGGTGTCCGCCAGCACCAGCACCGTCACCTCCTCGCAGGACACGGCGGTGCTCGTGGTCTGGAAGCTCACGAATTCCAGAAGCTTGCCCTCCTCCACCCCGTAGAGGGCCAAGATCGAGGACGAGGGGACCTCCGCAAGCTCCCCGTCGAAGGCCCCGGCGTCAATGAGCGCCCTGGCGTCGTCCACGGTATAGGGCCGGGCCCTTCCGGCGCACCCGGTCAAAATCGCCGCGAGCAGTAAAAATATAAGTAAACTCTTTTTCATTTTCTATTCCTCCATGTCTCTCAGCTTAAGATATTCCTCCGGCTCCATCGTGTGTGTTCGCAGAAAATCCGCCCACCTCTTGTAGCCTGAGGAGGTGAAGTGCACCCCGTCTCCCGTGAGCTCCGAGGGGAGCTGGCCGTCGGGCCCACGGTAAAGATAAGCGGTGTCCAGCAGGACCACCCGCTTTTCTTCGGCTATGCGGGCGATGGCCTCATTAAATTTGTTCACGTTCTTCGTGTTTATATATGGGGAGATGTCAAAATCCCTGGCCTTTTGGTCGTTTACGGGCGGCATGGTCTGGAGGTATATCACCGCCTCCGGCTGTGCCTCTATTATCCCGTCCACAAGCTCCGACAGGGCGGCGGAATACGCCTCCTCCTGGTAGCCCAGCTCGTTTATGCCAAGCATAAGGTAGACGGCCTTGTACTTTTTCACTCTGAGGGTCCCCAAAAGCGTCGTTTTCTCGCCGCCAATGTCGAAATAGGCGTATTTGCTGTCGTCCGCCCGAAAGACGTTCATTCCCCGGTGCCAGTAAAAATCCCCGTGGGCAAGTCCGCCAAAAAGCTGGAGACCCTCGGTCCGGGAATCGCCCAAAAACACAGCCCCGTCGAACCACTCATCTGCCACCCTTTCGCGTTCCCCCAGGGCCGTGCCGAACTCGTAGCTGACCGCCCCCGTTACGGGTACGGTCTCCGGCGGTACGGTCTCCGGAGGCGCGGTTTCCGATGGTACGGCCTCAGACGGCGCGGCCTCCGATGGAGATGCCTCCGATGGAGACACCTCCGATGGAGACGCCGGCGCGGTCCCCGGCGGGGTCCCGGAGGCCACGTCCGTCCCCGAAGACCGGGCGTTAAAATGGGAGCACCCGTATATGACCCCCGCCGCCAGCAGTCCTGAGCAGGCAAAAAGGAGCAGTACAGCCCCGAAGCGCGGGAGAAATCCCGCGAGACACCCCCGCCTTTTCTGAGCATTTCGCCCGTGTCCGACAGCAGCTTCACTCAAAAAATTCGCCCCCTGACCGGGAAGTACCGCGTCAAGGGGGCAAAAAAGGTGCGCAGCGTTAAGCTCCGCACCTGAAAATGTCCGTACCGGATTGTCGCGACACAATTTCACAACATACAAAAGTACGCTGACCGGAGCAGACATTTTTGCCGGGATTAGCAACGTATACTTCCTGCGTAAATAGTTTTTTATGTGAAATTGTGTCGCATGATTATGTTAACATAAACGCCATGAGTTTACAATAACAAAGTAAAAACAAAAGGTAACAATTTTTCGTCAAATTGAAAATCCTTATTTCCCGCTGCCCCCGCTGAAAAACGCCACGGCCACCGCCCCGGGGCCCACGTGGGTGCCGATGGTACTGCCGATGGCACAGACGGGGAGGTCGTCTGTGTGGCCGGCGTACAGGGCGCTGTTGTCGCGGATATATTTTTGGAGCAGGGAGTCCTCAAGGCCGCTGTATGCCAAGGTGTAGGGCATGGAGAAATCTATGCCGCCGCACTGCTCCACAAAGCGCGTGAGCAGGTTGTTGCCGTTTTTTGACCCGCGGGCCTTGCCCATGAGGACGACCTCGCCGTGCTCCACGGCCACCACGGGCTTTATGGACAGAAGCTCGCCGGCGAAGGCCACGGTGGGGGAGATGCGGCCCCCGCGCTTGAGGTACTCAAGTGTGTCAAGGAGGGCCAGCACCCGCACGTCGCCGCGGCGGGACGTAAGCTTGCGGGCGATGCTCTCAGCGTCAAGCCCCCGGTCACGGAGCCGAAGGGCGTAGAGCACCAACAGCTGCTGGCCGATGCTCACGTTCTCGCTGTCCACCACCGTGACACGGCCGCCAAACGCCTCCGCCGCGGCGATCGCTCCGCCGCAGGAGCCGGAGAGCTTGGAGGACATGGCGATGTACAGGACCTGAGAGGCGGGGTCGGCGGCTTTACTGAATATCCGCTCGTACTGATAGGGAGTTATCTGGCTGGTGTGGGGAAGCTCGTCGGTCTCGATGAGCTTTTCGAAAAACTGACGGTTGGTCAGCGTCACGCCGTCAAGATATTCGTCCTCGCCGAATACGGTCGTCATGGGTATGACCTGCACGTCGAGCTCTCTGGCCCGCTCCTGGGTGATGTCCGACGCTGAGTCGGTGATGATTTTTACTGACATGGTGTCCTCCTGATACATTAGCACACGGTGTGCTGAATATTTAAAATGAAGCGCCCTCCGGCGCTTTTTATTTTGCCCTCATGCCCTCCAAGAGCACGCCGAAGGAGTAGCGGAAGGCGCTGACGGCCCGGTCCTCAGGTATCTCGCGGGCCAGAGCGTCGGTGTTGTAGCCGCGTATGAAGCACCAGACGGCGTAGCTCATGACGTCGCTGTCAAGGTCGGAACGGATAAGGCCCTTTTCCTTTCCGAGGTCCATAAAATTGCGAATGCGCTCACGCCACCAGAGAAAATTTTCCGGCGACACGCTGTCCTGGATAAAGACGTACTGATTCATGCCCAGCTTGAGCCGGTAGGAGAGCCTCAGGGTCTCCGAGGCCAGGTCGGTTATCTGGGAGAAGAAGTCGCCCTCCGGGTCCAGCCCTTCCCGGAGGCCACGGCGCATCTGAAGGGCCATGTCCTGATAGACGAGGCTCAGGACCTCGTCTACGTTGTGGAAGCGGTTATAAAAGACCCGGTTCGTCACGCCGAGGGCGCGGATTATCTTCCGGACGGTGACCTCACCGGCCCCCTCCCTGAGGGCGAGAGCCGCGGCGGCGTCGACGATCCTGCCGCTCATCTCGTCGTGTATGAGCTTCGCTTGCTCACCCATTTCACGTCTTCCCCCAGTCTCAGCACACACTGTGCTCAGCCCTGATACTACCACAGGGGCGACGGGCTGTCAAGATTGAAGTTGCGGGATCGGGGGATGGGAAATTATGGGGAGGATTGCGTAAAAATCAAAAACACTTCGTAAAAATCAACGCCGGGGGGAGTGAAGTGTGATATAATGTATTACGTGAAAGTAGTCTTGGGGATAAATTGAAATCATAACCGCTATATAGCGGTTATGCGCGTATGTACATACGCGCATAATTGGTTTTACTCTACTAATTGGAGGTATGGACTGTGCGGATCGCTGTGTGTGACGACGACCGGCACGATCGGGAGCAGGTACTTCAGGTCCTGCGGGACGTGGAGCCGGAGGCGGCGACGGAGGAGTTTGAGGACGGGGCGTCTCTTTTGGAGGCGGCGCGCCGGACGCCGCCCTTTGACATCATATTCCTCGACATATACATGCCGGGGGAGAACGGGATAAAGACGGCGGAGGCGATTTTGAGCCAAGCTCCGAGGACGGGGCTGGTGTTCATCACCACAAGCCGGGATTTCGCCGTGGACGCCTTTTCACTCAGGGCGCTGCACTACATCATAAAGCCGGTGACGGCAAAAAGCGTCACCGAGGCCTTTTGGAGACTTCGTGAGATACGTCCGGGGTCGGCGGCCTCCATCAACGTGGGGCGGGAGAGGATATACCTCGACAAAATATGCACCCTGACAAGCGCGAACCACGCGGTGGAGATATTGCTCTCGGACGGACAGCAGATAAAGGTGTGGTCGTCCCTTACGGAGCTGGAGCAGAAGCTGGGGCGGAGATTCCTAAAAATTAATCGGGGCGTCATAGTCAACATGGACTGCATCGAGGAGATGCGCCCGGACAGGTGCGTTTTGCGAAACGGACAGGAGCTTTTTCTGGCGGTGCGGGAGCGGGGGACCATAACCGCGGCGTATCAGGATCATTTGCTGGACCGGGTAACGAGAAGTAAAAAGGAGGCGGGCCTGTGAGCTTTTACTTAAGCAACGCCTTTGGCTTTTTCATACAGTTCACGCCCTGCGCGCTGATGATCTTCCTGCCATTCCCGGAGGAGAGCTTACGGACGCCCCGAAAGCGCGTACTTGTCGGTATCCTCGCCGGGGCGGCTGTCTTCGCGGCGCTGTTCCCGGTGCCGCTACGGCTGGCGCCGGGGTCGGACGCTCTGGGGAACATGGAGATGCTGGCGGCTATGGCGCTGACGCTGGCGGTGTATTTCCCCTTAGTGCGGGAGGCGCCGGTGAAGAAGGTGTTGGTCTTCTTCATCGCCCTATTCTACGCCGTGAGCCAGTTCTGGCTGGTGAACGCGGTATGGAATTTCCTGCCGGAGGACCAGTACTGGGGTAACGGGCCATATCCGGTGCTGACCACGGTGATGTACGCAATCGCGGCGGCGGTGACGCTGCCGGTGATGCTAAGATGTGTGCTCCGCCCCATGGGGGACTTCATACGGGAGGTGGAGCCACGCGAGATGCACCGGGAATTTGCCACGGCCATACTCTCCACCACGGGGTTTATAGCGGCGCTGATGGTTATCTACATCTTCGGCCCCTACCCACAGTACCACTACGGCACAATGCTCATGGAGCTTTTGCTTATCATAGAGCAGATACTCATATACTGGCTCATTTTCCGGGAGTCGCTGCGGCGAAAGCGGGACGCGGAGAGACAGAGAGCGCTGGAGATACAAAAGCTCCAGTACGACAGGATAAGCCGGGAGATGGAGAACACGCGGAGGCTCCGGCACGACCTGAGACACCACCTTAATACCATCGGAGCGTTGAACGCCCAAGGGAAGCGGGAGGAGATCGCGGAGTACTTAAAGCAGTACGGCGCGGTGGCGGACCGGCTGGAGGACATGAAATTCAGCGGCGACCCGGTGGTGGACGGGGTACTTGGCTTTTACCTCGCCCAAGCGGAGGAGCTGGCCGTCCCGGTGGAGTGCGACGTGTCCTTAGACAAGAACACCGGCGTGGAGGGCCCGGATATGACGGTGCTGCTGGGCAACTGCCTTGAAAATTCCGTTGAGGCGCTTAAGGCGGTGGAGCCGGAAAGGCGGCGGCTGTCGGTGGAGCTCCGTTCGGAGAGGGCGATGGTGCTGCTGAGGATAAGGAACTCCTGCATAGAGCGGGCCGACAGCGGGCCACCCGCCGACTGGAAGACCTTTGCCGAGGGCGAAAACGGACGCCGGGGCGTGGGCCTTGGAAGTGTGAACGACATCGCGGAAAAATATAACGGAAGCGCCTTTTTTGAGCGAAAGGGCGGGATCTTCACCACACGGATAATACTCAATCTCAAGCGGAAGACGTGAGGAGGTCATTTAAATGAAACACATTGTAAAAAAATGGCTTGCGGGAATACTGTCGGTCGTAATGGTTTTCTCACTTTTGCCGGTCATGGCAAGTGCGGAGGAGGACGGCGAGACGCCGGAGAAGACCGCGGCGGAGAAGGTGCAGAAGCTGATTGACGCGTTGCCCGACGCGGAAACGATAACCGAAGACAACAGGGTGGACGTGGAGGCGCAGATCGACGCTATCGACGCAGCCATGGCGGAGCTGACCGGGGACGAGGCAGCGTCGCTGGACACCACACGCTATGAGGCGGCGGTGGCGGCCCTGCTTGCGCTGGACGCTCCCTCCGCGCTGGAACAGGTGCAGGCCCTGATCGACGCCCTGCCGGAGGCGGAAACGATAACCGACGACAACCGGGCGGACGTGGAGGCGCAGCTGTCTGCTATCGACGAGGCGAAGCTGGGGCTTGAGGACGAGGAGCTTGACGGGCTGGACATCACCCGCTATATGGCGGCGGTGGAGGCTCTACTGGCCTTGGACAACATGGCCGGGGCGAATGAGCCAGAGACAATGGATACAGAGTTTGATGTATCAACCCAGCCCGTGAACATCGACAAGGACGGCGATTACACCATCAAGGGCAATACGACAGCCAACACGATAACGGTCACCAGTGGGACTGTGACGATCACGCTGAACGGCGTGTCCGTGACAAGCAACGGCGGCTGTGCCTTTGACATCCAAAGCGGGAATGTGACGTTGATTTTGGAAGATGGTACGACCAACTCCTTCACCAGCGCCGGAAATTTTGCCGGTATCCGTGTGGCGGAGGGCGCTTCGCTCACTATCAAGGGAACCGGCACCTTGAACGCCACTGCAAAGAAGCCCAGCGAAAACACGCGCATTGGTGCAGGCATTGGGGGAAATTATAACGATAACGCCGGTAGAATTACTATCGAGAGTGGCACGATCGTTGCAAAGAGCGAAGGCGACGGCGCGGGCATCGGTGGCGGGCATACCGATTCAAGTGGAAAATATGCAAAGTTCCAATCCATCACCATATCTGGCGGCAAGGTGACAGCGGAGGCCGGTGGCAACGGCGCCGGTATCGGCTGCGGCTGCTGGGCCACAACGATGGGCACAATTACAATCAGTGGAGGCGAGATTCATGCCAAAAGTACGTCGAAAGATAAAAAATCCTTTGACATCGGATATGGACATCGGAGCAGCGATTTCACCAGCAATATCACCATCTCCGGGGGCGTTGTATTTACCGAGGGTTCCCATGGGCGCGGGATTGGAGCAAAAACCGTAAATAAAAACAACTGTATAATCTTCCCTAACTCCGGCAGCGTGGAGTTTAACGGCAATCCCTCAATCACGAGCGATTTTACAATCCCCTCCGGTAAGACCCTGACGGTTCCCTCCGGCAGCACTCTCACAGTAGCGGAAGGGGCGACGTTGACGAATGAGGGTTCTATATCTAATAGTGGAAATATTGTAATCTCGGGCACAGGCGAACTGGATAATAAAAACGAAATATATAATGCTGGCAGTATCGAAATCTCATACACAGGTAACTTAAATAATGAAGAAGGAACAATAAAAAATGTCAAGGGCTATGGTAAGATTACAGGGGATGTTACGGGCACTCAGCCGGAAGTGGTGGAAGGAGTAAGCTATCTTGATTGGGACCAGAACACCAAAACACTGGTAGAGAAAGCCGTTCCCACAACTATCCAGGTAGGAGATAGCACCACCACATGGGAAAATAATTGGTATGTTGTCAGTGGAAACGTTACCATCAGTGACCGCATTACGATAAAAGGTACTGTCCACCTTATTCTAATGGACGATTGCACCCTGACCGCGCAGAATGGCATTAGCGTAAACCCGGGCAATAGCTTGACCATCTATGGACAATCAGGGCAATCCGGGTCGTTATCGGCGACTGGCTCGGAGGGAAACGCAGGCATCGGTGGTGACAATCTACAAGGGTTCGGGACCATCACCATCAACGGCGGGATTATCATCGCGGACGGATATGGAAACGGTTCTTCTTATAGAGGCGGTGCTGGTATCGGCGGTGGCGGAACGAAAACTCAGTTTCTTCAGGATATTCAATCCACCGGCGGAACCGTCACAATCAATGGCGGAACCGTCACCGCAGACGGAGGGGAAACGAGCGCTGGTGTCGGCGGTGGCTACGACTGCAACAATGTAACCATAACGATCAACGGCGGGACAGTCGTTGCTACCGGGCTCAGTTCAAGTGCTGGTATTGGCGGTGGCGAGAGTTCCAAAAACGTAGCTATAACGATCAATGAAGGAAACGTCACCGCGACTGGAGGTAGTTACGGTCCTGGTATCGGCTGCGCAATGGACGACTCTGATGGGATCACGACAATCAACATCAACGGAGGAACCGTCACCGCGACCGGAGGGTCGTCGTCATTCCTTACTGGTGGCGGTGGTGCTGGTATCGGCGGCGCAGATGACAGATATTATGGGACCATGACAATCAACATCAACGGAGGAACCGTCACCGCGACCGGAGGGAGAGGCTGTGCTGGTATCGGCAGATATAGTAACGACAGCACAAACATCAGCTTTTCTACCGGTAAAGACGGCAACGCTGTGATCGTCGCCAGCGGCATTTCTGATAAGGGCCAGCAGAATAGCTGGAGCGGCATTATTATTGAAGGAAACACAGGCAAGATATACGGCACACCAACTCCAAAGTATAATTTTGAAATCCCATCCGGTAAGACCCTGAACGTGGAGAATGGTCATCCCCTGCATATTGCCAGCGACGTGACCATGACCAACAAGGGCACCATCAACATTGGCACCAACAACGATATGGAGGCCGTACTCAACAATGAGGGATCAATCATCAACGAGGGGAAGATCGATGTCTGGGGCCTGCTCACCCACGGTGAGGATGGGATTGAGAAACGAAACAGTGGCGAAATCGTTTATCATTTCAATCTGGCCGTTGACGCTCCAACCTTTGCGGAAGCGAAATATGGCTATTCGCAGCCGTCTGCTCTGAAAATTACTATAAAGAACAATGGTCAGGTGGATGCCAACATTACCAGCGTGGAAATAGACGAGAGCGGCTTTGACCTAATCGAAGGTGACATCGGGAATGTTGCACAGGGCGCAACCAACGATAGCTGGTCGGTTCAGCCCAAGGCGGGGTTGAGCATTGGTACACACACCGCCACTATTACCGTTACATACAGCGGCAACGGCGGAACATCCAGAACGGCCACAGCGGAGGTGTCTTTCACTGTCACCCAGGCTACCTCTACGGTAAAGGTGAGCGCAAGCGATGAGCCGACCTATGGCAGCGATATTACCCTCACCGCCGAAGTGACCGCTCCTGGCGTTACCGAAAGCGAGATAAATGACAATGTGACCTTTAAGGCGGGTGTGCAGGAGCTCGGCACAGTGAAAGCTGAAAACGGCACAGCGACGCTGACGATAAAGGCTAACGACAGGGATTTACAACATAAGCTGTTCGGAACAAACGGTGAAAATGTCACTGTTACCGCAGAGTATGCGGGGAATAGTAATATTGAAAAAAGCACCGGGACTGAAACTGTGACCATAACGCCCAAAACGCTGACGTTCACCTTCAAAGCGACTGACAGGACATATGATACGACCACAAAAGTAGAAGGCAGTTTTGATGTAAAAGGCAAGGTGGACGGCGACAATGTGAATGTCTCAGATTATACTGCCAATGTAGAGGATAAGGATGTCGGGAACGCGAAGGACGTTGCGGCAGAGGTTACGGAGCTGAGTGGCGATGACGCGAAGTATTATACGCCCGGCGCGGTAACTGGCGGGACGGTGAACATCACCCAGGCGACGTTGGATTTGACCGTCGCTGATGTCTCCATCACTTATGGTACAAAGCTGACAAACGACCTTCTCGACGGCAGCACCGCGAAAATCACAGGCATAGAAAAGCCAGTTACGGGAACTTGGGCATGGGATGAATCCATCCAGAACACGATGCCCGCCGTGTCCGACAGTGGCATCCCAAAATACAAAGTTGTGTTTACCCCCAGCTCCGATGACGCTAAAAACTTCACCGAGGCAAGCCTCAGCACAGAAATCACCATCACCGTCAAAAAGGCCACGCCAACCGTTACCGTCGAGGCCGTGACCGGCACATATGGCGATAACATCACCATCATCGCCAAAGTGACCGTCCCCGGAGTTGATGCCAGCCTTGTGACCGGCACGATAAAGTTTGAGGACGGCGGCACTCTTGATACTGTTGGTGTTGAGAACGGCACGGCAACTCTGACGATCTCCGGCTCTGAGCGAAACAAACAGCACGCCCTGTTTGGGTCGAACGGCAGCTCCAACGTCACCGCTACATACAGCGGAGACAGCAATATAGACGGAGGCAGCGACGATGCGACCGTGAACATAACGCCCAAGGCCCTCACATACACCGTCACCGCGACAGGCCGGGAGTACAACGGCGAGAAAACCGTTAACGTGGCCCTAACGCCTGTGGGCCTTGTGGATAGCGATGATGTGACCCTCACCGCCACCGGCGAACTGTCCAGCGCGGACGCAAACACATATCATCAGGTTAATCTCAGTAATATCACCAAGGAAGGTGCCGACGCAAAGTATTACAGCGTTGACGACAGCGCCAGTAATAAGGAGCTTCAGGACGGAGTTACCATCAGCCCGAAAGTGGTTGCGCTTGATTGGAAGTTGGATGGCAGCGATGCATTTACCATCAGCTACGACGGAGGACCGCACACCGCTACCGCTACGGTCAACAATAAGGTAAATAGCGACGAGGTTGGAGTGACGGTGGAGGTGAAGCCCGACAGCGGCACCGGTGCAGGGCCGTATAACGCTACTGCCACCGACGCCGGGAATTACACCGCCACGGCTACCGGGCTTACCGGCGGGGCCAAGGACAATTACACGCTGAACGGCAGCGACACGGCGACACAGGCGATCACCATCAGCAAAGTGCTTGCGACCTGCACCACCCCGCCGACAGCGAACGAGGACCTTACCTATATGGGCGAAGCGCAGAAACTTGTAACTGCCGGGACGACTGCGGGCGGTACAATGATGTACGCGCTGGGTGAAAACGGAAGCACCGAGCCGGGGAATGATGCGTTTGACAGTGACATCCCCACTGGGGCCGACGCCAAGACGTACTATGTGTGGTACTATGTCCAGGGCGACGGGAACCACGGCGACAGCGAGAAGAAGTGCGTGGAGGTCACCATCGGCCCCGCCAAGGTGAGCTTCACCATCGGAGCAGAGAATAAGGCTGATTGGGACGCGAAGGGCGAGACCAACGCCGACCCCAACCCCACGGGCTACACCGTCACTGGCGACGGTACGAAGCTCAGCATGACTTATGACAGCTACACCCACACTGCAAATGTGACGCAGAAAGCTGGTGAGGCGGTCGAGATCCTCCCGGCGGGCGTTAACGGGTTTACGGTGACGTATAAGCGGGTAAAGGATTCCGCCGGAAACAACGTGAACGAGGCCGAGGCCGACGAGATACAGGACGCCGGGACGTATGACATAATGGTGAATCTCACGCCTACGGAGGGGGATATTTACAACTACGCTTTTGACGGGCAGGACGCGAGTGTCCACAGCTTGAAGATCGGCGAGATAACCGTTGAGCCATACACGGTGCATGTGACGTGGTCGCACTTAAAGTACGTCTACCACGCCCACAAAATGCACCCCAATGTCAGGGTGCAGAACGCATTCAAGGCGGACGTTCAGCCGAATGTCGTGCCGGACGGATTTGAACCTGCCAAGGGGTATGATGGAAAGCTGTTGGCTTTCGCCGAGACGAGTGATTCCAAGGTGGGAGATTATGACGTGGAGGTCGAGCTCTACGGCACCAGCGCCGGGAATTACACGGTGGACGACAACACCGAGACGGTGACCATCGTCCCCGCGCCGGTGACATTTACCGTGGGGGACAACGTCTGGGTGATCGGCGAGGGCGGCGCGCTGAGCCGCGATACGGTGACGCTGCGCCCGGCATGGGGCGCGGTGTCCACGACGCCGGACGTGGCGGTACACCACAGCTATCCTCTGGCGGGGACGAAGCTGGACGTTGACACACTGAATGTGACGATTGAATACTGGCAGAACGGTGAAAAGGTCGAAGCCCCCAGCGAGGCCGGAAAATATGAGGTCTGGGTGGAGATCGGCAACGAAAATTACCGCCACTCCGCCACAGAGACGGGGGAGCTCCACCACGTGGGGGAGCTGGTGATAACCGACGACCCGAACAGCATAAGGACGTACACGGTCACCTTCGATCCCGGCTACGAGGGAGCGGCGAAGGGGCCCGCCGCCATCGAAAAGGCGTTTCCAAATCAGACGGTGGTGCTCCCGCCCGTCAGCGGCAAGAACGGGGACGGGACGACGTATGACATCACCCGTCCGAAATACAGCTTCCTTGGGTGGAGCTACAACGGGCACACATATCAGCCGAACGAGGAGCTGCACATGCCCGCCGCGGACGTGACGTTCAAGGGCGAGTGGATCGAGGCCGTGCAGGTCGGCGGCAGGGTCGTGCAGGAGAGCTCCGGCGGCGAGCCGACGCCTGTCAACGGGGCCACCGTGGTACTGAAGCAGGGCTCAGAGCCGACGGCCGAGGCCGTCACCGGGAGCGACGGAACGTTTGACTTCGGTCTGGTGACGCCGGGCATCTACAATCTGGAGGTCACATACGAAAACGGCGGAGGCGCGAAAATAGTCAAGACCTTCCTTGTTGAGGTGGGCGACAGCGGGAGCGTGGACAATGAGTTCGTGCTTCCCGGTTCGGCGCTGAACACCGTGGTGGAGGTGGCCCCCGGCATCAAGTCGGCGGTGTCCATGGACGGAATGATCACCGACGAGGCCGCAACCGACGTTTATACGGAGAGTGACAAGCAGACTGTCGCAGAAGGCGGCACGGTGGAATTTAAAATGAGCATCAGCGAGACGACGCTTACAGACGATCAGGGGGAGGAGATCCCCGTGCCGGAGGAGCGTATAAGCATGGTGCTGGATATGAAGCTGACAAAGACGGTGACAAGTAGCAGCGGCACCAGTACAACAGAAATCACCGACTCCAAGATCCCGGTCACTACGGTCATACACCTGCCCGCGGAGATACAGGGCAAGAGCGGCTATACGGTCTATCGATTCCACGATGAAGACGGCGACGACGCTGAGGAAACCATGCAGACCATCACCACCTCCAAAAACGAGAACGGCGAGTATCTTGAGGTGATACGTGATGGCACGGCCATTGAGCTCCACGCGGAGTTTTACTCGACCTACGTGCTGACGTGGTACCAGAGCTCCGGCGGCGGCGCGACGGCCTACCCCGTGACGCTGCCTGAGAACGCGCTGAACGGCACCGTGACCGCAAATTACGAAAAGGCTGTGAAGAACTCCGTAGTCACCCTGACCGTGACGCCCGACGAGGGCCACGTGCTTGGGGAGCTCACGGTCACGGACAGCGACGGCAACCCGATAGCTCTCACTGACAACGGCGACGGCACGTATACCTTCGTGATGCCCGACGGCGGCGTGACGGTGAAGGCCGTATTCAATTGCGAGGGCGGAGAAAACTGCCAGAGCCGGAAATTCACCGATCTTGACGTGAAAGCGTGGTATCATGATTACACCGATTACGTCATCGGCTGTGGGCTGATGCACGGCGTGGGCGGCAAATTGTTCGACCCCAACGGGGCGGTAACAAGGGCGCAGATGGTGACGGTGCTGTGGAACATGAGCGGCGACCCGGTGGTCAACTACTATATGACCTACTCCGACGTCAGCGAGAGCGCTTGGTATGCCGAGGCCATACGGTGGGCCACCAGCGAGGGCGTGGTGGACGGCTACGGCAACGGCCTGTTTGGCCCCAACGACCCCATAACACGCGAGCAGATGACCACCATGATATATCGTTATGAACAGAAATACGGCGATGGCGGCTTCACCGGCGATTGGATGTACCGGCTGCCCTTCAAAGACCTCGACCAGATTTCCGATTGGGCCTTTGAAGCGGTGGCGTGGTGCAACATGAAGGGAATCATCACGGGCAAGGACGGGAACAGAGTTGATCCTAAGGGAAGCGCTAAACGCTGTGAGATGGCGGCGGTGCTGACGAGGTACCGCTATGAGAACGATATAAAAAACGACACAGAATAATGTCTGAACGGAGGGCGGAGCCGGCGGCTCCGCCCTTTTCCGTCTGCTTCCGGGGGGATAAATCACTTGGGCAAACGCGGATAAGGAACAACCGGCGAGTAGAGTGCTCGCCGGTTGTTGTACGTCAGGGCAGGGATCAACCCTTTTCCTGCCCGGTGTACCGGGTCAAATCACGGATTCGGCCAGTCGCCGTAGTGGACGTAGCTGCCTTTCTCATCCGTCACCACAGCGGGATAGGGGTAGGGGCCGGTGGAGGCACTGGTAGACGGGAAGGTGTGGGTCTCGTCTGCCGTGCCAAAGTCCGTCATGGTCGCACTACTCAGGTCACTGTAGTTCTTACCCGTACCCTGCATGTGGTCACTATCCAGAGTTGGGTATCGGCTATTCTCGTCGAGATAGAAGTTAGTACTAAGATTCGTCGTGGCAACTTCATAGCCAATCGTATAGACATTCCCTGTAGTGCACCCACTCATGTCAACGTAGGTGTAGCTGTTCTCCACAGTAGGAGCGGCATCACTGTCTCTATTAATTCCGATAATACCGCCCGCATATGTGCTTGTACCGCTCACCGTCATCTCCCCGCCGGCGTAGCAATTGGCAATCTTGGTCAGCAAGGCACCATCATTATTAAGCCCGCCCAGGATACCGCCTGCGCCTGCACTGGAATTTGTGGTGTCACACGTGATATTGTTCACGGCCTCGCTGTTCGTAATATCGGCTCCGTAGTTACCGTATCCCACAAGTCCGCCTACGTATTGCGCGCCCGTGATCGTATACCCGACCACGACACAGTTATTAATAGTTGTTTTACTGCTGGCGTTTCCGCTGATTTTTCCAATCAAGCCGCCGACGCCATAATAACTACCACTAGTACTATTATAACCGGTCCCGTTGATCGTCGCCCCGGTGGGCGCATACAGGATGATGCTCTCAAGCTCAGCGTTTCCATCGGTACTTGCAAACAACCCAACATTTTCGCTCCCGGTCATGCTCAGGTCAAGTATTCTGTAATGGTTGCCGTTATACGTTCCGGCAAAATTCTCCGCACCGGTGTATCTGGGTGTTGAAGTGCCTGTGCTGTTATCTGTGTATCCTACCCCATAAATATCATGTGTCTGCCGGAAGTTAGCGGTGCTGTTATTCGGTATGTTATCCAGCTGGCGCGCCGTGCGGATTTCGAAGGGTTTGGCCTCCGTTCCGAAGGGGTTGGTGCTACTATTTGTCGCAACCGCCTCGACAGCGGCGCCAAAGCGCAAGTCAATGTAGTAGTTCTTCTTTCCGTTATCAGTAGTGTTATTATCGCTGCTTGACACTTTATACATTTTATAATTCGGCTGAGTAGTCAAATCAAACTTGCTCAGAACCTTGGAAGCAAAGTTATTTTGAGCAGTCTCAACGGTTGATCCGCTTGTGACAGTATCTTCTGATCCACTGCCATTCTCCAGCGTAATCGCCGTTGAATCCGTTGTAGCTTTGGCTCTCGTCGTACCCATAGGGCAGATAGATGACCGCGTGCTTTTGAAGGGGCTGGGTCTTTTCCCCGTAGGAAAAGGACTCCCAAGTGTCGTAGTAGAGGTCCTCCAGCGTTCCCTGCTCCCCCGCCGCCTCAAAATACCCGTTGGGGATCTCCTGAATGGCCTCCGGGACGGCGACCTGACTGCCAGTCGCGGCGGGGCTCTCCGGGGGTAAAGTCGTATCAGTGTCTATCCTGTCGGCCTTGCCACAGCCGGTCAGCAGAAGGAGCAGCGCGATCAACATAGAAAGTATGGTGTCCATTCCTCTCCGTCCTCTCATAAAAACATATTTGTCCATTTTCCGCCTTCTTCCCGGTATGTAAACTCGCTTATCTCGTTATCCTCAAAAACCGGGAGCATGGCCGCCATATCCCGTGCAAGGGGCAGGCCCTCCAGCTCCGCCCTCGATGCCCACATTACATCTCCCTCCGACGAGGGGCGAAGCTGTCCGTGGAAACGGGAGGCCCGGTAGAGGAAAATCACATACCGGCTGCCGTCGTCTCTTGTAAATTGCTTGACGCCGCACAGCCGCGCGTCCTCTAAAATAAGCCCCGTCTCCTCAAAAACCTCCCGGACGGCGGCCTCGGTAAAGGGCTCCCCCGGCTCCACATGGCCGCCGGGAAAGGCCAGCCCCGGCCATGGGACATTCACCCGGTTTTGCAAAAGCACCCTCCCGGCCCCGTCCCGGACCATGGTGAGCGTCGTAAAAACCGCCTGTTCCAACAACCCGTCCCCCCTTATAGTTCCCATGATAAACCAATCGGGACCTCAAGAGAAGTCCCGATTGGTTTATGAGTTGTTACCTGTGGTTATATCTCCACCATGGTGTACGTTCTGCTCCCAAGTCCAATCTCCTCAGCGTACTCTAAGGTGTGGAGGCCCATCTGCCGGTCAATACGGTTCATGAGCGCCTCACTGCCCTCAGCGGCTTTGCACAAATCATACGCCGCCTGGTCGATGGCCACGGGGTCGGTAGAAGCTAAAATGCCGATGTCGTGTATGTCCGGCTCCGCGGGATTTCCGTCGCAGTCACAGTCGATGGATATGTTGTTGAGAACGCTGATGTAGATGATCCGCTCACCGTTGCCCAGATAGTCGCTGACGGATTTGCCCGCCTCGGCCATGGACTCAGTGAAGGCCGTCTGGTCGCCGCCCCAAGGGGAGGTGTGGCTGCGTCCTCCCGTATGGATAAGGCACTTGCCCTCCTTGGAGCCGAGGCCGATTGAGATATTCTTGATGGCCCCGCCAAACCCCGCCATAGCGTGGCCCTTGAAGTGCGAGAGGACGACGTATGAGTCATAGTTGGCGAAGTGAGAACCAACGAGGTTAGACGAGAGGACCGTCGCCGCGCCCTCTCCGTCCACGGGCAGTTCCATGGAGCCGTCTGCGTCCAGAATGTCCACGTTGGCGATAGCCGTAAACCCGTGGTCCTCCGCCACCTGCATGTGCATGGCGGCCTCGGTGCGGGAGCCGCCGTAGGCGGTGTTACACTCCACGATGGTGCCGTTCACCGCATTGACCACGCCCTCGATGAGCTCAGGGCGAAGATAATTACTTGCCGGCGGCTCACCGGTGGAGAGCTTCACCGCCACATTCCCGGTGGGTGTCCAATTAAGGGCCTCATAGACCGCCAGCATACCGTCGGAGCTTATGTCGGAGGTGAAGTAGACGACGCTGGTCCCGTCCTCCGGCTCGACCGGGGCGGCAGGGGTCAAATCAATGCTGTTGACCCACTCCGTCACTGTGGCCTCCGAGGCCCCGGATTGGAACCGCCGGCCCTCCTGCCAGTCGCCCTCTCCCGCCATTGCCGCCAGAAGCTCGCCGCTCTCGCCGAGCCCGGAGCTGGAGGAGGTGCAGAAGGGTATCACCGTCTTGCCGGTGAAGTCATTGGTTGTGACAAACTCGTTGACCGGCCACGCCGCGATCCCCCACCAGATGGGGTAGCCCACAAAAACGGTGCCGTAGCTGTCCCAATTTTCCGGAACGGCGCTCACAAGCTCCACATCTCGGAGGCTCACGTCCTCATGCTCCCGCGATACACGGCTCTGACTGTCGTTCCAGTTGAGGTCCGCTGAGGTGTAAGGTTCCACGGGCTCTAATTCAAAGATGTCCGCGTTCAGGGTATCCGCGATGATCTGCGCCACACGCTGGGTGTTGTCCGTGGCTGAATAGTACACAACTAAGGTGCCGCTCCCGGAAGGCTCAGTGGGTTCTTCCACCCTGTTCCTCAAAAACCGGGCAAGAATGGCGGCAGCCTGGGCGCGGGTCAGGCCGTCCTTTGGTGCGAAGCGGTTCCCGCCCACGCCGTCGACAACGTTGTTTTCCACAGCCCATGCCACGGCAGATCTTGCATAATCCGCAATATCGCCCTCGTCCGCAAAGCCGGTGGCCGTCCCTGCGTCGGGGCGCTGGGCGTACCGCCAGAGTATGGTGACGGCCTGCTCGCGGGTCAGATCGTCCTCCGGCCCGAAGCTTCCGTTGTCGTAGCCGTCCACAATGTTATTTTTCGCGGCCCATGCAACAGCGTCTGAATACCACTGACCCGCCGGCACATCCGGGAAGGTGGGCGCGTCCGTTACCGTGGGGGTATTTTCCACCCGGTGAAGCATCGTCACCAGCATAGCCCGGTTCATGGCCCCATTGGGGTCAAAATGTCCGCCTCCCACGCCGTCCATGATGTTATTATCATAGCACCAAATCACGTCGTCTGCGTACCACTCCCCGTCCGGCACGTCGGAGAAGGGATTATCCCCCGCCGCCTCCGCCGCCCCGGACCCCAGCGCCGAGAGCCCTAAGTTGTATACCAGCACCAGCGCCAGAATAGCGCATCCGTATTTCAAGAGCTTTTTCATGAGTTTGCGCCTCCTTAGATTGATAACAACAGAATAAACCAACCGCGGCCTCAAGAGAAGTCCCGATTGGTTTATGAGTTATAACCTGCGGTAAGCAGTGTCAGGGGAGCAGATCGTATTCCTTGTCTGTCACGGCCTCGCGCCACTCGGTACGGGTCTCCTCGCCGAGGACCTCGACGGCAAGGTGCTGGAACCAGCAGTCCCTGGCCGCGCCGTGCCAGTGCTTGACGTTTGCTGGAATGTTCACCACGTCTCCGGGGTGGAGCTCCTGCGCCTCTTTTCCTTCCTCCTGGTACCAGCCCCGGCCGGCCACACAGATCAGCATCTGCCCGCCGCCGGTCTTGGCATTGTGTATATGCCAGTTGTTGCGACACCCCGGCTCAAAGGTCACATTGAATACCGGAACCTGCGTAGTGGAAATGGGCGCAAGGTAGCTCTGCCCGATGAAATACTGCGCAAAGGCGTCATTTTTGCCGCCCACCGGGAAAACCGACAGGTCCTTGGCCGGAGCGCCCTCATCTTCGCCGTAGACCTCCGCGATCATGGGAAACGCGCTCCATGCCTTGGGCCAGCCGCAGTAGAAGGCCAGTTGGGTGACGATCTCCACCGCCTCCGTCTTTGTCACGCCGTGTTCCTTGCCCAGAACAAGGTGGCTCTTGAGCTGCGGATAGAGCCCCGCCGAGAACAGCGCCGCGATGGTGACCATGCTCCTGTCTCTGGGCGAGAGTTTATCCTCCCGCGACCACACTTCTCCAAACAGTACGTCGTCATTCAGTTCCGCGAATTTGGGAGCGAGCGTGCCGAGTACGTCCCGCCCCGCCGTTTGCTTCTTTGCCATATTCTTTCCTCCTTATCTGCACTCCAAGAGAACCGCCAGCAGCTCATCTCTTGTAAATTTCCTGCAACAACCGCCCGTGAGGACGGTGGTGTCCGCGATGGCCTTGTAGTCCGTGTCCGCCGGTATGCCCATTTGGGCGAACGTGGTGGGAAGCCCCGCCTCCCTGATGAAGTCCGCAAGAGCGTCAATAAAAGCGTTTGCAAGCTCCGTCTCCGTCTTGCCGGCAGAGTCCACGCCCCAGACGTTGACGGCGAGGCGCGCAAACTGTGGCGCGGCCTCCGGGAGCATGTGGCGGTATAGGACCGGGTGGATCACCGCCAGCCCCTGGCCGTGGTTGCAGTCGGTGTACGCGCCCAGCTGGTGCTCCAGCATGTGGGCCTGAAAGTCCGTGACCTTGCCGATCTTCAAAAGTCCGTTTTCACCCATGGCCGCCGCCCACACAAGCTCGCTCCGCGCCTTGATGTCCTGCGGGTCTTTCAGCGTCGCCCGGAGGTTGCGGATGATATTGCGCTGGCAGGCCTCGCTCAGCTCGTCGGAGAGATTCGTTTCCCTCGGCGACCCCATATACGTCTCCATGCAGTGGGAGAGGGCGTCGAAGGAGCCGGATATGACCTGGCCCATTGGCATGGTCATGGTGTACGCCGGATCAAGAATGGCGAAGTCGTAAAAGGCGCCCCACAGCGGGCCCTTGACCTTTCTTTCCTCATTTGTGATCACCGCGCCGTTGTTCATCTCCGCGCCGGTGCCGAAGGCCGTCACCACAGCGCCCATGGAGATAAATCCGGTGGGCGACCCGCGCAAAACCGTCTCAAGCTCCCAAAGATCCTCCTCAGTCCTTGCCTGGGCAGAAATCACCTTGCAGCAGTCAATGACGCTGCCGCCGCCCACGGCCAGAATAAAGTCCACGTTGTTCTCCCTCGCCAGCCTCGCCCCCTCCTGCACCTTGGCGTAGGTGGGGTTGGACATGATGCCGGAAAACTCCGTGACGGTTTTCCCGGCGGCCTTGAGAAGATTCATCAGTTCATCGTAGACACCGTTTCGCTTAATGGACCCGCCGCCGTAGGCCAGCATCACGTTCTGGCCCACCCCGGCAAGCTCCGAGGGCAGATTCTTCTCCGCCGCGCCCTCCCCGAAGTAGACGGTGACGGGATATTTGTAGGTAAAGCTGTTCATGATTTTATATCCTCCTATCGTGTGGTTTTCGGATTGTAGTGCTGCCCGTGGCCCACGGTGGCCTTTGTGTAGGCGATGGCGTTTTTGGGGCATACGTGCAGGCAACCCAGACACAGCGTGCAGCTTGCTTTGCTCCAATGGGGCCGCCCCTCGGTGACGGTGATGGCCCCCAAGGGACATTGGGCCGCGCATTTGCCGCACCCCACGCAACTGTCATTTACAGCGAAATTCTTCGTCTGGCTGGCCCTTTTGTAAGCCTTCTTCATCATCATGAGCATGGGCACGGGCCACTCGCCCTTGACCCGGACGCGTTTCTTTTGGGAAATATCCTCGATAATGCCGGGAAGTTTCTCGTCCGCCTTGTCCAACGTCGACTGCACATAAGCCTGATCCGTGAGGTCGAAATTCGGCGCCCAGTTGTCCACGGATTGCAGAAGGAAGTCCGCGTCCTGCTCCCGGCCGGTCTTGCGGTGCAGGATTTTCGCAAGCTCCGCCGCCACGTTGCCGTAGTGGAAGCCGTAGGTGTCCACGGTGTAGACGTAGTCGCTGTCAGTAAGCCTCAGCTCCGCCTTATCCAGAAAATCCGCTGCAATGGACGGCAGAACGCCGAAATAAGTGGGCAGGACAAAGCCCAGGGACTCGCCCTCGTCGGGCCGGATACTGAAATCTCCGCTTTGGCAGGCGTCGGTCAGGGACATGACCTGGTCGCCCGTCTTGGCCGCGATCTGCTCCGCCGCGTACTTGCAGTTGCCGGTAGATGAAAAATAGAGGATCATATTCCGCCCTCCCTTAAATGCTCATCTGGCAAAGCGTCCATGCAGCGCCCGGACGAAATTGGGGTCGAAATGGTTGACGATTTCACTGTGCCCGATGTCCAACGGCGCTATGGCCGCCATATCCTCGTCCGTGAGGCTGAAATCCCATATGTCCAGATTCTGCTCCATACGGTTTCTGTGGGTGGATTTGGGGATCACGGCAACGCCCCGCTGGACGTTCCACCGCAGCGCCACCTGAGCGGCGCTCTTGCCGTACTTGGCGCCGATCTCCGTCAGCACCGGGTGGGTGAAGATCCCATGCTTGCCCTCGGCGAAGGGTCCCCAGGCCTCAGGCTGGACCTCGTACTCCTTCATGAGCTCCAGCGCCTTTGGCTGTTGGAAGAAGGGGTGAAGCTCCACCTGATTTACCGCCGGGACGATCTCCACCGTCTCGCAGAAGTCCGCCAGGACGTGGGGATAGAAGTTGCACACGCCGATGGCCCGGATGCGGCCCTCCTTGTAAAGCTCCTCCAACGCCCTCCATGCCCCGTAGTAGTCGCCCATGGGCTGGTGCAGGAGGTAGAGGTCCAGGTACTCAAGCCCCAGCTTCCGGCAGGAGTCCTCAAAGGCCCGCTTGGCCCCCTCATAGCTTGAATCCGCCACCCAGAGCTTGGTGGTGATAAACATATCCTCTCTTGCAACGCCGCAGCTCCGTATGGCCGCGCCCACGGCCTCCTCGTTCCCATAAGACGCCGCCGTGTCGATGAGCCGGTAGCCCACGTCGATGGCTTCCCGCACCGCCTGCTGACAAACCGCCGTGTCCCGCACCTGAAAGACCCCAAAGCCCTCCAT
>CANREY010000022.1 GCA_947629755.1 uncultured Oscillospiraceae bacterium | reverse complement strand
GTTGAGATGTGCATGCCCGGCGATAACGTGGAGATGGACGTTGAGCTGATCACCCCCATCGCCATCGAGCCCGGCCTGCGCTTCGCTATCCGCGAGGGCGGTCGTACCGTCGGCTCCGGCGTTGTCACCGCTGTTAATGAGTAAAAGCTCTTATTAAAATAAAACCCGCCGGGAGGCGGGTTTTATTTTAAGTTGTCGACAAAGGCCCTTGGGCCTTTGTCGACAAGGGGAACGTGCGAAAAAAGTCACGAAAAGGTCTGCGGACCTATTCGTGACTTTTTTCTGCCGTCACGCCGCGCGCGCCGCAAGCGGCACACTTGCGTGACAAGCGGGATTTTTCGCAAGGCACATGTCCTTGCGAAAAATATTTAAATTCGCCTGCGGGCGGGACGAAGTCTCTAATCCCCCCTACCCCCCTTTTCCAAAAAGGGGGTAAGTCCGCGCGGCGGGAACGGGGGACGGGCGGGTTTAGAACCCGCCCCTACGGTGCAAACGGGAAATCTTCCATAATAGCCGTAGGGGAGGGTTCTAAACCCTCCCCTTTCAATATCCGCGTTACCGCGACATGTCACCTCTCCAAATACCTCATGGCGCAGTGGGCCATGCCTGCCGCGCCGACGGGGAGGACGTCCTCGTTGAACATGACCTTGGGGTTGTGGGCAGGGGCGTCGCCGCGCTGGTCGGCAAAGCCGGAGGCGAGGTAGATGAAGGCCGTGGGGACGCGCTCGGCCACAAGGGCGAAGTCCTCGGAGGCGCTGGAGGCGATACCGGGATAGAAGCTAAGGCCCGGAATGGGCAGCTCCTTTATATAGCCCACCATCTCCCGGACAAGGCCGCCGTCGCAGACGAGGGGCGGCACGCCACGCGGTATCTCCACCTTCGCCTCTCCGCCGTAGGCTTTCGCTATGCCCTCGGTGAGCTCCGCTATCCGGCGGAGGAGCTTGTCCCGCGCCTCCTTATCGTTGGTGCGTATGGTGCCCTCCAGCACGGCGGTGTCGGGGATTATGTTGGCGGCCTCGCCGGAGGCGAAGCGCCCCACGGTGAGAAGGGTGGACTTCTGCGGGTCGGACTCCCGTGCTATGAGCTCCTGAAGGCCCAGATGCACGTGGACGCCGATATTTATGGGGTCCACCGCCGTGTGGGGGTACGCCCCGTGGCCGCCACGGCCCTTTATGGTTATCTTGAATATGTCCGTTGAGAACATCATGGTGGAAGCGTCGTTGTACATTATAAGTCCCACCGGGAGCTTGCCGGGGCCGGTGTGGAAGGCCAGCGCCGCCTCCGGCGCGGGGTCTGAGAGTATGCCGTTTTCTATCATGTTCCGGCTACCCTCGAAGGTCTCCTCGCCGGGCTGGAACATGAATTTTACTGTTCCGTGAAGCTCGCTCTCCCGCTCCTTCAAAATCTTCGCCGCCGTCAGGAGCATTGCCGCGTGGCAGTCGTGGCCGCAGGCGTGGTTCTCCGTCCCCGTGGGGCAGGCAAACTCAAGGCCCGACTCCTCCGGCATGGGCAGTGCGTCCATGTCCGCCCTCAAAAGAAGCACCGGCTCACCGGAGCCGAGAGTGGCCGTGACGCCCTCCCCAAGTGGGCGGGGCTCAAGGCCGTACTCGGTGAGCTTGCGCGTCACAAATTCCACGGCCTTCGGCATGTGGACGCCGCACTCGGCGTTGTAGTGGAAAAACCGGCGGTTCTCAACCGTCTCGCTTTTGAGCTCCATGGCTCTCTCATAGGTGTTCATATATACCCTCCCAAGTATTTTTCTTCTATTATACACCCTTTTGCGTTGACTTGGAAGACTGCTGGTGTTAAAATTTTTGTAAATACGGTATGTAAAGCGGTGGTATCATGGCAGAGATCATAGAAATTTCCCACATAAGCGCCCCGGAGCTGGACGTGTTCGCCCGCCTTACGGAGGCGGAGCTGAGAAATCTCAAGGAGCCGGAGAAGGCGGTGTTCATCGCCGAGAGCCCCAAGGTCATAAAAACGGCCTTAGACGCCGGGTACACTCCCTTAGCGCTTTTGATGGAGCGGCGGCACATAGAGGGTGACGGGGCGGAGATAATCGCCCGGTGTCCTGAGGTGCCGGTGTACACCGGCGAGCGGGAGGTTTTGAGCTCCCTCACGGGCTACACGCTGACACGCGGGGTGCTTTGCGCCATGAGAAGGCCCACCCTCCCCCGCGCCGGGGAAATTTTGGAGGGCTCCCGCCGTGTGGCGGTGCTGGAGGGGATAGTGGACGCCACGAACATCGGGGCCATATTCCGCTCCGCCGCGGCCCTTGATATTGACGGGGTGCTCCTGACGCCCACCTGCTGTGATCCCCTGAACCGCCGCGCCGCCAGAGTCAGCATGGGCACGGTCTTTCAGGTCCCATGGGCCTACCTTGACGGCTGGCCGGAGGAGGGCATGGAGCTTCTGCGCGCCCACGGCTTCAAGACCGCGGCAATGGCCCTGACGGACGCTTCCCTGCCCATCGACGACCCCCGGCCTAAGACGGAGCCGCGGCTCGCCATAGTCCTTGGCACCGAGGGCGACGGCCTTGCGGACAGGACCGTGTCAAAATGCGACTACACCCTGAAGATCCCCATGTCCCACGGCGTGGATTCCCTGAACGTTGCCGCCGCCGGGGCGGTGACCTTTTGGGAGCTCCGTGTAAAAAATTGAAAAAACTTGTCGAATGATGCTTTTTTGATGCACCGGCGATGTATATTCAGGTCATAAAAAGAAAAATCGCCTGAAAGGAGCGGCAGAGACCAATGAAGGACTGGGAGAGCGAGATCCGGAACGTAAACGCCCGTGAGGACGCGGTGAACCGCCGGGCCATCGCCGAATACGAGCGGCGGAGGAAAAGCAGAAATCAGCTCATGCTGTTTTGCGCCATACTCATACTGCTTATGGGCGTGACGCTGGCGGTGGTGTTCCTGTCCGTCTTCCACGGCTCCGGGGACGACCCCAATAAGGAGAGCGAGCCCCTCCAAACCCCCGGAAACAAGAACCCCCCTGTCCCTGAGTGGGTGGAGCAGGACCTTCTGCCGGTGAACGAGTACTCCCGTCCCGGCACGCCATTGGAGACGGTGAACGGCATCGTGGTCCACTATGTGGGCAACCCCAACACCACCGCAAAGCAGAACAGGAACTACTTCGCGAATCTGGCCAAGACCCACGAGACCTCCGCCAGCAGTCACTTCGTCATCGGCCTTGATGGGGAGATAATACAGTGCGTGCCCTTGAACGAAATATCCTACTGCTCAAATAAGCGCAACGTGGACACCGTAGCCATCGAGTGCTGTCACCCGGACGAAACCGGCAAATTCACCGACGCCACCTATTCATCTCTCATAAAGCTTCTAAAGTGGCTCTCCGGCGAGTACGGCCTGACACGTGACGACATCATACGCCACTACGACGTGACGGGCAAGATCTGCCCCAAGTGGTACGTGGACAACCCCGGCGACTGGGAAAAGCTCCGGGACGATGTCTTTGCCGTGGAATAATGTCCCGTTCATTTCAGCAAATCAGCAAATCGGCGAATTTTTTCTTGACAGAATACATAAATAAGTGTAATATTATGGCGGTACGTGACTTTACGTGCCGCCAAAAGTTTTAATAAATATAAAAATGAGGGGAACGCCATGTTTTTGAAAATCGCGCTGATACTCATATTCTTCGCCGTGATGGTGGTGGTGGGACTTGCCTGCCGCAAGCACTCGACGGACGTGAACGGCTTCGTTCTTGGCGGCCGCAACGTGGGCCCTTGGCTCACGGCCTTCGCCTTCGGCACAAGCTACTTCTCCGCCGTGGTCTTTGTGGGCTACGCCGGACAGTTCGGCTGGAATTTCGGCCTTGCCTCCACATGGATCGGCCTCGGCAACGCCTTTGTGGGCTCGCTCCTTCCTTGGGTCATACTGGGCCGTCGGACCCGCATCATGACCCAGCACATCGGCTCCCGGACCATGCCGGACTTCTTCGGCCACCGCTACGGCTCCCAGGGGCTGACAATAGCGGCCTCAGCCATAACCTTCATATTCCTCATTCCCTACACCGCCTCCCTCTTTAACGGCCTTTCCCGGCTTTTTGAGATGGCCTTCCACATCGACTACGCCTACTGCGTCATAGTCATGGCGGTGCTCACCGGCGTTTACGTCATAGTGGGCGGCTATATGGCCACCGCGGTCAACGACTTCATTCAGGGCGTAATAATGCTCTTCGGCATCGTGGCGGTCATCGCCGCCGTGCTCAGCCAGAACGGCGGCCTCATGGGCTCCATCGTGGAGCTCGCCAAGGTCCAGTCCGACGTAATGCCCGGCGCCTATGCCTCCTTCTTCGGGCCCAACCCCGTGTATCTCTTCTTCGTCTTCATGCTCACCAGCCTTGGCACCTGGGGCCTTCCCCAGATGGTGGGCAAGTTCTACGCCATAAAGGACGAGGGCTCCATCAAAAAGGGCACGGTCATATCCACCTTCTTCGCTCTCGTTGTGGCCGGCGGGTGCTACTTCCTCGGCGGCTTCGGGCGGCTCTTCACCACTCAGGAGGCCGTCAGCGCCCAGGGCTTCGACTCCGTGATACCCTCCATGCTCTCCACACTCCCGGACCTGCTGATGGCCATAGTGCTCATTTTGGTGCTCTCCGCCTCCATGTCCACCCTGTCCTCTCTTGTGCTGACCAGCTCCTCCACCCTGACATTGGACTTCATCGCCCCCATGCGCAAAAAGGGCCTTGAGGAGAAGTCCAAGATGCTCATAATGCGGTGCTTCATCGCCGTGTTCATCGTCATATCCGCCGTCATCGCCATAGTACAGGCCAAGAGCAAGGTGACCTTCATCGCCCAGCTCATGGGCATCTCCTGGGGCGCTCTGGCCGGAGCGTTCCTTGCCCCCTTCCTCTATGGGCTTTTCTGGAAAAAGACCACCAAGTCCGGCGTTGTGGCAAGCTTCATCTTCGGCTGCGGCCTTGAGATAGCTCAGCTCATGATCTCCCTTGGCTGGGTCGGTATGCCGGGAGGCTTTTTGGGCTTCGTGTTCACAAACTCCCTCTACTCCGGCGTATTCGCCATGGTGGGCGGCCTTGTGATCGTCCCGGTGGTGAGCCTCCTCACAAAAAAGCAGATACCCGGCAACGTGGAGGAGCTTTTCTCCTGCTACGACGCCACGGTGGAGGTCCGGGCCACCACGTCCCTCGCCTCCCCCTCGAAACCGTCCTCCAAGGCCCCCGCGAAAAAGAAGAAATAAAAACGCAAAATTTAAGCCGGCGGGTAGCTTGCCCGCCGGTTTTTTCAGTCCCCATAATTTATGAAAAAAGGTGATACCATGCTGTATTTTGAAAACGACTACTCCGAGGGGGCCCACCCGGCGGTACTGCGCAGGCTGGTGGAGACGAACCTCACAAGCCAGCCCGGCTACGGGGCGGACGAGTACTCCGAGAGCGCTAAAGCGAAGATACGCGCCGCCTGCTCAGCGCCCAAGGCAGACATATACTTTATCTCCGGCGGGACCCAGACAAACGCCCTTGTCGCCGGCTCCCTACTGCGCCCCTACGAGGGTGTGGTCAGCGCCGCCACGGGCCACATAAACGCCCACGAGGCCGGGGCCGTGGAGTTCACCGGCCACAAGGTCCTGCCCCTCCCCCACCACGAGGGGAAGATCGACCCCGGAGAGCTCCGGGCCTTTGTGGACGGCTTCTACTCCGACCCGAATCACGAGCACATGGTGTTCCCCGGCATGGTCTACGTCTCCCACCCCACGGAGTACGGTACGCTCTACACCTTATCGGAGCTCACAGCCATATCGGAGATATGCCGTGAGCGCCGCATTCCCCTCTTTCTTGACGGAGCGAGGCTGGCCGCGGGGCTGGCCGCCGAGGGCGCGGAGCTGAGCCTTCCCCACATCGCCCGCCTTTGCGACGTATTCTACATCGGCGGCACAAAGTGCGGGGCCCTCTGCGGGGAGGCGCTGGTGTTCCCGAATGGCGCGCCGGAGCACTTTCTGACGCTCATAAAACAGCGCGGGGCCTTACTTGCCAAGGGGCGGCTGTGCGGGGTGCAGTTTGACGCCCTCTTTACCGACGGGCTCTATTTCGAGCTTGGGGACCACGCCGTAAAGACCGCCATGCGCCTGAAGACCGGCCTTTTGGAGCGCGGCTACGCCCTCCACATAAACTCCCCCACAAACCAGCAGTTTGTGATAATGCCAAACTCAAAGCTTGCGGAGCTCACCAGCAAGGTCCGCTATTCCTTCTGGGAGCCCCTTGACGACGACCGCACCGTGATCCGCCTCGCCACCAGCTGGGCCACCGAGATGTCCGACGTGGAGGAGCTTCTCTCCCTGCTCTGATTTTTTGCTGTCCTCCAAAAATGCAAAGAAAACTTTGCAAAACCTGTTGACAAGTTTACTTGGCGGCGCTATAATGATGACAATAAAACTTGTCAGGAGGCGTGGCGATGGACAAAGAAGAAATTTTAGCAAAGGGCCGTAGTGACAACAAAAATCGGGACCTGGCGGAGATGAGCATAGCTGCCGAGGCCAACAGCGTCGCCGCACGGGTGGGCGCCGCGTTATGCTGTCTTGTCTCCGTACTCTCGATGCAAATGAGGAAAATCATTCTCTGCAGTCCATGGATAATCTATTTTGGCATTTTAGGGACCAGTTATCTTGTGAGATTTACCAAGGCAAAGCGAAAATCCGACCTCTACCTCGCCTGTGTTTTCTTCCTGATGCTTCTCACGGTCCTTGTGTTTTTTATCATCAGATTGCGCGGAGTGAAGGCATGAATGAAGAACTTAAGCTCAAAAACCGTCTGAAGGAGGCCCGCGCCGAGAAGGGCCTCTCCCAAGCCCAGCTTGCCCAGCTTGTGGGTGTGTCGCGGAACACCATAAGCTCCATAGAGACGGGCCAATTCAACCCCACGGCAAAGCTGGCGCTTATCCTCTGCGTGGCGCTGGACAGGAAATTCGAGGACTTGTTTTATTTCTGAGGAGGCAAATATGAAAAGCATCGTAGAGCTTGTATTGGGACTTTTTGTCATAGCGCTTGGTCTTGCGAACATCAACGGGAACATAAGTACAATACACTGGTATAACCGACGGCGGGTCACCGAGGAGGACGCTCCCAAGTACGGCCGGGTGGTGGGGACGGGCATCGTCATTATGGGCGCGGGCCTCGTCGTCTCCTTTTTTGTTATGACCTTTTGGAGCGAGTATATCGCGGATATCGTCGCTCTTGTGACCTGCGTCGGCGGATTTTTAGTCGGGCTCTACGGCCAGTTTAAATACAACAAGGGGATTTTTTGAATTTTCGGATAACTATAAATCTCCGCCCCTCTACATGAGGGGCGGAGAATGATTTTACTGAGAAATAATTACTTGAAGTACCTCTCCAGAAGTCCCTTCAGGGCCTTGCCGTGGCGAGCCTCGTCGCGGGCCATCTCGTGGACGGTGTCGTGTATGGCGTCAAGGCCGTTCTTCTTGGCGCAGGCGGCCAGATCGAACTTGCCCTGAGTGGCGCCGAACTCGCAGTCCACGCGCCAAGCGAGGTTGGCCTTGGTGTCGGCCTTCATGTTGGGCTCCAGGTCCTCGCCTAAAAGCTCGGCGAACTTGGCGGCGTGCTCGGCCTCCTCGTAGGCGGCCTTCTCCCAGTAAAGGCCGATCTCTGGATAGCCCTCGCGGTGGGCGATACGGGCCATGCACAGATACATGCCCACCTCGCCGCACTCGCCGTTGAAGTTGGCCATGAGCTGCTCGTGGATATACTTCTTGTCCTCCTCGGAGATGTCGGGGTTATTCTTCACGGTCTTGGCGTAGATGCCGTACTCGTGCTCGGCGGCCAGCTTGGCGTCCTGCTTCATCTCGGTGAACCGGCTTCCGGGGACCTTGCAGACGGGGCAGAATTCGGGGGGCGTGTCACCCTCATGAACGTAGCCGCAGACCGGGCAAACCCATTTCTTCATAGTAAAAACCTCCATAATTTGAAATATGTATGCTAAAGGCTCACGCCCGCATATCCTTATTAAGACAGCTCCTGCATATTCCCCGGAGCTTCACGTCCCGGCGGCGGACTAAGGCCCCCAGCTCCCGTTCCACCTTGGCGGCAAGCCCGTCGTCGCCCTTGAGCTCCACGTCCGTCACCGCGCCGCATTTTTCGCAGACGAAGTGGGCGTGGTCGGATATGTGGCCGTCAAAGCGCTCCTGCCCGTCCACGACGCCAACAGTCATTATGAGCCCCTCGGCCTCCAGCTGTCTTAAATTCCTGTACACCGTCCCAAGGCTCAGATCTGGGAACCGCTCTTTAAGCTGTCCGTGGACCCACTCCGCAGTGGGGTGGCAGTCCACCGACCGAAGGAGCGACAGCACGGCCTCCCTCTTTACGCTCCTTCTCACAATAGCCACGCCGTCACTCCCTAACAGGAATTATTCTTATTTAAGGATAACACATATTTGCCGGAAATGCAAGGGTGATTTTGAGGCGCGTGATAGATAAAAGCCCCTCCCTTTGGGAGGGGGTAGGGGTTGGGGCGAGAATGGTATATTCGGCCCACCCCGGCCATCGCTTCGCTCGGCCACCCCTCCCAAGGGAGGGGCTTTATCAATTGCAAAACCCGGACCGCTCTCGTGGTCCGGGTTTCTCTTTTATTTCCTGTTCGCCACGCTTCTGCGCACCAGCGCGCGCTTGAGCTTGGCCTCGGCTATGGCCAGCTCCTGGTCGGTGAGGCGGTCACGGTGGCTGAGCTTCTCCTCGGCCTCGTTTTTTGCCTTCTCGGCGCGCTTGGCGTCGATCTCGTCGGCCCACTCAAAGGTGGTGGGGACAAGCTTCACGTGGTTATCCATGACTGACAGCATACCGCCGATGCAGGCGGCGCTCCGTGCCTTTCCGTCCGCCACGATCTTCGCCTCCCCCATGCCCAATGCCGTCAGGAGGTTTATGTGTCTTGGAAGTATGCACACGTCCCCCTCCACGGTCCGCACGCGCAGGCTCTGGGCCTGGCCGGAGAACATGAGCCCGTCGGGGGTGACTATCTGAAGATCAAAGGTCCCCATGGCCTCACCCTCTCGCTTTCTTCACCACGTCGTCGATGGACCCTGCAAAGAGGAACGCGGACTCCGGTATGTCGTCGTGCCGGCCCTCGATTATCTCCTTAAAGCCACGGATAGTCTCGGAAAGGGGCACGTAGCGGCCCTCCATGCCCGTAAACTGCTCGGCCACGGAGAAGGGCTGGCTCAAAAAGCGCTGGATCTTCCGGGCCCTTGCCACGGTGAGCTTGTCGGCCTCGGAGAGCTCGTCCATGCCCATGATGGCGATTATGTCCTGGAGCTCCTTGTAGCGCTGGAGCATCTGCTGGACGGCGCGGGCCACCTCGTAGTGCTCGTGGCCCACGATCTCCGGGGTAAGTATGCGGCTGGTGGAGTCGAGGGGGTCCACGGCGGGGTAGATGCCCAGAGACGCTATTGAGCGGTCAAGCACCGTGGTGGCGTCCAGATGGGCGAAGGTCGTTGCCGGAGCGGGGTCGGTAAGGTCGTCCGCCGGGACGTAGACCGCCTGGACGGAGGTGATGGAGCCCCGCTTGGTGCTTGTTATGCGCTCCTGCAACGCGCCCATCTCGGTGGCCAGCGTGGGCTGGTAGCCCACGGCGGAGGGCATACGGCCCAGAAGGGCCGAGACCTCGGACCCGGCCTGGGTGAACCTGAATATGTTGTCGATGAACAAGAGCACGTCCTGGTGCTTCTCGTCACGGAAATACTCCGCCATTGTAAGGCCCGAAAGGCCCACGCGCATTCTGGCTCCGGGGGGCTCGTTCATCTGGCCGTAGACCAGGGCGGTCTTCGCCAAGACCCCGGACTCCTTCATCTCGTTATAGAGGTCGTTGCCCTCGCGGGTGCGCTCGCCCACGCCGGTAAAGACGGACAGACCGCCGTGCTGGGTGGCGATGTTGTGTATGAGCTCCATGATGAGCACCGTCTTGCCCACGCCGGCGCCGCCGAAAAGGCCGATTTTGCCGCCCTTGGCGTAGGGGCAAATGAGGTCCACCACCTTGATGCCCGTCTCGAATATCTCCGTGGCCCCCTCCTGCTCGTCGTAGCTGGGGGCGGGGCGGTGGATCGGCCAGCGCTCCTTCGTCTCCGGGGCGGGCATGTTGTCCACGGGCTCGCCCAGAAGGTTAAAGACCCTCCCAAGGCACTCCTCGCCCACGGGCACGGAGATGGGCGCGCCGGTGTCCAAGGCCTCGATGCCGCGGGACAGGCCGTCGGTGGAGCCCATGGCCACGCACCGGGCCACGTTGTCGCCGATGTGCTGTGCCACCTCGCAGGTGAGTGTCCGGCCGTTCGCCTCGATTTTAATGGCGTTCAGAAGCTCCGGAAGCTCCCCGTCCTTGAAGCGAATGTCCAGAACAGGCCCCATTATCTGGGCCACCGTTCCGATGTGTTTATCTGCCAATCAAATCAACTCCTTATCTTGGCGAAAAAGGCAGGTCCTTTTCCGCCAAAGAGTATTACCGGCCAACCGCGCGCTTTCTTCGCTCCGTCAGCCTGAGAGGATAATTTTACCGCGATTTAAGTATTTGACCCCGCCACGATCTCGGTTATCTCCTGAGTTATGGCTCCCTGGCGGGCCCGGTTGTACTTGAGGCTCAGATCGTCTATCATTTCCTCGGCGTTCTTGGTGGCGGAGTCCATGGCCGTGCGCCGGGCCCCCTGCTCGCTTGCCACGCACTCGCACAGCGCCCCGTAGATGAGGCCGCCCACGTACTCCGGTACGATCTTCCCGAAAAGCTCCTGGCTGTCCGGCTCGTACAGTGTCTCGGAGACGTGGTCCGTCTCCTCGCCGGTGCCGTGGAGGGGCAGGACCCGCATCACCGCCGGCTGCTGTACGAGAATGGATACGAAATTTGTATAGACGATGTTCACCTCGTCAAACTCGCCGCTTAAGAACCGTTTGCACAGATCCCTTGCCATGGTGAAGCAGTCGGATACGGAAACGGCCCCGGCCTCAAACCAAACGTCCGTCAGTATCTCAAAACCGTGTGCCCGGAAATTTTCCACGCACCGCTTGCCTATGGGCACCACGGTGACGTCCTTCCCGGCCATCTCGGCCTCGGCCAGCTTCAAAACGTTGTGGTTGTAGCCCCCGGCAAGGCCCCTGTCTCCCGCGATGACCACATAGCAGGTCTTTTTGACCTCACGCTCCTCAAGGTACGGGGAGGTGAAGGCCGGGGAGCTGGCGGCTATCTCGCAGACGGTGTCGAAAAGCGTCTCAAAATAGGGTCGGCTGCGTGTCACGTTGTCCTGGGCCCTTCTGAGCTTGGAGGCGGCCACCATCTCCATGGCCTTCGTTATCTGCTTGGTGCTCTCCATGCTCCGGATACGAAGCTTTATGTCCTTCATTGATACTCCGGCCATAGCGTGTCACCTTCTCACTTGTTGAAAATTTCGATATACTCTGTTATGCGGGACTGGAGCTCCTTCTCCGTCTCCGGCTCTAACTTCCCGGTCTCCCGTATGGCCTTCAACACGTCGTAGCCGTGCTCGTCCATGTAGTTATAGAGGCCCTCCTCAAATTCGGAGATCTTCCTCGTCTCAATATCCTTGAGATACCCGTTAGTGGCGGCGTAGAAGATGCACACCTGATGGGCCACCTCCACGGGAGCGCCGTTTTTCTGCTTCAGGACCTCCACGATCCGCTCGCCCTGGGCAAGGCGGTCCTTGGTGTCCTGGTCGAGATCCGACCCGAACTGGGCGAAGGACTGAAGCTCCCTGTACTGGGAGTAGATGAGCTTTAATGACCCCGCCACCTTCTTCATGGCCTTTATCTGGGCCGAGCCGCCCACGCGGGATACGGAGATGCCGGGGTTGACGGCGGGCATGATGCCGGAGTGGAAAAGCTCCGTCTCAAGGAATATCTGGCCGTCGGTGATGGATATGACGTTTGTGGGGATATACGCCGATACGTCACCGGCCTGGGTCTCAATGACCGGCAGGGCCGTGAGGGAGCCTCCGCCGTACTCCGGGGCCATTCTGGCGGCCCGCTCAAGAAGGCGTGAGTGGAGGTAGAAGACGTCTCCGGGGTACGCCTCACGTCCGGGGGGGCGGCGGATAAGCAGGGATATGGCCCGGTAGGCCACGGCGTGCTTACTGAGGTCGTCGTAGACCACTAAGACGTCCTTGCCCTGCTTCATGAAATACTCGCCCATGGTGCACCCGGAGTAGGGGGCGATATACTGCATCGGGGCAAGCTCCGAGGCCGTGGCGGAGACCACGATGGTGTAGTCCATAGCCCCCGCGGCCTCAAGGGTGGAGACCACCTGCGCCACCGTGGAGCGCTTCTGGCCAATGGCCACGTAGACGCAGATACAGTCCTTGCCCTTCTGGTTTATGATGGTGTCAATGGCGATGGTGGACTTGCCCGTCTGCCTGTCGCCGATTATGAGCTCACGCTGGCCCCGGCCAATGGGTATCATGGAGTCGATGGCCTTTATGCCCGTCTGAAGTGGCACGGAGACGCTCTTGCGCTCGATTATGCCGGGGGCGGGGGCCTCGATGGGGTCGAACCTGACGGCGGCGATCTCGCCCTTGCCGTCTATGGGCGAGCCCAGCGCGTCCACCACACGGCCTATAAGGGCCTCGCCCACGGGGACGGACACGACCCTGCCCGTGCGCTTGACCTTATCGCCCTCGCGGATACCGGAGTCCCGGCCCAAAATGACGATGGAGACGGAATTTTCCTCCAGATTCTGGGCCATGCCGTACTCGCCGTTGGGAAACTCGATAAGCTCGTTCATCAGGCACTTCTCAAGCCCCGAAGCTCTGGCGATGCCGTCGCCCACAAGTATGACGGTGCCGGTCTCGCTCTCCTCGATCTGCTTTGAGTAGTTCTTGATCTGAGCCTTTATTATCTTGGTTATCTCCTCTGGTTTAAGTTCCATGGTATAACTCTCCTACAATAATGGTCTTCCGGGGCCTTTCTCCGGCTCCCCGGACGTGCCGCTTACAGTACTGTCTCGCGAAGGCCCTTCTCTATCCTGTCGAGCCTGTCCTTCACCGTGCCGTCGTAGCGCTTTCCGGCGCACTCAAGGCGCATACCGCCCAGCACCGACGGGTCCACCGCCTCTTTAAGTATTATCTTCTTCCCAAAGACGTCGCCAAGGCGGTCAAGCAGCTTTTCCCGCGTCCTGCCGTCAAGCTTTAACGCCGTGGTGACCGTGACCTCCAAAATGCCGTTGTCCTCATAATAGCTGTGGCGGTATGCCTCCACGCACCCGAAAAGCTCCCCTATGGCCTCCCGGTCCACTAAGAGCTTCATGAAGCTGACGATGTACATATGGACGTTCCCGTCAAAGGCCTTACCCAGCGCCTCACGCCGCTCCTCCTTGGATATGGAGGGGGCGGACAGGAGCTTTACGTAGTCGGGATTTTCCCGAAAAAGCTCCGCGCAGCCCTCAAGCTGGCGCAGTATGTCCTCAGCGTCGCTCTCCTCCCTTGCCAGCTCATAGAGGGACTGGCCGTAAAGCTTAGCCCGCTCAGTCATCGGCCTCACCTAATTTCCCGATAAATTCGGAGACAAGGCGGCTGTGGTCGGCCTCGTTTATCTCCCGGCCCACCACCTCGGAGGCGATGGAAATGGAGATGGAGGAGATCTCGTTTTTGACCTCGTTCAGGGCCTTCTTCTTCTCCTGCGCTATGTCGGCCTCGGCCTTGGTCATGATCGCCGCGGCGCCCTCGCGGGCCTCGGCTATGATCTCCGACTCCCTTTTCTGGGCGCGGGACACGGCGTCGCTGAGTATGCGGTCACGCTCGGCTCTGGCCTCCCCAAGGCGCTCCTCGTAGTCCGCCTGAAGCCTCGCGGCCTCGGCCTTTGAGGCCTCGGCGTCGGCGTACATGTCGTCGATCTCCTTCTGGCGGCTGTCGATCATCTTCTTCACCGGCTTGAAAAGGAATTTTTTCAAGAGCAGGAAGGTGATTATCATGTTGCAGAAGGTAAAGAGCGCGGTCCAGGGATTTATACCGACTATCTGCTCAAACCCTGTCATATAGACCGCTCCTTTCTACAAAATTCTTTTCCGGGCCGAAACCTGGCCCCGGAGCTCTCCCCATCAATAGAGGAACAGGAGCAAAAGGGCGATGACCAGCGAGTAGATACCGGTGGACTCGGTGATGGCGCAGCCCATGATCATGTTGGTACGGAGCGTACCGGCGGACTCAGGCTGACGGGCCATGCCCTCAAGTGCCTTGCCCACCGCGTTGCCCTCGCCGAGAGCGGGGCCAATGGCTCCGATACCCATGCAAAGTCCCGCGCCGATGGCGACGGCGGCTTCCTTTATGGCTTCCGCGATATTCATAACATTTACCTCCTGAAAGTATTATTGTTTATTGCATTTATATTTTGAGCTCTCACGAGCCAAAATCACTTTGTTTTCTCCTCTCTGGGCGGGCAGGCCATGCCCACATATACCATGGTGAGGAGCGAGAACACCAGCGCCTGAACTCCACCGGAGAACACGTCGAAGTAGAGGCTCAGCACTCCGGGAAGGCCAATCTGCAAAATGGGCACCTTGGCGAAGACCCCGAAGTACTCAAGGGCCGCCGAAACGGCAAGGGCTATGACCGCCCCGCCCACTATCTTCATCAAGAGCTTGCCCTTTCCGAAGCCGAACACAAGTATGACTATACCGATCACGCCCACCGCCGCTATCTCCAGCGCGCCGTAGGACTTTATGAGCCCCAAAATGGCCGCGCTCCCCGCGGCAAGGGCGGAATAGAGAAGGCTCATCAGCACCCCGCCGCCCATGATGTTGCCGAAGTGACGGAAAGCCATGCTGACGGGCTGGGCGATGTCGGAGATTATGTTCATGGGGTTAATGTACCCCTTCAAAAACGACTTAAGGCCGCTGTACTTTATTGTACAGCCCCACACGAGAAAGCTTGTCATCAGCGCCCAGGTGAGGGTGGTGGATATATCCGAGGTGGTGGACTTCAAGATGCCCGTCATGCCGATAAGCGACCCGCAGATGGAGCTTAAAAAGAGCGTGGCTATGTAGGGCGTCCAGTAGGAGTTGTGCTTGCCCATGGTCTCCTCGACGAGGTTATAGATCATGGTGACGCCCTTCTCCGTTATGACCTGCATCTTGCCGGGGCGTTTTTTCAGGTTCCTGCCCAAAAAGTACCCGGCGACGCAAAGAAGCACCATCACCACAAAGCTGGACACAGTCGTCTGGGTGATGATGTTCATGCCGTTTATCTGAAGATAAATTTTCGGGCCGTTCACTTTTTCTCACCGTCCTTGCGGAAAAACTCGGTAATATAAATGCTTAGCTGTACGAACACCAGCGGCAGCACCGCCGCCAGCGGGTCGAGAGATGTAGTTTTCAAAACCACTATGTATATGGCCGCCAAAATAAGGAGCCGGAGCACCGAGGAGCCCTGCACCGCCGCCTTGGCCTTCCCCGGATCTCCCCCCTCCGCCCTGTCGGCGGCACGGGAGACGACCACGGTCAGCGCCAGAAAATTCAGCACCGACACCGCCGCCCCGAAAAGCGCCCCGAAAAGCACGTTGAGGCTAAAGCGCCCGATAATGGCGTAGACCCCCAGCTCCAGCGCCGTAAGTCCCGCCACGCAGATGGCTATTTTGAAAAACTGCCGTATGGCGGCGTCGTTGTGGTACATGGAAAATACCTCACTTGTGCTCGTTAAAGCCCACGCCTGAATCCTTATCGTCGCTCTTTGCCTGTCTGTCCATGGCCTTAAGGGACGACCAGAGCCCGGAGGCCGCGCCGCCCACGCCCAAGATCACACCGATAACAACGATCCACGGCCCCAGCTCAAAGCGGCTTCTCAGCCACACGGACCCCCAGACGCACAGGACCACCGGCCCCACCACGGAAATGCCAAATTGCGTGAGCCACACGATGGCGCTCAAAACTCCAAATCCCTTGCGCATACTGTTTCACCGAATAAGCGTACTCTTTTACCAAATAAACTTACCCTTTAATATACTCCATTCGGAAAGAAAAGTCAATAAATTTCCGTAAAGTCCGGCCCTCATGCCTGAGGGGCGAGGACCCAAATCACTGTATCTGCCTGAAGTAGAGCCCGCCAGTGCGTGGAGCCGCGGAGGGGACGGCGTTTTTGTACTGGTCTATGACCGTCTTTACCTCCTCCGGCGTCTCAAGCGTGAACCAGAGCGTCAAAAAGTCCAGCGCCGGAAGGTTCCTCTCGGCGATATGGAGGGGCACGGAGTTTAAGAGCGTGCCGTATTTTCGCTCCGAGCACATGACCGGGAATTTCACTCCCCGGCGGTCGGTGAGCTCACGGCGGCCGTCGCAGTCCCCGCAGCCGGCCTTCCCCATAACGGGGCAGGCCCGAAAACGCATGAGCGGAAGCCGGCCGTAGGCCACGATCCCGCGTGGGAGCGTCCCACTCAGGGCGGCTATTTTATTCATGCTAAGCTCAAAGGACACGGTGGCGGCGGAAAGGCCAAGACGCGCAAGCTCCGAAAGGGCCGCGCTGTTCATCACGTTGAGCCCCGCCCCGCCGTAGACCTCCATGCCGAGGCGCTTGGCGAGCGTTATGCCGTAGAGGTTGTCGCAGATGACCCTCCCCGCCCCCCGGTCCCGGAGAGCGGCCACACGCTTTTCCAAATTCTCACTGTCGAATGAGAGCGCCGGGAGCTCAATTATCAACATTTCCCCATGATTTTCCACAATATCGGGACTTTTTTCGGCCTCTTTCAGCGGCAAAATTACTTTATCGAGGGGGAAATCCCACGTAAATTGAAAAACGCTGTCGAAGCGTCCCCAAATTTCCGGCTTTTTTCCACCTTCTGTGGAATATTGGCCCTCCGGGGCGATTTTCTCCGGCGGTTTTTGAATTATGTTAACCTCCCTCGGCCTCCCCCTGAGCCCGGTGAGCTTGTCGAGGGCCTCCCTTCTGAGGGCGTTGAGGGCCGACGCCGGGAGCATGAACCCCGGCGCGACGCGGGCTTCAAATCCTCTCACGAAATAGGGCGTGCCGCCGGTCTTTTCAAGGCTTTTCTTCGCGCTCTCAGCGTCCGTGGGGCGGTTAATGGCGGTCTCCGGCCTGTCCCCGGCCACGGTCACGCTGTCGCCCTCGCACCTCACCGTAAGCTTAGATCCTTCCGCCGTCATCTCAAATGTCATGTCAACCGGCACGGACTGCCTCTCGCTCCGATAGAGCCCCGCCAGCTTTCCCAGCACCCCTTGGGCGGCGGTGACGTCCTCCTTTTCCCGATAGCCGAACATGGTGGCGTCCCGCTTTCCCGTTATATACCCGTCGGTAAAACCGCTCCGGGAGAATACGGCCCTCAGCGTCTCCTCGTCCACCGGTCCACCGGCGAGGGCGGCACGCACCGCCGTGACGGCCGCCGCCACGTACTCAGGCCGCTTCATACGCCCCTCGATTTTAAATGACGCGACCCCGGCCTCCGACAGGGCTTTCACATATTTTATGTGGGACATGTCCTTTAGCGAGAGGGCGTGTCCACGCTCGCCGTTATTGAAGTCGAGGCGGCAGGGTTGGGCGCAGCAGCCCCGGTTGCCGCTCCGCCCCCCAAGCATGGAGCTTAAGTAGCACTGGCCTGAGGCGCACATGCACAGCGCCCCGTGGATAAATACCTCCGTCTCTATACCGCACCGGGCGGTGATGTACTCGATTTCCTTTAAGGTGAGCTCCCTTGCCAGCACAACGCGGGAAAAGCCCAAATCGGCGGCCAGCTTCGCCCCGTCCAGATTGTGTATAGTCATCTGCGTTGAGGCGTGGCGGGCTATGTCCGGCGTCCGCTCTCTGAACCTCGCGGCCACGCCCAGATCTTGGATTATAACCGCGTCCGCCCCGGCGCGGGCTATCTCGTCGATGGTGTCGTCGAGCATCGGAAGCTCTGAGTCCATCACCAGTGTGTTCACCGTGACGTGGGTCTTTATCCCCCGGACGTGGCAATAGGAGACGGCCTCGGAAAGCCGTCCCCCGCCGAAATTTTCGGCACTCTGCCGGGCGTTGAAGCCCCCCGCGCCCAGATACACGGCGTCCGCCCCGCATCTGGCGGCGGCTATGAGCTGTTCCCGGCCCCCGGCGGGGGCCAATACCTCAACCATTCTCCCGTCTCCTCAGAAAATCCCCGCTCTCCGCCCTCACGCCGCAGGGGATATATAATATCTCGTTGGGGTGGGGCGCGGCGCTCCGCCTGTCCCCGCTCTCCGTCATGATCTCCGTAACCTCGAAGCTCTCCGCCGCGCGGCCCGGCGACAGGATCTCAAGTACGTCGCCCACCTTGAAATTGTTCCGCTGTCTCACCTTTAAAAATCCGTCCCGGTTTTCAATGACGTTCCCCACGAACACGCACTCATGCCGGTAGCGGCCGTCGTTTATGTGGTTATTCTTGACATATCCGTGGTAAAACCCGTCGGAGTAGGGCCTGTGCTTCACGCCCTCCAGCTCCCGGCGGCAATATTCAAGATCCCCGCCGCTTAAAGCCATACGGTAGGCGTTGACCACGCTTGCCACGTAGTAGGCCGTTTTCATTCGCCCCTCTATTTTAAAGGACGTGACCCCCGCTTTTTCAAGCTCGTCCAGCATGTCCACACAGCAAAGGTCGTGGGAGCTTAATATAGTCGTGCAGCCCCCGTCCTCCTCCACCGGGAAGTACTCACCCGGCCGCTTCTCCTCCGTGAGGGCGTAGCTCCACCGGCAGGGCTGGGCGCACTCGCCACGGTTGCCGCTCCGGCCCGTGAGATATGAGCTTATGATGCACCGGCCCGACACCGCCATACACATGGCCCCATGGACGAAGGCCTCCAGCTCCAGCGTTTTCGGCGTCATTGCCCGTATCTTGGCTATGTCCCCGACCGTCGTCTCCCGCGCCAAAACTATCCGCTTCACGCCCATATCGTGGTAGACCGCGGCGGCGGCGTAGTTCATACAGCTCGCCTGAGTGGACAGATGTATCTCCAACTCCGGCGCGGCCCTGCGTATTTCCGATATGACCCCAAGGTCAGAGACTATCGCCGCGTCCACGCCCATATCATATAGCGCCTTGGCGTACTCGCCCACCAGGGGTATCTCGTCACAGTTCGCAAGGGAGTTTACCGCCACATAGAGCCGCTTTTTCTCCCGGTGGACCCGCTCTGACGCCAAAGCGATGGCGCTTTTGTCAAAGCCGGCGGACTTCGCCCTCAGCTGTAAAAGCTCGCCGCCCACGTAGACGGCGTCCGCGCCAAACCTCAGCGCCGCCTCCAAGCTCTCCATATCCCCCGCCGGGGCCAGAAGCTCCGCGCCCATTCTCACTTACCCGTGGAGCCGAAGCCCCCCGCGCCGCGCTGTGTGTCGGAGAGCTGGTCGACCTCCACAAAATCCGTGAACGCCACGGGCATGACCACCATCTGGGCTATCCTCTGCCCCGGAGACACGGTGGCCGGCTTACTTGAGTGATTCATCAGCGCCACCATGTACTCCCCCCGGTAGTCCGAGTCCGCCACGCCCACCTTGTTTGCCGGGGCGAGGCCCGTCTTTGAGGCAAGGCCGCTCCGGGCGAAGATAAATGCCGCGTAGCCCACCGGTATCTCGGCGGCGAGGCCCGTATGTATGAACACCGTCTCGCCGGGGGCGATCACGATGTCATTATCCAAAACCGCGCACAGATCCGCCCCGGCGGCGTACTCCGAGCCCCTCGCGGGCACGACCGCCCTTGGGTCCAGCTTCTTTATTTTTACGGTAACCTTCTCCATTTTTATCCCTTCTTTTCTTTACTTTTCCGTTATTTCCTCAGATTGACGAATTTAGCCGCCGCGCTCCCGGCCACAGCCCCGTCGGAGGCCGCCGTCACAAGCTGGCGGAGCGCCTTTTTACGGCAGTCCCCGGCCACGTAGACGCCGGGAGTGCCCGTCTCGCAGTCCTCCCCGGCCACGATGTAGCCGTCGCCGTCCAGCCTGCAGACGTTCTCAAACCGCCTCGTGTCCGGCACCATGCCGATAGCGGTAAAGACGCCGGGGGTGGGAAGCTCCCGGATCTCGCCTGTCTCAAGATTTTTGACCCTCATGCCCCGGACCCGGTCATTTTCGTCGCCCAATATCTCCTCCGGCACGCAGGGCGTCAAAAATTCAACATTTGTCTTACCTTCAGCCGCCTCCACAAGACGCCTCTCGGCCCGAAATTCACGTCTTCTGTGGACGATATAGACCCTCTCGCATATCCCGGCAAGGTACAGCGCGTCCTCAAAGGCCGTGTTGCCGCCGCCCACCACCGCCACGGGCCTATTCCTGAAAAAGGCCCCGTCGCAGGAAGCGCAGGTGGACACGCCTCTCCCGGACAGCTCCGCCGCCCCTTTGCAGTCCAGCTTTCGGTGGCCCGCGCCAGTGGCGATTATGACCGTCAGGGCCTCGAAATCCCCCTTGTTTGTGCGGACGGTCTTTATATCCCCGTCAAGCTCCACGCCCGCGACCTCGGCGCTTTTGAGCTCCGCGCCAAGACCGAGCGCCTGCTTTTGCCAGTTGTCCGCCAGCCTCCAGCCCTCTATGGCCTCTATGGCCGGAAAATTTTCCACGCTCTGGGAGTTTATTATCTGCCCGCCGCAGACGGTTATCTCAAGTATAAGCGTGGAAAGCCCCGCCCTTCGGGCGTAGACCGCCGCGGTGAGCCCCGCGGGGCCGCCGCCGATTATGATAAGATCGTACATACGCGCCTCCAATGAGAAAAATCATTCTTTATGTAGTATAACACAGCTTTAAATAAATTGACACGGAATGAGGAAAGATTTATAATGTTTTCACCAAAGAAAGGAGGAAAGACCTATGGCTGAGATAATAAAAAGCGATTCCTTTGAGGAAAAGGTACTGAAAAGCGAAAGGCCCGTGGTGGTGGACTTCTTCGCCACCTGGTGCGGCCCCTGCCGAATGCTGGCCCCCATACTCGAAAAGGTCGAGGGCGAGAAGGCCGGCAAGGCCGACTTTTACAAGGTGGACGTGGACCAGTCCCCGGACCTTGCCATGACCTACAACGTCATGAGCGTGCCCACCCTCATGCTCTTCAAGGACGGCGCCCCCGCCGGGACGTCCGTGGGGCTCGTGGGAAAGGACGAGCTTGAGACATTCATCGGCTAAAAATTATCCCCCGCGTGCGCCGCGGGGGAAGCTTTTATATATCGGCAAAGACCTCTATCTCCTCCGGGGTGAACTCCGGTCCGGGGGCGTCCGTCTCCTTCTTTTTAAGGGAGCTCAACAGGCCCGCTATGCGTTTGCGGAATACGATGATGGCCGTCACCGCGGCTATCACCAGCGCGATAACGGATAGTAAAGCCGCCAATTTCTTTTTATCCACGGTCTGACCTCCCTTCTTCCAATTTATTTTACACTATTTTGTCCGATAATTCAATACCCGCGTGGGTTATTTTCTTCAGAAAAATGACTGTTTTTTCAAATAGCGCCGTGTTTTTTGCCGAAACTATGTCATTCCAACGCCGAAGATGAGCGCGAAAAGGATAAAAATAGTGCTTTTACCATCTTGTGCGCCGGGGGAAAATGTATTATAATAAAGAACACAAACACAACTTTGAAAGGGGTGTATGTATGGTCAGATTTAAAACGAGCCGCGGCACGATCTCCATCGCGCCTGAGGTGATCACCACCTTGGTGGGGGACGCGGCCACAAGCTGCTTCGGTGTGAAGGGCATGGCTATGCGCTCCGTCACCGACGGACTTGTACATCTTCTTAAGCCTGAGGCCATGGGCCGGGGCGTCCACATCGCTTACGGGGAGGATTATATCCTCATCGACCTGCACATTATCATCGACCAAGGCGTGAATATTCCGGTCCTGTGCAGCAGTATAATCAGTGAGGTCAAATACAAGGTCACCGAGGCCACCGGTATCGACGTCAAGTCCGTTGACGTGTTTGTCGACTCGGTAAGTATTGATTGATGGAGGACAAAGCCTTGGTACAGACGATAGATGCCGCGCTTATGAAGACAATGATAATCTCCGGCGCGGCGCTTTTGGAGCAGAACAAGAAACAGATAAACGAGCTCAACGTCTTCCCCGTCCCCGACGGCGACACCGGCACGAACATGAGCCTGACGCTCAATTCCGGCGTTACGGCCCTCAGGTCCGACAGCTGCGGCACCGTCACCGCCTGCGCCGACGCCGTGGCAAGCGCCCTTCTGCGGGGAGCGAGAGGAAATTCCGGCGTTATACTCTCCCTTCTTTTCCGGGGCATCGGCAAGAGCCTGAAGGGCAAGGACGTATGCTCCGCCGCCGACTTCGCCGCCGCCCTGACGCGGGGCGTGGAGGTGGCCTACAAGGCCGTCATGCGGCCTACCGAGGGGACCATTCTCACCGTCTCCCGCCTCACAGCCGACGCGGGCCGTACATACTGCGAGTCCGGCGCCGACTTCGAGGGGCTCTTTGAGGCCATGATCGCCGCCGGGGATAAGGCCCTGGCCGGGACCATCGACCAGAACCCCGTTTTGAAGAAGGCCGGCGTGGTGGACGCGGGCGGCAAGGGCTTTATGTATATCCTCCGGGGTATGCTCGCCGCCGTCAACGGCACCCCCGTGGAGCACACAGCCACCGACGGGGACGATGTCGACAGCGAGGGGGCGGACTTCGCGAATCTCTCCGATGAGGAGATAACCTTCGCCTTCGACACCGTGTTCATCGTGAGAAAGAAGGACCCCGACGTGGATCTGGACCCCTTCAGGGAGTATTTGAGCTCCATCGGCGACAGCCTGGTCATCGGCGAGGACGACGAGGCATTCAAGGTCCACGTCCACACCAACACCCCCGGCGACGCCCTGAACGCCGCCCAGCAGTACGGGGTACTGGAGCTTGCCAAAATAGAGAACATGGTCACCCAGCGCGACGATCTGGCCGCGGGAAGAAAGGCCCAGTCCACCGACGATCTTGAGGCCGTGGAGAAGGAGCTGGAGGCCATGGAGCAGTCCGGGCCCGTGGACGTGCCGCCGGAGAAGCCCTACGGTTTGGTGGCCGTGTGTGCCGGAGCCGGTATGCAGGCCGTATTCAAAAATCTCGGCGTGGACGCGGTCGTCACCGGCGGCCAGACCATGAACCCCTCCACCGAGGACATATTGAGGGCCGTCCAGTCCGTACCGGCGGAGACCGTCTTCGTCCTTCCCAACAATAAGAACATCATCATGGCCGCCCAGCAGTGCGACAGGCTCACCGATAAAAACGTGGTGGTCATTCCCTCAAAGACCGTCCCCCAAGGCATCTCGGCCCTCGTCTGCTATGACGACACCATGTCGGCTGAGGACCTCACCGAGGCCATGACCGACGCCTGCGGCACGGTCCACACGGCGCTGGTGACCTATGCGGCAAGGGACTCCGAGTTTGACGGGGCCCAGATACACTCAGGGGAGTATCTGGCGCTTTTGGAGAACCAGCTTCTCTGCAACACCTCGGATCTCGCCCGGCTCATCGGCGGCATCGCCGACGCGGTGCGGGACTTCGACCCTGAGGTCCTGACGGTATTTTACGGCGAGGACGTCACCGAGGAGGCCGCACAAGCCGTTGCCGACAAGCTCCGCGCCGCCTTCCCCGACGCCGACACCCAACTCATCTCCGGCGGCCAGCCCGTGTACTACTACATGATCTCCGCCGAGTGATCCCCTCATTCACAATTCCAAATCACCTCCAAAGGGCGGTCTCTGACCGCCCTTTTTTGCGTCCCTCCGTCCCGCCCGCAGGCGAAAACCCCCGGCTCCCCGTTTTAATGGGGAGCTGGCCCCGCAGGGCCTGAGGGGTCGTGCGTAGCAGGAGCTGATTTCTTAGAGCCCTCCCCCGCGTGCTCCCCCCCAAGCCCCTCCCTTGGGAGGGGTGGCCTGAGCGAAGCGACAGGCCGGGGTGGGCCGAATATCCGTCCTCCTCCCCCTGCCCCCATTTCCAAAAAGGGGGTACCCGCGCGGCGGGGGACGGGCGGGTCTGGGACCCGCCCCTACGGGTCAAACGGTAGATTTCCCAAATATCACCGTAGGGGAGGGTTCCAAACCCTCCCGTTTTAGATGTGCGCCTTATGCGCGACCTTTTTCACTTTCCCCTCTTGACAACCTGCTCCTACAAGTGTAGTATATTACCATGCTTACAGTTGTAGGAGGCGAAAATATGAGACTTTCTGAACGTGAATGGACGGTGCTTGACGCGCTGTGGGAGAGCGGCGGGGCGACGCTGGGGGAGCTGACGGGGGCCTTGGCGGAGAGGACGGAGTGGAACAGGAATACCGTTCTCACCTACCTTACCCGTATGGAGGCCAAGGGGCTGGTGTCCATCGACAGGGAGGGCTCCCCGCGGCGTTACCGGGCGGCGCTGAGCCGCGAGGAGTGCCGCTCCGAGGCCCGCCGGGGCTTTCTTGAGAGCGTCTACCACGGCTCCGCCGGGGACTTAGTGGCGGCGTTTTTGAAGGACAGCTCCATCTCCCGTGAGGAGAAGGAGCGGCTTCAAAGGCTCCTTGACGATATGGAGGTGTAAAATATGCGGGACATCTGGGGCTTTCTTCTTCAGACCCTGACCGCCTCCGGGGTGGCGCTGCTGCTCATCGCCGTCAAGGCCATGCTCCGGGACAAGCTGTCGCCCCGCTGGCAGTTTGCCGCCTGGGGCGTGCTTTGGGCGGTCCTGCTCATGCCCGCGGGGCTCATGGGGCGCTACTGTCTCATAAACTGGCCGATGCTGGTGGAGGTGGTGAGATCCGCCCTCACCGGAAAATTTGGCGCGCTGACTTATGTCACGGCTCCCGTGCCCCTGCCGCCCGTCTATGCCCCCGCCTCACTTTGGGACTGGCTGTACATCGCGTACCTTACCGGCGCGGCGGCGCTGGCGGCGAAATACATTCTCTCCTACGTCCGTCTCCGTCTGGCCCTTAAAAAGGGCCGCCCGATGCCTGCCGGGCAGATCGAGGCCGTGGCGGACGCCTACGACCTTCCGGTATGCAGGGCCGTGGAGCTTCGCGGCCTTCAGACGGCCTTCGTCTGCGGCATTTTCCGGCCCGTGCTGGCGCTGCCCGCGGACAGGGAGACCGACAGCAAGGTCATACTCCACGAGCTTTTACACCTTAAATACCGCGACGCTGTCTGGGGGCTGGTCATAGCCTTTTTCCGGTGCCTCCACTGGTGCAACCCCCTATTGTGGCTGTGCGCCGACATGGCATCAAACGATTTGGAGGCCCTGTGCGACCAGCGGGTACTGGAGCGGCTGGAGGGCGAGGACCGGCGGGACTACGGACGGATACTGCTGAGTATGGCCGACGAAAAATACGCCCGTGTCCCCGGCACCTCCTCCATGGCCAACGGCAGCCGGAACGTCCGCCGGCGCATAGAGGCCATAGTCAGATTTAAGCTCTACCCCGCCGGTATGAGGCTCGTGTCCGTGTGCATACTGCTGGTGCTCGTCTGCCCAATCCTCGCGGGTGCGCGGGCCCGGACCGTAACGGACACCGGGGATAAATACATCGACTTGGCCTCCGCCCGCACAACCCGTTGCGTGACCTTCGCCGGGGCTTTCGATACCTACGCCAAGGCCGTCATAACGGGCCGCAACGACTACCGGGCCATGTGCGCGCCCCTCTCCGAGCAGGACGCCCTCGCCGGGAGCTGGTCTGAGTACGGCGGTCGAAGCTGGTTTGACGCCGATTTAAGCCATAAGGACGTCTACGACCGCTCCCTCGGCTACGGCATATACAACCTTGCCGAAAATAACGGCGGCTGGGAGGGCGTTCTTGTCCTGACCCTCCAAAGCGCCCCGGAGGGCGAGACTTGGAGCGGCAACTCCTCCGAGCGCTGGGTCACGGTCCAGCCCCTCCGCGCCTATCGGGAGAATGGCCGCTGGGTGGTGACGGCCCTTGGCGACGCCAAAACCTGCCAGCGTGATGAGCGTGACGGCGTAGATCTGGGCCTTCCGTACATTGAATACAAGGACGCGGCGGCGGACTTCACCGTCCGTCTCCTCCGGCAGACCTTGTCCTACGTGGACAGCCGCACCGAGCCCGACGTTTTCGGCTACTCCCAGCCGGACATGACACCCGTGCCCGACGGCAAATTCCTCTCAGAGACCCAGGAGACCGTTTTAGCCGATTACACCGGCCCGGAGGAGAACAGGGCCCTTTATGACCGCGTCGGCGTATCCGCGGCGGTGCTTAAGTCGGGGGAGGTGCGGCCGGTACTTCGCACCCCTAAATCCGGGGAGACCGGCGGAAGCACCGACGGCAGCCAGTGGGGCGACACCTCCCTCCGGGACGACTGGTGGGACGGCCCCATATTCCTGTCAGGAGGAGGGGAATGGGGCGGCGACCCCACATTTCCGGAGCTCTACGCCGCCGACCTCTATCTCAACGGCGAAAAATCGGCGGAGCTGACGCTCAGGCCGGCTGAAGGAGGGGATATATATGTATGAAAGCCTCCGTCGCCTGACCTCCGGCGTCTCTCAGGCCGCCTGGGGGTACTTCTTTCTCCACATCAACATCAACATCGGCTCCGTGAGTATCCTCCCCGCCTTCGTGGGGTACCTCCTTATGCTGTCCGCCATCGGCAAGCTCTCCGGTGAGCGCCGGGAGCTTGGGCTTCTGCGGCCGCTTTGTATAATACTTGCGATTTGGAACGGCGCCGACTGGCTGGCCTCCTTTGCCGGAATGAGCCTTGACGGCCTATTTACCCCTTTGGATATTCTTGTGTCCGTGGCGGGGCTGTATTTCCACTTCCAGTTCCTCACCGACATGGCCGCCTTGGCGGAGCGCTATCAGCCCCAAGGCTCCCCGATCGCCAGAAGGCTCATCAACCGCCGGACGGTCTACGTGACGCTTATGGCGGTTACCGACGTACTTTTCAGCCTGCCCTTCGAGCTCTGGGACAACGCTCAGACCGTGATCGCCATACTCTGCGGCCTTGCCAGCGCCGTCGCCGCCCTCACCGCCATGTTCTCCCTCTTTTCCCTCCGCAAGTGTCTTATCAAAAACGCGGAGAGCGTATAAATCGCCCATATTCGACTGTCGGCAAGGACCAAGAGGCCCTTGCCGGCTTTTTATTCTTTTATCTGCGCCAGCCCGTAATGGGCAAGGTCCATAAGGCGAAGACAGTGGGCGCGGCCTCGGCGGCGGCGAGAAGCCCGTCTACTCTGCCGTCGTCCCCAAGAGCGTGGGCGTAATAGGCCCGGTAGTAGTAGTTATCCTCGCATCGGGAGAGCAGCCTTTCCGCCTCGCCGATGTCGTAGGTGGGTATTACGACCCTCTCGCTCC
>CANREY010000021.1 GCA_947629755.1 uncultured Oscillospiraceae bacterium | reverse complement strand
TGGGCGGTACTTCCACCGCTCAAGAATTTAATTTAGACAATCTCGCAAAAACCTCTTGACAAACCGTTCCCCGAGGGCGCAACATTTGGGGGCGAGGGTGTAATTCAGGCTCCTCCCCCTGCCCCCTCCTCAGGGAGGAGGGGCGACACGCCCCACCCCCTACCCCCTCCCAAGGGAGGGGCATGGTTTGCGGGATATTGGGGGGCACGCGGGGACGGGCGGGTCAAACGGAAAAGCGGCCAAAATAGTCGTAGGGGAGGGTTCCAAACCCTCCCCTATTTCAATACGCGCCGCAGGGCGCTACCGTTTTATCCGGCTCCCCTTTAACAAGGGGAGGCTTGGGCTTATTTCAGGACGTTTTCGCAGAGGCGCATGAGGACCGTTGCCGTCTGGGCGCGGACGGAGCTGCCGTATGGCGACAGGGTGACACCGCCGGCGGCGCCGACGCCACCGATAAGGCCCTTGGATATGGCCCAGCTTATGGGTATGACGGCCCAGTTGTGTACGGACGAGGCGTCGGAGTAGCCGTCGATGCCGGTGGTCACCGTCATGTCAAGGCCCTTGTATTTGGCGTAGCCGTAGAGTATCTTTGCCATCTGCTCTCTTGTCAGCGCCTGCATGGGCTTGAAGGTGCCGTCGTTGTAGCCGTCCACTATGCCGTTGGCGGCGGCCCATGAGACGGCCTTGGAGTACCACTGGCCCGCGGGTACGTCGGTGAACTTGCCGGCCGGGGCCGTGGGCTCGCCTTCGAGCCTATAAAGTATGGTCACAAGCTGGGCCCTGGTGGTGTCGTTCTTGGGCGCGAAGCGGTTATTGCCCACGCCGTCCATGAGGCCGTGAGCCACGACGTAGGAGACGGCGCTCTCATACCACTCGCCGGCCGGTACGTCAAGGAAGGTGACGGGCTTGGGCTCGGCAAGGCCGCAATGGACGCACTTGCCGTTTTCGTAGCGGTGGCCAATGGCGGGGACGTCGGAGCCCACTATCTTCTCCTCAACGCCGCACTCGGTGCAGATGTTGGCGCTGTAACCGGCCTCGGTGCAGGTGGGGGCGATGTGCTCAAGGGCCATCTTGTGGGCCGGGAGCTCGCCCTCGACGATCTCAAATATATTCTCGCCGCACTCGGCGCACTCGTATGTGCGAGTGGCGTGGCGGGCGCAGGTGGCCTCGGTGATCTCAAGGGCGTCGACTATGGCGGCGTGGGCCGTGGGATCTATGGGCAGGGCCACGGTGCGGGTGGCCGTCAGGGGCTCGCCGCTACCAAGGGCCACCACGGCGGTGTAGAGGGCCGAGCCGGCCTTGGAGCAGGTGGACCTGACGGGGTCCTTGCCGCTAAGCTCCGTGAGGGTGGCCACGACACAGCGGGTCTTGGCCTCGCGCTTGCAGGTGAGCGTCACGCAGGCCGAGGGCTCGCCGTTTGTGGACCAGTGCCACTTGGCGCTGTCGACGTCCCAATCGTGGCCAAGGGCCGGGACGACGGTGGGCTTTTCAAGTATGTCGCCGCAGACGGAGCACCGCTTGCCGCCGGTGAGCCCCTCCGTCTCACAGGTGGCGGCCACGGTGGGGACGGGGGCCTCCTTATGCTTTTCACAGCGGGCGACGCCGCAGACCAGGCACTTTGACCCGGAGGCGGTATCGGCGAAGGTGTGGCCGGTGGCGGGTACAAGCTCCTCAGGGACGGCCCAGTAGCCGCAGACGGAGCACTTTATGCCGGAGGTGTGGCCGTCCTTGACGCAGGTGGCGGCCACGGCGGCGGTCTCGATGAGCTTATGCCCGGCGCTACAGGGATAGGCGCCGCAGACGGTGCACAGCCCGTCCTTGCCTATCTTGTGGGCGACGGCGGAGCCCTCCTTCTCGCGGCGTACGGTCACGCCGCAACCGTAGTCACAGCTCGCCTCCTCGATGGCGTTTGAGTAGCAGGTGGCGGGGGTGACGACGGTGAATTTCGTAAATTTGTGGTCCACCGCGCCGCCGGGGACGGAGACGGTCTCCTTAACGCCGCACTTGACGCAGGTGGCGGTCTTTGTGAGGCCCTGACAGGTGGGAGTGCCGCTCTTATAGTGGGAGAAGGTGTGGCCCGTGGCGGGGATCACCTCGCCGCCGGAGACGGTGGCCTTACAGACGGAGCACACTGACACGGCGGCCTTGCCGTCCTTTGTGCAGGTGGCGGGGACCTCAGGTGTGGAGACCACCTCCTTGTGGCCCGCGGCTGGTATCTCGTGGGCCGGGGTCACGGTCTGGCCGCAGTCGGTGCAGATTATGGCCCTGGCGTAGCCGGGCTCGGTGCAGGTGGGGGCCTTCTCGGCGGGGCCGGAGGTGTCCTTTTTGGTGTGGGCGTGGGCGCAGGCCCCGGCGGCCACGGCGGTAAGGCCGCTTACGGCGTCGCTCTCGCGGACTGACTCAGGCACGAAGGTCACGTTCAGCACGTCGTTCTTTGTGACGCCGGAGACGGTGAAGGTGTTGTCCGTCACGCTAATGTTCGTGCCGCCCAAGGAGACGGTGTCCACAACGTAGCCCGCGTCGGGCTTCACGGTGAAGGTCTTGGCGACGGCGGCGGAGGCGAATTTTACGTTGCCGGACGTGCCAACGGCGTCGTGGCCGTCCACGGAGACCACGCCGCCCTCGCTGGACACTACCACCACGGTGCCGGAGCCGGACGCGGAGGCCGCGCCGGATTTTTTGACGGCCACTATCTCAAAGGGGGAGAAGGCGTCGCACATTATGACCATGCCGTAGGGGGTGGGGACGATGGTTATCTCCTCCACGCTTACGATGTGCTCGCCGTCTTTGTGGTTCTTGTCGGTATAATACTCGCACCGGTTATTGGCGTCGCAACGGGTGAAGTGGTAGGCCTTAAGCTCCACGTCCTTGCCGATGTCCTCGTAGGTCACCCCGGCGGGGTAGCCAACCTGAACGCGAAGGGACTGGCCGGCGTTGGGCTTGAGCTTCACCATGGGGCACAGGCGGTTGAAGTTTATCTCGAATACGGAGGAGGCCAGCACGTTTTTATCGTTGTAGCCGGTCTTTGTCTCCATGAGGCCGTTTATCTTCTCGTATTCCTCGCGGTTGCCGGAGCCCTTGCTCTTGTCCTCCACCACCAGCATGAGGCGGCCGTTTATGTCGTTGGTGTTCATCTGGGCGCTGAGGGCGGAGAGGGTGGCGCTGTCGGTGCCGCCGGAGCGGGCCATGCCCAGAAGGTCGAGGTTCTCCGGGGCGTCAAGAAGGGTGGGCTGGCCCCACAGGTTCCAGTCGATGCCCTGAGAGCGGTAGCAGGCGGGGCACAGGCCGGGGACCACGCAGATAAAGGAGAAGTGGTTGGGGGCCTTATTTGAGCGGGAGCCCACCACGCCCTCGATGGAGAAGTTATACTCGGTCACGTCGTCTATCCACTGGTCGGAGGCCCGGAAGTTGAACTCCACGCCCGTTATGGCGCAACCGGAGCTCACATCGCAGACGCCGTCCTTGTGCTTTTCACGGTTGGGGCACAGGTCGGGGGTCCCGGCGTATTTGTATATCCACTTGAAATCCGTGTAGCTCCCGGTCATGTCCACCACGCCGTCCCGGTCGGTGTCGAAGGGGAGTTTTCCGGCGATGCTGACATACTTATCGCCGCCGGTGTGGAGGTCCTGCTGTATAGTGGTATAGTGGACCCGGACGGGGGTGCCGGCGGCCTTCACCGCGTCGGGGGTGGAGGCGGTGGCGGCCAGGGGGTGGCTCAGGTCGTCGTCGTAGGTCACGACCACGCGGTACTCATAGCCCGCGGTGGCGTTGCCGTTGGGGGCGGGGGTCTGAGTGAGCACGTAGGGGGGAGCCTCGTACTTGGAGTTTACGTTGTACATCATGCCCGTCTGGGCGATTATCTCGCTCTCGTCGCCGTGGAAATAGCCGGCGTCGGGGTGTTTGGTCAGGTAGCTTGTGGAGGCGTTGCCGGTCCACTGATCCCGGTGGTCGGGCTCACGGGTGGTGACGCCCACCTCCACGTACTCGCAGGTGGGGGTGTAGATGCGCAACGCCCCGCCGTAGTCGCCGAAATAGGGGTTGTTATGGGAGAGGAGGAATGTGGCGTCGGCGTAGTACCACTCGTCCATCACGTCGGCGGTGCCGTCGGGGTGGTAGTCGTACATGCGGATTATGAAGTAGAGCCCCTTGGCTCTGGCCTGAGCGGCGTCCATGCCCTGATAGGTCACGGAGAACACGCCGGCGGGTACGCCCTCCATGGTACCTCCGGCGGAGTAGTGGACCTGAAGGCCGTCGTGGTCGCTGAAGGCCACGGCCCCGGAGTAGGAGGTAGTCTCGATGGCGGGGTAGGTGAACTCAAAATTGCCGGTGGAGACGTAGCCGGAGGGGATCCAATGCTCGCCCACGGTCATCTGGCCCACCATGAGGTAGGTGTTGGTCTCACGGCCGTCAAGGCCGTATTTGAAGGTGAGGTCACGCTTGCCGGTGTAGTCGGCAACCAGCGGGTCGTCCCAGGTGGCGTCCACGGCGTACCAGCCTTGGCCGATCTTGACCTCGTTCCACATGTGGTCCTCAGGGGTGCCCTTAGTCTGAAGGCCGTGGACAAGTACGCACTCCACGCCCAATTGGGTAAGGCACACCTGTACCGTGCGGGCGTATGCCTCGCAGACGCCCTCGTGGGTCACCATGCCGTAGAGGGTGCGGATATATTTGGCGTTGGCCGGGTCATGGCACTCGATCTCGTAGCGGTAGTGGATACCGGCGGTGACCTGGTCGTGGACGGAGGACACCAGTGCCGCGGCCTTGTCGGCCTCGGAGTAGGAGCCCTGCTTCATGGCCTCGTTGAGGCTCTTTACGGCGTTGTCGCAGATGGCGTCGATGGCCGCGCGGACCTCAGCGTCCTTTTCGGCCACGTCCTCTATGGTTTGGCCGCCCAGAAGGTAGGTGGGGCCACGGCCGGGGCCCACCAGCACGTGGTAGCCGTCGCCGCCGCGGGCCACCCGGAAGGAGAGATAGCCGGAGTCTATGTACCAAAGCTCTGAGTGGTCAAGGTCCAGCGCGTCCTTGGCGGCGGAGAAGTCGTTGAAAAGGGCCTTGTCGCCGGCCACGTAGGCGTCCACGTCGGCGCCCGTCACAAGCACGGCGCCGGAGGGGGACTTGAGGCCCATAAGGTCAATGGACTTTGTGCCCGCGTAGTAGTCGGCCTTTCCGCTCCCGGTGAACTCGGAGAGGAGCTTATCGTAGATGGCCTTGGCGCGGACGCCCAGCTGGTCGTAAAAATAGTGGGAGCTGACGGGGGCGGGCGTATAGCCGGCGCGGGCCCCGGTGGCCACGGGCAGCAGCGAGGCGGTCAGCACCAGCGCTAAAATTATTCCGAACACGCGTTTTTTCATATTTGATCCCTCATTTTTCTGTGCGTATTCCGTCACACCATGTTGGGGGCCGAAAGGGGCGGAATTGAGAAAACCACAACATGTTTGGTTGACGTAATTGAATTATAGGATACTTACGGTAGATTGTCAAGAAATAAACAATCTTTTGAGGGAAAATTTTCGGGAAAATAGACCCCTCCGTGGGGGGAGGGGGGCGAGGGACACGGCCCACCCCCTACCCCCTCCCAAGGGGAGGGGCTGGATTTGCGGGAGATTGGGGGTGCGGGGGTAGTCGGGGGCCTCGCTTCCTCAGTCGCCTGCGGGCGACAGCTCCTCCGTTGATGCGGAGCCAGAGGAGAAAATGAGGTTGCGGCCTGCGGGCCGCGTATCCCACCTCATCTGGCCCTGCGGGGCCACCTTCCCCGCCTAAGCGGGGAAGGCTGGGGTGTCGCCTGCGGGCGGGACGAGGGGACGGGCGGGTTTGGAACCCGCCCCTACGGGGGGAATGGTAGATTACCAATAAATGGCGTAGGGGAGGGTTCTAAACCCTCCCTTTTTAATACGCGCCGTAAGGCGCAACCTTTTGTGGGGACGGGAGTACGGATATTCGGCCCACCCCGGCCGGCGCTACGCGCGGCCACCCCTCCCATGGGGAGGGGCTGAACCTCTCCTGCCGCTTCGCGGCTGTCCTCCCCTTTAACAAGGGGAGGCTGAGGGGCGGGAGGGGGTTATAGTTTATCGAGGGACCAGAGGTCGTGGATCTGGGGTTGGAGGCGGGAGTAGGTCCAGGTCTGGGCGGTGTTCTGGGGGCAGTTGGGGTCGCGAATGATGTAGCCGGCGTCGGTGCGGCCGACGATCAAGATAAAGTGGCCGGAGTCGGTGAAGTCGCCGGGGCCGAGGACGAGGGCCACGAGGCCTCCACGGTCAAGGGAGAGGTCTATCATGCTCTGTACGAGAGGGAGCTCACGGGAGCGAAGGCCGAGACCGGAGGCGCCGTCGGTAAAGAGGGCCCAGGCGGTACCCTTGCCGTCGTAGCTGTAACCGTTTTCCTCGGCGTAGCGGGCCACGTAGAGGGGGTTCAGGCTCCTGTCGCCGGTGAGGTACATGGCGGCCATACTCAGGCACGTGGGGCCGCAGCCTGAAAGGCCGAAGAAGTTGCCGGCGTATTTGGCGTAGCCCCAGCGCTCGTCCCACTGGTGAAGGTCGGGGACGGAGGTGAGGTCGAGGTCTGATAAGTCGATGTCCTCAGGCTTCGGCTCGTCGTGGGGGTCCAAGCACCCAAGGGCGAAGTCGCGGGCCTCAGGTATCCGGTCGTAGAGCTTTCTGGGTTGTTCGGGGAGCTCGTCGGGGGAGTGAGAGGCAACGGGGGCGGTGGGGGTCGTGCCGGGGGAGTGCTCGGCGGCGGTCGCGCCGGAGCTTACGCCGGGTGAGGCGTCATTTTCGGGGTGTGATGAGTAGACGATGGGCTTTGGGGGGTCCTTCTTCCCGGCTAAAGAGATGAGAAGGGCGGAGATGAGAAGCGAGAATAAAATAAGGCAGAAAAAGCCCGTGGCGGGCCGCCGCCGGCGTTTGTGCATGGAAAAAACCTCCCTTACAATGTGGGGACATTGTAAGGGAGGGGTGCATATAAATTGACAAGGCGGTGTAACAAAACGGCAAAAAAACGGAAAACTTGGAGGGGCGGGCTCCTCCCCCTGCCCCCTCCTCTTAAGAGGAGGGGCTACATATTTACGTTGATGTGCAGGGCGTAGGTGTAGCCGTCCTGCTCCACGCTGTGAATGGAGACGGGCATGGAGTAGTAGGTGTTGTCGTAGGGGATTATGGCGGAGACGGACTCGTCGGAGGTGGCGGAGACCTCGCTGAACTCCACGCCCAGGGGGGACAGGATACGGGAGATGAGGCTCAGATACCCCTCTATGGACATGGAGTCGGCGGAGCTTCCGGGATTTTTGCCGCTTGAGGGCACCCATGAGCCGCCGGAGCCGGAGGGGGAGGTGTCCTCGGTACCGCTGATGCCGGCCCCGGAGAGGGCGGCCTTGCCGTGGGGGTAGGAGCTCTGGCGAAAGCCCAGACACAGGCCGGACTCGTCGGAGAAGATGAGCGTCACGTCGCGGGAGTCGGAGGTGTACCGGGCGGTCCATGTGAGAAGGGCGCTGTTGTCCGCCGCCACTATGAGTTGGGGGGTCAGTGTTACCTCAAACTCGGAGACGCCCTTATCTAAAAGGGACATGCCACGCGCAAGGGTATTGGCGTGGCTTCGGGCGCTTTCCTCGTCAAAATTGTGGCCGGAGGATACGTGCACCACGGTGGCGCCGGAGTCGCCCACCAGCGCCAGCTGTTGGGCGGTGCTGAGCTCGGATAGGAGGCTCAGCTGTACCTCCTCCACGGGGACGGTCTCGTTGGAGCTTGATAGGGCCCTGTCGCGTATGGAGAGGACTATGCCGGGGAGGAAGAAGCTTGCCACGCAAAGCAGTATGGCAAGAAGGTAGACTATGATGGCCTTATTGCGGAAAAGCTTTGTAAGGAACAGGCGGGCCTTGCCCGGAGAGGTATTTTTTTCACGCTTCATCTGCCCGGCCTCCGTTCAGTATGGCGGTGATGCTGGTGCCCTTGCCCTCCACGGAGCGTATGTCCAGCTTCCCATTATGGAGGGCCGCTATCTCGTTGCAGAGAGCCAGCCCCAGCCCCGCGCCGCCTTGGGCGCGGGAGCGGGATTTGTCCACCCGGTAAAATGCCTCGGTTATCTTGGCAAGCTCCGTCTCAGGTATGCCCCGGCCGTTGTCCGTTACGGAGACGGTACAGCCGGTGTCGGTCATCTCAGAGGATATGAATATGGCTCCCCCTGAGTCCATGGCCTTTCGGGCGTTGTCCACGAGGTTTATTATGAGGGATTTCACAAGGTCGGGCTCAAGAAGGCACCTGCCCTCCGCGGCACGGTAGCGGAGGGTGATGTCGTATTCGCTCAGCTGAGGGCGCATGACGCGGACGATGCCGGCTATGATGGCGGAGGGTGAGGAGACCTTGAGCTCAAAGTCGCGCTTTTTGAGTATGAGAAGGTCGAGGAGCTTGATGGACAGGCTCTCAAGCCGTCTGCCCTCGGAGAAGACGTAGTTTGCGGCCTCCTGCTCCTCCTCGGCGGTGAGCATACGCCGCCGTATGAGGTCCGCGTAGCCGATGATGCTGGTCATGGGCGTTTTGAGCTCGTGGGCGAAGGAGCCCATGAACTCCGTCTGGCGGCGGACCGAGTCCTGAAGCTCGGCGATGTTGGCCTCCAGCTTGTCGGCCATGTCGTTAAATTCCCCGGCCAGCGTCTCAAGCTCGTCGCCGCTGGTGACGTTGGCGCGGCTTGTAAGGTCCCCCTGAGCTATCTTCCGGGAGGCCCTGGCAAGACGGGTGAGGGGGCGGGTGAGCAAGGCCGCCATGAGCCATGAGCCCGCCGCGCCGATTATGACGGTCAAAATAAGGAGCCTGCGGTAGGTGGCAAGCTGGGAGTCGCGAAGGTCGTAGATGTGGGAGATGTCGGTGAGGATATAGACGGACAGGCGCTGGTTATTTACGTTGACGCTCCCGGAGACCTGAAGGTACTGGCTGCCCTCCCCGGTCCAGTAGCTGACGGCGCACTGGCCGGTGCGGGTATCTATCCGCTCCGGGGTAACGCCATCAGGTATGCCGCCGGAGGCGTAGAGGAGCGTATCGCCGGTGCGCAAAAATACGCCGTCCCAGAGGGAGCCGCCGCCAAGTGAGCGCAGGGCGGCCACGATGTCCTCAAGGCCGGACTGGGTGGAGATGGAGTTTACAAGCTGAAGGGTGTTCTGGACCGTGTTGTAGGAGCCCAATGCCGACTGGCGCTCGCTCTGGAGCATGGCGTCGAAGGAGGCGGAGATGAGCAGGCTCCCGCAGATGCCGAAAATAAGGGCTAAAAGGGCCACCGTGCCCAGCGTCAGCTTGACCCTCAGCTTCATGACCCGGCCTCCAATCGGTAGCCCACCTTGTGGACGGAGACGAGCTTGTCCTCCCAGCCCACCTTACGGCGCAGGCGCTGGATATGCAGGTCCACGGTGCGGCTCCCCACGTTGTAGTCCCCGCCCCAGACCCGCTCGTATATTGTCTCGCGGTAGAGGGCCGCGCCGGGGTTCCGGGCAAAGAGCAAAAGGAGGTTGTATTCCTTGTTCGTGAGGGGTATCTCCTCGCCGTCGCGGGTCACGCGCATGGAGCGGGTGTCGATGGACAGGCCCGCAATCTCTATGACGCTGGCGAGCTTATTGTACCGGCGGAGGACCACCTCCACGCGGGCCAAAAGCTCCACTATCTCGAAGGGCTTGACGATGTAGTCCTCCGCGCCTATCTTAAGGCCGTGGACCCTGTCGGCTATGTCGCCCTTGGCGGTGAGGAATATGACGGGGACACCAAGAGGGCGTATGTAGTCCATGAGCTCAAAGCCCGTGGCTCCGGGGAGCATGATGTCAAGGAGGATAAGGTCGAAGGTCTCCTTCTCCAAAAGGTCCGCCGCCGCGAGGCCGTCGTAGACGCAAACGCAGTTGTAGCCGGCCTTGGTCAGGCTCATTTTTATGAGCGTCGCGATGGGGCGCTCGTCGTCAACTATCAGTATCCGCACCATTTGTGTAACACTCCCTCACATTAATTATCTGCATATTACATCAATCATGTATCGTTTTTGCATCATCTTGTAATTTTCATGAAGTTGTAATACAATAATAGCAGATTTGAGCGAAATTTGAAAGCGGTGATTTTATGAAAAACGAAAAAGCCACTGTGGCGCTGATGTACGACTTCGACAAGACGCTGTGCACGAGAGATATGCAGGAGTACGGCTTCATACCCAACGTGAACATGACGGCTGAGGAGTTCTGGCGGGAATCGAACGGGCTGGCCTCGAAAGAGAAGATGGACGGGATACTGGCCTACATGTTTGTGATGCTGGAGAGGGCAAGAGCGGCAAAGCGGTCGATTCGGCGGGAGAGCTTCGTGGGCTTCGGACGGGATCTTGAGTTCTTCCCCGGCGTGGAGGAGTGGTTTGAGCGCATGACGCAATTCGGGGAGCGCCAAGGCGTGGAGGTGAAGCACTACATAATCTCGTCGGGACTTCGGGAGATAATCGAGGGGTCCAGCATATTCAAATATTTCACCGAGGTCTTCGCCTGCGAGTTTCTCTACGACGTGGACGGGGTGGCGGTGTGGCCCAAGAACGTGGTAAACTACACCACAAAGACACAGTTTTTATTCAGGATAAACAAGGGCGTGACGGATCTTTCCGACGACAGGTCCTTAAACGAGTTCACCCCGGAGGAGAAGCGGCCCGTGCCGTTTCGGAACATGATATACATTGGCGACGGGGTGACGGACGTGCCCTGCATGAAGCTCGTGAGGGTGAACGGCGGGTGCTCCGTGGCGGTGTACCCTGAGGGGAGGACCGCCACGGCAAGCTCGCTTTTGCGGGACGGCAGGGCGGACTTCATGCTCCCGGCGGACTACCGGGAGGGCGGGGAGCTTGACGAGACGGTGAAGACGGTCATAAGGAAGATGGCGCTGGGCGACGCGCTCTCCCGCCGGAGAGAGGCGCAGATGGAGAGACTGTGAAATATCTGATTATCGCGTATATCATAATAGTAAACATTTTTACTTACGCCCTCTACGCTGTGGACAAGAGACGGGCGGAGAGGCGTATGTGGCGGATACCGGAGTGGGAGCTTTTGCTCTTTACGGCCGTTGGAGGCTCGCTGGGGGCCCTTTTCGCCATACACGGGCGTCACCACAAGACGAAAAAGGGGAAGTTTATTTTCCTCGTGCCCACCTTCTTTATGCTGGACTGCGCGGTGTTCGGGTATATTTTTTGGAGGATCTTATAAAAAATACTTGACTGTAAAGCTGCTTTATACCTTATCCTGAGGGAGAAAGGGGGGTCGTTTTCATGACCGTAAACGAGGTGGAGGCCCGGACGGGGCTGGACCGGGGGACCGTCAGATTTTATGAGAGCGAGGGGCTCATAAGCCCTAAGCGGGAGGCCAACGGGTACAGAAATTACACGGAGGGCGACGTTGAAAAGCTGGAGAAGGTGAAGCTTCTCCGGTCACTCAGGTTCTCCCTTGACGACATCAAGGCCATGGACGCGGACGGCGGGGACTTCGCCGACAGGCTCAGGGCGAGGATAAAGAGCTTGGACGCCGCCGAGGCGGACATCGCCGACGCGAAGGCGGTGCTTGAGCGAATGATAAGAGAGAACGTAAGGTATGAGACGCTGGACGCCAAAGCGTACCTTGGGGCCATGGAGAAAAGGGAGCTCACGGCGGGGACGGCGGAGGACACGGAAAGCGAGGGAGAACCGGAGGAGCGGCAGACCGTCTCGCCATGGAGGCGGTATTTCGCCAGGACCTTTGATTCGGGGCTTTACGGTCTTATTATCACGGCGCTCGTCTGCGACGTGTTCAACGTCTCCTATGTTAAACTAATCAATCTGCCCCATCTCGGCGTATGGATGACAGTCTTTTCCATCGCCGCCACTCTTTTATTTGAGCCGCTGGCGCTTCATTTTTTCGGTACCACGCCGGGCAAGCTCATAATGGGACTGCGCGTCACGGACAGAGAGGGAAATAAGCTTTCCTGGAACGCCGCGCTTCTCAGGACCCTGGAGGTACTGGTAGTGGGGCAGGGCCTCATGATACCGGTAGTGAGCTTCATTTTATATATATGGTCCTTTGTAAAGGCAAGACGCGGCGATGAGCTTTTCTGGGAGGACGAGAGCCGCCTTGAGCAGAGAGGGCAGGTCGCCGTCAGGGCGGCGGTCCTGATCGGGGGCTGGGCGGTACTGATCGGCCTTGAGGTGCTGGCGCTGGCCGCGCCGGCGTTTTTGCCGAACCGTGGGGAGCTCACGCCGGAGGAGCTTTCGGAGAACTACAATATGCTGGCGGAATTTTACGGCCTGAATGAGAGCTGGTCCCTTCAGCCCGACGGGAGCTGGGTGGACACGTCGCCAAAGCCGGTCTCCGGCTTTGTGGTAGAGGTGTCCCCCACGGCGGACCCGCCGGAGAGGGTGGAGTACGCGCTGGACGACGGCGTGATAACGGCCCTCCACTTCGTCCGCCGGGGGAGCGATAAGGGCGGATTTTGGTCGCTGGACCCGGTCTATGATGAGGCGCGGCTTCTGGCCATGAGCCTCGCGGGGGCGGACAACGGGCTTTTGGGCTATACGTGGGTCGGAGAGACCATTGATGGGCGGAGAGAGACGGAATTTGACGTGACAGTGGGCCGCTGGCGGGCGTATTTGAAGGTGACACACAACGGAGTGCTGCTGCAGGACGACAGAATGCTGTTCGGCGACGAGGACGTGTGGTGGGTCGCGGAGCTGGTGGTGGAGAGGGTGGGGTGAGGTATTCGGCCCACCCCGGCCGACGCTGCGCGCGGCCACCCCTCCCAAGGGAGGGGCCAGCTTGTCGAAAAAGGCCTGCGGCCTTTTCCGACAAAGGGGACCGAGCGAAAAAATTCGCGAAAAGGTCTGCGGACCTATTCGCGAATTTTTTCTGCCGTTTTGCTCCGCGCACGGCCCGGAGGGCCGTACACTCCGCAAAACAAAAGGGATTTTTTCTGCCGCACATGTCGTCAGAAAAAATATTGAAATTGAGTTTTTTGACACTCTGCCCCTCCCAAAGGGAGGGGCTTTTTTCGCCCGCGCGGCGGGGACGGGGGGACGGGCGGGTTTGGAACCCGCCCCTACGGGGTGAATGGGGGATTTTTCGATAGCCCAATAAATGGCGTAGGGGAGGGTTCTAAACCCTCCCTTTTTAAATAAGCGCCGTAGGCGCAACCTTTTGGGAGGGGCGGGGTATATTCGGGCTCCTCCCCCTGCCCCCTCCTCAGGGAGGAGGGGCGTAGTTGGTGGGGGTCAGATGGTGAGGGTGCCGGAGGGGGATTCGAGGAGGAGAAGAATCTTTTCCTCAAGGCCGGTGGAGGCGTTCAGATAGACGAGGGCGTGGCGGGAGTCGGGGGTCTCGCAGAGGTATTCCTCGCACAGGACCTCGTTTTTGCCGGCGGTGGGGATAAGGGCGGGGCGGTGGGATTTTACGGTGAGGTAGGGGGAGAGGGCGGCGGTGTCTAAGTCGAAGGAGGCGGCCGTAAGGTCGCGGGCATGGTGGCAGGTGAGGTAGCCCTCGGCCTCCATGCCCACCACGCGGCCGGTGTCGGAGGCCACGGTGACCTTTATGAGGTCCGGGTAGCAGATTACGCCGTCCTGCTCGTAGGCGAAGTTTATGACGGTCTCGCCGCCGTCGGAGGTGTGGTAGGTGGGGGTCATGTTATCAAAACCCTGACGCTCCAGAAAACGCTGGGCGGTGCGTACGGCGTCGGCGGGGCTCAGATCCCCCTCGTGGGGCTCACGGACAGTGCCGAAATATATGACCTTGCCGCCGGCTTTAGTGACCTCCACCGTCTCTATCTCCCCGCCGCTTTGGTGGGTGACGGTGTAGACGGGCAGGCGGCCCTCCCGGTAGCCGGAGACGGTGAGGTTTTCACTCTTTACGCCGAGGAATTTCCCGGCGGAGCTTTTGGCGGTCTCCTCGTCCACTTCGGGCAGGCCCTCCAACGCCTTCGGAGAGGCGTCGGCGATGTGCTGGGAGAAGGGGCCGTCGTAGATGAGGCTGGGCATCTCAGGGAGCTTATCCTCCATGTCACGGAAGCTCTTGGCAAAGCCGGTGCCGGTGATGGCGTCCTCGGCGCCGGCTATCTGACTTTCGGCGCTTTTGAGCTCCTCCACGCTTATATCCCCGGCGAGAAGTCTGGCGGTGAGCTCCCCGATGGCGTCGGAGACCTGAGCGGCGCTTTTGGAGAGGGTCAGCAGGTTTTGGCGCTCCTCTTCGGAGAGGGCGTCCCCGCGGGCTCCCCGGCGGGAGAGGGAGAGCATGTAGTCGCCGGTTTTTGTGAGAAAGGCGGCGGTGTGCTCAAGCTCGATGTTGCCGTAGGGCAGGGAGGCTATGGCCTGAGAGGCGGCCATTGAGTGGGCGTAGCCCTCGGCGCACAGGTCGCTGACGAGGGAGGGGGAGGAGGCGCACAGCGTCTTTTGGAGTGTGGCGTCCAGCCCCTCCACGCAGTCGTCAAGCTCCACGAAGGCGTTGTCGTAGCCCACGGCCACGGCCCGGCGGAGGGCGGCCGTCTCGCTGGCCGACATGCCGAGAAAGCCGCCCATGACGGCCACGGCGGCCAGAGAATATATTATGATGAGCCTTCCGGCTTTTTTTGTCATATACATAAAAAACACCCCTTTTGGATTTATAATCGGTCCAAAAGGGGTATTTTAATCTCAGAAAAATTATGAAAGCATGGAAATGGCGGCCTTTACGCGCTCCACGGTCCGGGATTTGCCCAATATCCGGGCTATCTCCACGGCCCCGCCGGGGGTCACGGCCTTGCCGGTGACGGCTATGCGAAGGGGCCACATTATTTTGGCGTTTTTCACGTTCTCGCGCTCGGCCATATGGGTGAGGATATTGAGAATGGTCCCGTCGTCCCAGCTCTCGGCGGCCTCAAGGGCGGGGAGGAGCTTTTTCAGGGTCTCCAGTGAGCCGGGGACGTCGGTTTTTGACTTTTTGTGGACGTAGAGCTCCGGGGAGTATTCCGGCACCGCGTCGAAGAAGTCCACCTTCTCAGGTATGTCCGAGAGCTTCTCCGTGCGCTGCTGTAAAAGGGCGGCTATCTGGGAGACGTCAAGGTCGGGGCTCTTGACGGTTTTCCTTATCCAAGGCTCCGCCACACTTGCGAAGTCCTCAGGCGGCATGGCCCGGAGGTACTCGGCGTTGAACCAGGTGAGCTTGTTTATGTCGAATACCGCCGGGGACTTGCTGACGCCGTGGAGGTCGAAGACCTCCGCAAGCTCGGAAAGGGAGTATATCTCCCGCTCACCTCCGGGGGACCAGCCCAGAAGGGCCACGTAGTTCACCACCGCCGGGGTGAGGTAGCCCGCGGCGATGAGGTCCTCATAGCTGGGGTCCCCGTGGCGCTTGGACATTTTCCGTGTCGCTCCCGTCTCGCTGTCCGTGACCATGACGGAGGAGCAGTGGACGTAGGTGGGCACGGGCCAGCCGAAGGCCTCATAGAGGAGGTTATACTTGGGGGCGGAGCTTAAATACTCGGCTCCCCTCACCACGTGGGTTATGCCCATCAGGTGGTCGTCGATGACGTTTGCGAAGTTGTAGGTGGGCAGGCCGTCGGATTTTATGAGTATCTGGTCCTCAAGCTCCTTATTTTCAACGGTTATGTCGCCGTAGACCGCGTCGTGGAAGGTGGTGGAGCCTGTTTCAGGCATCTTCTGCCTTATGACGTAGCTCTCCCCGGCGGCGGCCCGGCGGTCCGCCTCCTGCCTTGTGAGGGCGCGGCATGGGTCGGGGCCGCGGTCGAAGTCGCCAGCGTCCTCCTCGGACTCGGTCTTGCCGCAAAAGCACCGGTAGGCGTGGCCGCTTTCAATCAAAAGCTCGGCGTATTCCTTATAAAAGCCCCGCCGCTGGGTCTGGATATAGGGGCCCACGGGGCCGCCCACGTCGGGACCCTCGTCGTGGTCAAGGCCGCACTCGGCGAGCGTGCGGTAGATGACGTCCACCGCCCCCTCAACAAGCCGCCCCTGATCGGTGTCCTCAATGCGGAGGATAAATTTTCCTCCCGCGTGGCGGGCGATGAGCCAAGTGTAGAGGGCCGTGCGCAGATTGCCAACGTGCATGTAGCCCGTGGGGCTGGGGGCGAAGCGGGTGCGCACGCCGTCATGAGGTATGCGGGACTCCATATCTGAAAGCCATTTTGTGTCGGGCATGGTGTACCTCCAAAACATATGATGGACATAATATATCTTATTTTGATTGGAAATTCAAGAAAAATATGCTATAATAGCCGATACACAAACACGACGTCTGATTTTTACGGGCTTTTCATGGGAAAGGGGGGCTCCGGGTGGAATTTCTGAATGGGCTAAGCCTGGCCGGGGCCCTGAATGAGATAACGGCGGTGACGAGGTATGTGCTGCCCGCGCTGGCGCTTATCATAGTCATACGGTGCGCCGTGTCCATGCTGTCGGGACGGCGGGAGGACGAGGTGTGGGGGTATATAGCTTTGCCCAACGGGGGAAGATGGGAGCTTCTTAACTGGGAGAACATAGTCGGAAGGGCAAAGTCCTCCGACGTTGTGCTCAATTTTAAGTCCGTATCCCGGACCCACGCGGCCCTGACGCGGGACGACATGGGCCGGTGGAGCGTCATGGATTTAGGCTCCAAAACCGGGACGAAGGTCCGGGAGCGGGAGATAGAGGGCCCCACGGCCATAAGGAGCGGGGACAGCGTGGAGTTCGGAGGGGTGAGCTGTACCTTCGTGGCCTCCACCGTGAGGGAGGAGAAGGACATGGCCAAGCTGAGAGCGAGGCCGGGCCTCAGGATACGCCCCTCGGCCACCATGCTCCTGCTCACGCTTTTCACCCTGACGCTGGGGGTCCAGCACACGGCCGCGGCGGGGGAGGAGCTGAACGTGATGGTGCCGGTGACGTTCCTCACGGTCACCGCCGTGTTCTGGGGGTGCTATCTCATAACGAGGGCATTGAACCGCTCAGGCTTCGAGCTGGAGATATTGGCGTTTTTGTTGGTATCCGTGGGCTTTTCCGTCTGCGCGGTGTCGGCGCCGGAGGACCTTTTCAAGGAGCTTTTGTGCTTCGCGGCGGGGCTGGCGCTATACTTTATAATCGGCTGGTACCTTCGGGACCTCAAGCGGGCCAAGCTCATGCGCGGGCCCATGGCCGTGGCGGGGATAGGACTTCTGCTTGTGAATCTGCTGACGGCAAAGAGCATATTCGGGGCGAAAAACTGGCTCAGCATAGCGGGGATCTCCTTCCAGCCCTCGGAATTTGTGAAGATATGCTTTATTTTCACCGGCGCGGCCACGCTGGACAGGCTCTTTATGAGGCGAAACCTCATAGCCTTCGTGGGCTTCGCGGCGGCAAGCGTTGGGTGTCTGGCCGCCATGAGCGACTTTGGCACGGCGGCGGTATTTTTTGTGACGTACATCGTCATAGCCTTCATGCGGTCGGGGAGCTTCGCCACGGTGTTCCTCTCCGTGGCAGGCACGGGGCTGGGGGCATTTATAGTAATGACCGCGAGGCCCTACGTCATGAAGCGCTTTGCCACCTGGGGCCACGCCTGGGACGCTCCCCAAGCCGGGGGCTTTCAGCAGACAAGGACCATGGCCGGGGCGGCCTCCGGGGGGCTTTTTGGCCTTGGCGGCGGGAGAGGGTGGCTACACCGTGTCTTCGCCGCCGACACGGACATGGTGTTCGGCGTGGTGTGCGAGGAGCTGGGGCTCATTATGGGGATACTCACCGTGGCGGCCATACTTATTATCGCCGTCTTCGCCGTCCGCTCGGCGGGGTCGGCCAGGAGCTCCTTTTACGCCATAGCCGCCTCGGCCTCAGTGACGGTGATGCTGACCCAGATGATACTTAACGTCTTCGGCTCTCTGGACATACTGCCCTTCACCGGGGTGACCTTCCCGCTGGTGTCAAGGGGCGGGTCCAGCCTTATGGCCACGCTGGGCCTTCTGGCCTTCGTGAAGGCCGCGGACACGAGACAGAACGCCAGCTTCGCCATAAGGTCCGGCCGGAAGCGGGAGAGGCGGCGCGGAAAGCGCGAGGAGGCTGAGGAGGAGTGAAAAGAGTACGGACGAGGGCCACAGCGGTGGCGCTCATAATCGCCGTGGCGGTGGGGCTCACGGGCTTTTACGTGGCGCGCTACGCTCTCCACGGGGGAGAGTGGGTGGCATTTACATCAAACGGCGACGCCTACACCGCAGGTAAGCTGAAGGCGGGAAGGATAGTTGACAGGAACGGCGAGACGCTCTACTCCGTCACGGAGGGGAGGGGCAGTTACAGCGAGGATAAGCTTACGAGAACGGCGCTTTTGCACTCCTTGGGCGACAGGGCCGGGAATATTGGCACCGGGGCAATATACAAGTACGCGGACAGAATTTTGGGCTACGACCCGGTGAACGGGATATACAGCTTAAACGGTGAGGGCGGGACGCTGGAGATGTCCTTAGATGCCGACGTGTGCCGGGAGGCGTACAGCGCCCTTGACGGGAGAAGCGGGGCGGTGGCGGTCATAAATTACGTGACGGGCGAGGTGCTGTGCGCCGTGTCCACGCCGTCCTTTGACCCGGAGGACCCGCCGGAAATAGCCCCGGACGACACGTCGGGCGTATACATGAACAGGGCCCTGTCGGCGGCCTACACGCCGGGGTCGGTGTTCAAGGTGGTGACGCTGGCGGCGGCGCTGGAGAATATAGAGGACATAGAGAACAGGGAGCTTCACTGTGACGGGACATACGATGTGGGCGGCGGACAGGTGACCTGCCCTAAGGCCCACGGGGACATGAAGATAGAGGACGCGCTGGCAAACTCCTGCAACTGCGTGTTCGGGGCGCTGGCGGTGGAGCTGGGGGGAGAGACGATCGCGAAATACGCGGAAAAATACGGGCTTTTGGAGAGAATGGAGATAGACGGCATACTCTCCGCGGCGGGGAAATTCGACATCGCGGCGGAGGGGTCGCTGAACCTTGCGTGGTCCGGGGTGGGGCAGTATAACGACCTTGTGACGCCCATCGCCATGGCGCGGCTTATGGGGACTATTGGAAATTCCGGCAGGGAGGTCAAGCTCACCCAGATAAAGAGCGGCCCGGAGCTGGGAAGGGACTATGAAAGGGCAATGATGGCCTCTACCGCCGGGAAGATAGATAAAATGCTGGACTACTGCGTGGCGCATACCTACGGGGACGAGAATTTTCCGGGCCTTGAGCTCAGGGCCAAGTCGGGGACGGCCCAGGTGGGGGACGGGAAGTCCAACGCCTGGTTTGCCGGGTACCTTGCCGACCCTGAGCACCCATACGCCTTCGCCGTGTGTATCGAGAAGGGCGGCGGCGGGGCCGCCGTGGCGGGGCCGGTGGCAAACCGGGTGCTGCAAGCGGCTGTAAAATAAAACGGAGTATGGACAAAAACGGGGTTTTGATGTAAAATTACATTTTACAAAGGGACATGGGGGAATTTACCATGGAAATTTTGAAGGTGATCATAGCGGGGATAGCGGGGTATCTCATAGGCTCACTGTCCTCGGCGGTGATAGTCTCCTACGCCGTGAGCCACAGGGACGTGAGAAATTACGGGAGCGGCAACGCCGGGGCCACGAATATGGCGAGGATATTCGGCATGGGCGTGGGGGTGGCTACGCTCCTTCTTGACGGGCTCAAGACCGCCGGGGCTATGGCGCTGGGGAGGCTCATCGGCGGGGAGTACGGCTTTTTGCTCTCCGGCTTTACCTGCCTTATGGGCCACTGCTTTCCGGTCTACTTCCACTTCAAGGGCGGAAAGGGCGTGTCCGTTGGGGCGGCCATAGGGCTCATGCTCAGCTGGAAGGTCTTCGCGCTGTTGGTGCTGGTGTTCTTCGTGACCTTCGCGCTGACGCGGCGGGTGTCCCCGGCCTCCATGATGTGCGCGCTCACCTTTACGCCCATCGAGTTTATCGTGGGCATACGTGGGACATGGACAACGGTGCTGGGGATAGCCGCGGGGCTCACGGTGCTCATAATGCACAGGGAGAATTTTTTAAGGCTCATAAGGGGCGAGGAGAAGAAGTTCAAGCCCGGAAGGATAAGGTTCAACAGGGACAAAAATCCCGGCGAAAAGGGCGAAAAGGACAAAAAAAGGGACGATTGACGGCGGCTGACGGAATAAATCGCGAAAAAGGTATGGATTTTTTCAAAAAATTATGTTATAGTAAATCCGTATACCCATATATTTTGGATAAATAAACATGGGGAGGTCAGGGATTTGAGCATATTAATGGCCGCTTTTTTGGGGCTTGTGCAGGGACTCACCGAGTTTTTGCCGGTTTCAAGCTCAGGACATCTGTCCATTTTTCAAAATCTGTTCAAGCTGGACTACGCCGAGAGCGAACACCTCCTTTTTGACGTGATGCTCCATCTGGGCACGCTGGCGGCGGTTTTCGTGTTCTATTGGAAGGACATAAGGGCGATGGTGAAGGACACCGTGGGCTTTATCGCCGGGAATACCAACGACGCGGGGGAGCAGGGGAGATTCAAGCCGTCGGTGAGAATGGTGTTCCTTATAATCGTGGCGACGCTCCCGCTGGTGGTGGTGCTTCCGTTTACGGACGCTATCGAGAGTCTGGCGGGGAATACGCCCTTTATATCCTTCGCCCTCATAGTCACGGGCCTTTTGGTGTACATATCCGGCAAGCTCAGCGAGGGGCGGAAAAACGAGAAGACCTCAACAATTGTGGACGCGGTCATAGTGGGCGCGGCCCAAGCGGTGGCCACCATACCGGGGCTCTCAAGGTCCGGGACCACCATCACCGTGGGGCTGTCGCGGGGCTTTAAGAGGGAGTTCGCGGTGAGGTTTTCCTTCCTCATGTCCATTCCCGCCATACTTGGCTCGGCGCTGGTGACCTTCATAAAGGCCATAAGGAGCGGGATAGTCTGGGCCAATGTGCCGGCGTACCTTGTGGGCACGGTCATCGCCGCCGTGGTGGGGTATTTCTGCCTTGTGCTTTTGAAAAAGCTGGTGCTCTCCGGGGACGCATTTTCAAAATTCGCCTACTACTGCTGGGGCGCGGGCATACTCTCCCTGATAATCTCGCTTTTCGTGTGATAAAAATACGGTTTTTAAGTAAGGTTCAATTCAAACGGTTTTATAAGATTTTCATATCCGAGGTTTATTGATGGCTGAACAGAAGAAAAAAACCGCCGCCGGGGGGACCTCCGGCGGCAAAGCGTCAAACAGCAAAAATAAGAGCGCTTCAAAGAGCTCAGGTTCCAAAAAGAGCTCGGCCTCCAACGCGGCCCGCGCCGCGGCGGCAACGAAGCGCATGGAGGAGCGCCGGAGGCGCAGACGCAGGTCCATGTGGGCCTTGGGTCTGGGGGCCTTGGGGCTTTTTACCCTTTTGGGGTACTTTACCACCGACGGGGTGGTCATAAGGTTCCTGCGGGGACTGCTCACCGGCCTTTTCGGCGGTGGCTTTTACGTCCTGCCGCCAATGCTCTTAGTGGCGGCGGGGATACTGGCCCTGTCCCGTGAGGAGCACATCGGCGGGCGGGTCACGTCCGCCGTGTCCGTGCCGGTGATAGTGTCGGCCTTTTGCCAGATATTCTCAAAGACCGCCTTTGACTTGGGCGGGGGCATGTTCAAGGGGCTGTGGGCCGACGGGAAGGCCATATCCGGCGGCGGGGCCTTAGGCGGCACGCTGGCGGTGCTTTTAAAGAAGCTTTTCGGCACGGCGGGGGCGGCCATAGTGCTGGTGTGCCTTGGGGCGCTGGCGGCCATGAGCCTCTCCGGCCTTACGCTGAGGAGCATAATAGACCTTGTGAGGGACAGCAAAAAGGACCGGGAGCAGCGGGAATTTGAGCGGTACATGAACGAGCCTGAGCCGGAGCCGGCAAAGCAGGCCCCCCAGCCGGAGCAGGTCCGCCGCCCGGCGAAAAGAAGCGCCATAGACATACCCATGGACGACGCGGACGTATCTCAGCAGGTCCAAAGGGAGAGCCGCCAGACGGAGAAAAAGGGCGGATTTTTCAACAAAAAACCCTCGGCCCCCGCGCCCGACAGCGTTTACGGCGGGAAGGAGCAGGGGACGGATAAGAGCTCCGATGAGGAGCCCGCAAGCGTCCGACAGGCAAGGGAGCGGGGCCTTGGGATAAGCGATGCCCTTGAGCGCTCCCGCGAGCCGGCCCCCGCGCCGGTGCCGCTCAGCGTGGAGGTGGTGAGCCGTGAGCCGCAAAAGGCCCCGGAGCGCGTCGCCCCCGCGGTTCAGACTGCGGAGAAGCCGGCGGCGGAACGGTCGGCGGAGAGGGCGGCAGGCGCCGCGGCGGAGCCGCCCGCCGAGAAGGCGGACGTCACGAAGGAGGCCCAAGCCGTAAACGAGCTTATCGAGGAGAGCGCCAAGAGGGACCTTCACGACGCCATGCGGGAGTATAAATTCCCGCCGGTGTCACTGCTCAGCGAGCCGGTGCAGAAGGGCGGCCGGGACAGCCAAGACGAGCTCATGGCCACAAAGGAGCGGCTGGAGCTGTGCCTTCGGTCCTTCGGCGTGAACGTGACGATCTCAAATATCGTCCACGGGCCAAGCATTACGCGCTACGAGATGGAGCTGGAGATCGGCGTGAAGCTCAATAAGCTCACGAACCTTGCCGACGACATAGCTCTGGCTCTGGGCGTGGCGGGGGTGCGTATTGCCGCCATACCAAACCGCATATCCACCGTGGGTATCGAGGTGCCAAACAAGAACGTCAGCACCGTGTACCTCCGGGAGATAATCACCGCGCCGGAGTTTAAAAACGCCAAGTCGAAGCTGACATTTGCCATAGGGAAGAACATCTCAGGCGACGTGATGGTGGGGAACATATCGAAGCTTCCACACCTTCTGGTGGCCGGTACCACGGGCTCCGGCAAGTCCGTGTGCTTAAACTCACTCATACTGAGCCTCATGTACAAGGCCACGCCCGACGAGGTAAAGTTTATAATGATCGACCCCAAGATGGTGGAGTTCAAGATCTACAACGGCATACCCCACCTGCTCATACCCGTAGTCACCGAGGCCAAGAAGGCCGCCGGGGCGCTCCAGTGGGCGGTGGTGGAGATGATGAAGCGCTACCGGCTCTTTTCCGACGCGGGGGCCAGGGACATAGCGGGGTACAACGACCAGCTGGACGCCGAGACCCCCAAGATGCCCCAGATCGTGGTCATAATCGACGAGCTGGCGGACCTCATGATGATCGCCGCCAAGGAGGTGGAGGAGTCCATCTGCCGAGTGGCCCAGATGGGCCGCGCCGCCGGCGTGCACTTGGTCATTGCCACACAGAGCCCAAGAGCGGACGTGATAACGGGCCTTATGAAGGCCAATATCCCCTCCCGCATAGCGCTTAAGGTGGCCTCGTCGCTGGAGTCCCGGATAATTCTGGACGCGGGCGGCGCGGCGGACAAGCTGGTGGGCAACGGCGATATGCTCTACGCCCCCATCGGGGCCAGTAAGCCCACCCGTATTCAGGGCACCTGGGTCTCGGACGAGGAGCGGGAGCAGGTGGTGGAGTACGTTAAGACGCTGGGCGAGGCCAACTACTCCGAGGACGTGATTTACGAGATCGAGAAGGCCGTTCAGGACAAGGAGAGCGGCGGCAAGGCCCAGCAGAGTGCCGGGGAGGACAAGTTCAAGGACTACGACGAGCTTCTGCCCCAGGCGGCTGACATTATTTTCGAGACAAATCAGGCCAGCGTCAGTATGCTCCAGCGCAGACTGAAGCTGGGCTACGCCAGAGCCGCGAGGATTGTTGACCAGCTGGAGGAGGTGGGCGTCTTAGGGCCCTTCGAGGGCTCAAAGCCCAGACAGATAATCATTACCCGCGCCCAGTGGCAGGAGATGCAGTTTGTAAACGGCACCGCCCCCACCGAGAGCGCGCCCGCGCCGGAGGAGACGGAGCAGACCATGTTCAGCGCCGACGACCTTTTTGAGGACGGTGAGTGACGATGGCGAAAAGACCGGATAAAAATACGGAGCGTCTGGGAGTTGGGCGGAAGCTGGCCTTCTATGGCTTCGCCGCCCAGTCGGTCTGCGCGCTGCTTCTCATTATAACGAACCTGGTGGGCGGCGGATTTTTTGAGGCCGTGGGGGCTGTTTTGGGGATAGTCACCGTCGTAGGCTTCTTAGCGGCCATGGGCGGCTTTTTCCTCATGTATTATATAAGAAGAAAGCAGCAGCATTTTTATATCTGCATACTCATGCTGGCGGAGCTCTTAGTAAACATGCTGGTGAACAACTCCTCCATAGCCCAAGTCCTCATAGGCGCGGCCTACATGGCGATGATGACATGGTCGGCGATAGGGGACAAAAACTTAAAGCTCGCCCTTATCACCGCCGCCGGCGCGGCGCTCTACGTGCTGACGCCCCTCGCCATAGGATTTTTCGTGATGCCCACGGCTGTGGCGGCGGTATTTTCAGGTATAGCCTCGGCCTACTGCTTCGCCGCCGCGGCGCTATACTCACGGACCGGCTGAGGCGGTCAAAAAAAACTGCCCTTGGGGCAAAAAATTTGCTTTCACAGAATAAATTTCATATTTTCAGGAAAATACCCCCTTATTACACCAAAAGGGGGTATTTTGTTTGAAAAAACAGGCAAAACTGGGAGAAAATACTATAATATTTAATAAAATATTTCATTGACAATTCTTTAACGATAGGATATTATATAGTCAGATAGTTTCAGTGTGGCGCGGTGTGCCCGCCGCGGGAAGGCGGGCCCGTCATGAGGAAACGGGGGAGGAATAACTATGAAAAACACGTTGCTTAACAAGCTGCTGTGCTTCGCGCTGTGCGTGGCCATGGCAGCGGCTATGGTGACCGTGCCGGCCTTCGCGGCAAACAGTGATATTGGGCCGCATGAGCACCAGTGGGAAGAGAAGTCAACATATGAGGGGTATAACTGTGAGCTGGGCAACTGCTGGATGTACTATGAGGAGTGCAGTATCTGCCACGCTCAGAAGCAGATAGCCTTCCGCAAGTATGACGGTAAAAAGGGTGAGCATCAGTTTGCTGAGACCGTCATTAAAACAGACTGCCCCGTAAACGACAGGATCGAACAGGTCTGCTCCATCTGCCACGCAATCAAGGTGGTAGCGCAGGGCGGACACAACTGGACGACCGACGGCCCGGAAAAGCCCGGCGCGATCTGCACCGAGTCCTCAACTCAGGACTACATATGCTCCAACTGCGGAGCCACTAAGACCGAGAAGACCGGGAAATGGGGCTCCCACAGCTTTGAGACCGTTACCACCACCGCCACCTGCACCGAGAATGGCATGAGCCTCTTGCGTTGCACTAAATGCGGCTATGAGACGAACCAGAAAGTCATTGAATACGCGAAGGGCCACAAGTGGACCGGCGGCACGAACCACACCGAGGAGCGCACCTGCTCTGTCTGCGGCGAGGTAGCACCCGCCACCGATCACACCTACGACGGCTGGAAGACCGATTCGTCCAGCCACTGGCAGGAGTGCACCAAGTGCGGTGAGAAGTCCGGCTTCGGCGCGCATACATACAACACCAGCGGCAGATGCACCGTCTGCGGCTACGGCAAGCCCGCCGACGTGAAGCACAACTTCGGCGGCTGGGTGTCGGACGCGACAAACCACTGGAAGGAGTGCTCCGATTGCGGCTTTAAGTCCGGCCTTGACACACACTCCTTCAACAGCAGCGGCAAGTGCATCTACTGCGGCTACACAAAGACGTCCGGCTGTAACCACAGCTGGTCCATCACCAAGAGGAACGGGGTCTTCAACCACTATGAGAAGTGCGACATCTGCGGCGAGACGAGAAGCGTCAGCTGCACTTGGGACGGGAACCGGACCTACTGCACCGACGACCTGTACTGCGCCTGCGGCAACAAGGTCCAAGAAGGCCAGAGGAAACACAACTTCGGCACATGGATATGCCACGACGATTCCCACGAGCACCACTGCCTGAATATCGGCTGTCAGTACGTTGAGGGCGGCGCACACACATATCAGACGATCTCCGGCCTCGTGGTCTGCTCCCAGTGCAGATACGTGGACAGGAGCGCCTCCGCGGCCCACACGCACTCTCTCGGCACGGCCGACTGCACCGGCCACGCCGTCTGCTCCACCTGCGGCGCGACGGTGTCCGCTCCGGCCAACAGCTCCAACCACGTGGGCGCTACCGAGATCCGCAACGCCGTGGCCGCCACGACGGATAAGGCCGGTTACTCCGGCGACACCTACTGCAAGGCCTGCGGACAGGTGATCTCCAAGGGCCAGACCATTCCGGCCCTCACCGCGGCCCACACACACAGCTACACTATCCTCACCGAGGACGCCAGCGGGCACTGGCATCAGTGCCAGTGCGGGGCCAAGAGCGGCTTCTCCGGCCACAGCGGCGGCACGGCCACCTGCTCAACTCAGGCCACCTGCTCCGTCTGCGGCGAGTCCTACGGGTCCCTTGACCACTCCAACCACGCCGGAGGCACAAGGGTAGACGGCGCCAAGGCCGCCGCGGCGGGAGTTCCGGGCTACACCGGCGACGTACACTGCCTCGGCTGCGGTGAGCTCATATCTGCCGGTAAGAGTATAGACGCCCTAAGCACCAACCACACTCACAGCTACGTGACTAAGTCCGACTCCGTGTCCCACTGGCAGGAGTGCGCCTGCGGCGAGCGCAAGGACGAGGCAGACCACGTCTTCGCAAACGGCTTCTGCTCCGTCTGCGGGGCCAAGGAGCCTGAGAAGCTCCAAGCCCACGTCCACACCTACGACACCGTGTGGCACTCCGACGCCACCAGCCACTGGCACCAGTGCACCGCCTGCGGCGAGATGGCCGAGAGGACCACGCACAACAGTGTGAACGGCGTGTGCGCGGACTGCGGCATGTCCACCGCCCGCCAGGAGGGCCTCGCCCAAGTGGAGATGGACAAGAGGACCGCCGAGGCGGAGCTTGCGGGGAATGAGAACGTAGCTACCATGTTCTCCGACGTGGAAAAGGATCAATGGTATTCCGTACATGTACAGCGCGTCGTTGATTATGGCCTTATGAATGGTATGGATTCCAGCTTCGGAACGAACAGTTATACACGACGCATACAGGTCATGATCATACTGGCCCGCATGAATTCTGTGGAGGAGGCTACGAACACAGAATGGGAGTATATGCAGGACGTGGCCGAAGATTGGGCCCTGACAAACGGCATCGCCGAGGAGGGCTCCAGAAGCGAGGACATCACACGCAGTGAGCTTGTGCTCATGCTGTGGCGCAACGCCGGTAAGGTGAAGACCGACACGGATCTGAGCAGATTTGCCGACGTGGGCGAGCTCACCGGCGACACCGCCGAGGCCATGAAGTGGGCCGTCAGTGTGGGCGTCATCGACGGGCGCAGTAGCAGCGACGGACGCCTCCTGGCCTGCCCCAACGACAAGGCCCCAAGATCCGAGATAGCGAAGATCTTGGCAACCTACATCGACGCCACCGCCGGTGACATCATCGACGTCACGGCCTTCTGATCTCACTGATTTTATTAAAATAAGCACCCCCCGGAGCCCGCGTGTGCGGGAGACGGGGGGTTTACTTGTACTCCTCCCCCTGCCCCCTCCTCAGGGAGGAGGGGCGGAAGGGACGCCCCACCCCCTACCCCCTCCCAAGGGAGGGGCATGATTGGAGCACGCGGGGAGGGTATCTAAGGGAATGGGGTTGTACCACGCGGGACCCCTCAGTCGCCTGCGGGCGACAGCTCATCTCCGCGCTAAGAGCCGCCGCAAGCGGCGGTTGCGCTCCGAAACGCGCTTGCGAGCGCAGCCCATTG
>CANREY010000020.1 GCA_947629755.1 uncultured Oscillospiraceae bacterium | reverse complement strand
GACAAGGAGAAGGATATTCTGGACAGGTATTCGTTTAACTTTACGCTGGGGCTCTATGATACGGATACAGATACGCTGTATTTATGCGAGATGGATACGTAAAGTGTCGCGAAAAACACGATCGTTTGATAAAAGTTGATTTTTGCGGGGGCCTGAGCATGTAAATATAAAGCGCGCGACGACTTGACAAATCGCCGCGCGCAGGTTATAATGGGGGCACAAGGGGAGAATGCCGGTAGACGGTGGTTCCTCCGTTTGATTAGAAGAAGTAACCGCTAACGTTGGAACTGTGGGCGGTTACTTCTTTTTTGGCTGATTTCTGTCGACTATGTACAGGACCAGCTTTATGATCGCGATGACCACAAGGACGAACTGGAAAAGCTCGTTCAACGTAAGCTCCACGCAACCACCTCCTCCCTTTTAGCGGAGGAGGCAAGAAGCTTCCTCCGAAAATACCGGAGGAACGCACCGCCTACCGTCTTGGCAGGCTCCCGGCCGCGCTCGTTTTCATGCCCCTTGGGCGCGGTTACAGACATTATACCGCCTTTTTTCGATAGCGTCAATGGGTAGACATAATATTTTGCCCCTCCTTGGGTGGAGGGGCTTTTTTCTATCTGGTGGGGTCGTATCCGTGGGTGATCGTCACGCCGGGATCGGCAGGTTCGGCGGGGAGAGGGGTAGTGTATTCGTACCTGACATCATCAAGTCCACGGAGCTCATCGAGGGCGAGGCCCACGAATCTGGCGGCCAGCTCCCGGTAATTGTCGACGCCGCAGATCCTGACCCTGTAACCGAAGCCGCCGGCGAAGAAGCTGACCTCACAGCTGCGATCTATGGCGTACTCAAGGATCTGCACGGCTACGCCATCTACGTCGGTGTAACCGTACGAGTCGTCCGGCAGCACATAGCAGGAGGGCACGTCGTAGCCTCTCAACAGCTCGACGAAGTAGGTGCTCCCGTCATCGCATGCCAAATGAAAGCTCAGTCCGTTTGCCTCGTCGGGACTGTTGAAAAAGAGCCCTGATCCGTAAAATACCCACTCGTCGCCAAGTCCGAGGCGCTCCCGCCAGACTTTGCCGAAGATGTGCTCCACGTCCTCCGCCGTCACAGACCTGGTGTACTCGTTCCTCTCCCCAAGGGTGTAGTCCAGCGCGACGGAGGGGAGACCGGAGGCGTCAGCAAAATCAAGGCGGGGATAGGTGTAGTGGGTGACGATGCCGTTTTCCACGATGTCGTAGCCGCCGCCGTAGGGGGTGATGTGGCTGTAAACGTCATCTTGGCTGGGGTCGATGATTATATCCGGCTCTCCGAGCTCATTGTGCCGGGTCTCGCCGGGGGTGGACATGGCCCAGACGCCGGCTCCCACGCCTACGGCCAAAATCAGCGCGGCGGCGAGGGAGGCGGCGCGGTAGACTGGGATACGCCTCCGGGGCGCTTTCGTGTTCTTGAGCCTCGATATGAACTCGTCTGAGGGCTCAAGGCTGTCCATGTAGTTTACATAATCATTCACAGCTCGATTTCTCCTTTCAGTTTTTCACGAAGATGTGTTCTCGCCCGGCTCAGATACGACCTGGCGGTGCCGGGGCGGCATTTTAAAATTTTGGCTATCTCGTCCGTGCGGTAGCCCTCGTAATAAAATAGGTGCACCGCCGCGCGCTCATTGGCGGGCAGGTCAAGTATGGTTGACATAATATTTTCGGTCCGCTCGTCAGGGGCGGGGTAGACGTCCAGCAGCTCCTCGGTGGGGTGGCGCTTTCGCTCCCGGACCCGGTCGAGGGCGGCGTTGACGGTGACACGTATGAGCCACGCTTTCGCGCTCCCCGCGTCCGTAAAGCGCGGGGACTTTTCAAGGTATTTAAGATACGCGTCTTGGACCGCGTCCTCGGCGTCGTGGACGTTGCCTGCCACCGAAAGGGCGGCCCGGTACAGGGCGCCGGCGTGTTCGTTTATAAGATTTTCCAACCGGTCGGAGAGCATTCACATCGCCTCCTTCGACATTATAACGCATAAGGGGCGCTTTTTGTTGCGGTATTAAAATAAACTTCACCGGAAATACTACCCTCGTCAGAAAAAAAGAGGCGAGGGGGCTTTTTCGTGCAGGGGAAGGTCGAGATCTGCGGGATCAACACATCTAAGCTGCCGGTGCTGAAAAACGAGGAGACCATCGAGCTTTTGAAGCTCTCCAGGGCCGGGGACAGGGAGGCCAGGGAGAAGCTCATTTACGGGAACCTGCGTCTGGTGCTGTCGGTCATACAAAAATTCATGGGCCGCGGGGAGAACGCCGACGACATATTTCAGGTGGGGTGCATCGGGCTAATTAAGGCCATCGACAATTTTAACCTTGATCTGGGAGTAATGTTCTCGACTTACGGCGTACCCATGATAATCGGGGAGATACGGCGGTTTTTGCGGGACAACTCGCCCCTCAGGGTAAGCCGGAGCATACGGGACACGGCGTATAAGATACTTCAGGTCAAGGAGAAGCTCCAGAACGAGACACAGCGGGAGCCCACGTTGGAGGAGATAGCGGCGGCGCTGAAAATACCGCGGGAGGACGTGGTGGTGGCCATGGACGCGGTGGCGGACCCGGTGAGCCTCTACGAGCCCATATACTCTGAGTCCGGCGACGCGGTGTGCGGCATGGACCAGATAGGGGACACAAGGAACACCGACGAGGTGTGGCTTGAGGAGATAGCCCTCACCGAGGCCATAAACAGGCTGACGGACAGGGAGAAGCGGATACTGAGCCTGAGATTTTACGAGGGGAAGACCCAGATGCAGGTGGCCGCCGAGGTGGGAATAAGTCAGGCCCAAGTCTCACGGCTCGAAAAAAACGCCATAAATCAGATAAAAAAGGACCTTTGAATATTGCGTTTTCGATTTGAAAGTGGTAAAATACCTTTTAAAGCGTTTTAGCGCAGTAAATTGAAATTTTCTCGCAAGGGAGATAATATTATGGAAAAGATCAAAGTCGAGCTCACAAAGTCACCGAAGGAGAAGCCCCATCTTGACCCGCTTCCCTTTGGCCAATTCTTCTCAGACCACATGTTCCTGATGAACTACACGGACGGTAAGGGCTGGCACGATCCGCGCATCGTCCCCTACGGTCCCTTCAGTCTGGACCCCAGCTGCATGGTGTTCCACTACGCCCAGGAGATATTCGAGGGGTTAAAGGCGTACCGCAGGGCGGACGGGTCTATCTGGCTTTTCAGGCCGGAGGAGAACTTCAAGCGCATGAACAACTCCGCCGTCCGTATGAGCATACCGGAGATCGACGTGGACTTCTGCGTTGACGCGGTAAAGCAACTTGTGGCGCTGGAGCGCGACTGGGTGCCCGACCAGAAGGGCGCCAGCCTCTACATAAGGCCGTTCATCATCGCCACGGACTGCACCGTGGGCGTCCACGCCAGCAAGACGTATATTTTCTGCATCATACTCTCACCCTCCGGCAATTACTACCCTGAGGGCCTGAACCCCGTGCACATAGCCATCGAGGACGAGGACGTCCGGGCGGTCCGGGGCGGCACCGGCTTTACAAAGTGCGGCGGCAACTACGCCGCCTCTATCCGGGCCGGAGAGCGGGCCGAGAAGCTGGGCTATTCCCAGGTCCTCTGGCTTGACGGCGTACACCGCAAGTACATCGAGGAAGTGGGCTCCATGAACATCATGTTCAAGATAGACGGCAAGGTCGTCACCCCCATGCTCCAGGGCTCGGTTCTGCCCGGCATCACCCGCAAGTCCATTCTTGAGGTGGCAAGGGATTGGGGCTACACCGTGGAGGAGCGGCTCATCTCCATCGACGAGGTCCTTGAAACCGCCGCCAACGGACACATGGAGGAGATGTGGGGCACCGGCACCGCGGCCGTCGTCTCCCCGGTGGGACACCTCTACTATGAGGGCAAGGACATCTCCATCGGCGACGGCGGCATCGGCGAGCTCACCCAGCGGTTCTACGACGAGCTCACCGGTATCCAGTGGGGCACCCGCCCGGATACCCGTGGCTGGACACAGAAGGTCTGCGACTGAGGGAAAATTTAAAACGATGTACCGGGACCGTGAAAAAGTTCCGCATTAAGAGAAGAAAGCTGCCAACAAGCGTTGGTAGCTTTCTTCCGTTTTACAGCCCTGCGCGTTTATTATTTACCCGACGCGCTCGTCGAGGAGGAAGAACATGAGGCCCCAGCCGTCGGGGGCGGTGAAGGCGCGTATTTCAGAGGCGGTCAGGTTCAGGGTGATGATGTCCGGGGTCGTGGCGCTGTGCCCGCAGGAATACCCCTCAGCGCAAAGCTGCTCTATGAGCTCCAAGACCTCCGGGGAGGAGGTGGGCTTGGGGTGACCGTCTAAGAAAAAGTCGGGGAAAATGACGTATTGGACCCCGTCGCCGTAGGCCTCCAGCGCGTCACGCAGGGGGATCGAGAGATTGACGTCGCCGTTTTCCGGCGCGGCGTAGCAGGTCGAGCCGCCGCCGGGGCCGTAACCGGTGACAAAGGTGGACGGGGGAGTGACGGCAGGGCCGGGCTGGGTGACGGGTCCGGTCTGACGGTCGGGCGCGTCGTCGGTGGCCGGAAGTGAAGGCTCGACGGTGGGATCGACCGCCGGGTCCCGCGATACATTTGCCGCATGGGGCAGCCGAGCGCCGGCCCAAACGGCTGCGGCTAAAATAAGACAACTGACGGCGGCGGTACAGGTGATGCGCCGCTGTTCCTTTTGCTTTTTAAAATACTCGTTCCGGCGGGCAAGCACGCGCTCCGCCAGCTCATCATAAGTCCTCATGGGTAATGCCCTCCTTTTCAAGTCTGCCCGCCAGGGCCTTTTTGGCCCGGTAGAGCAGATTTTCCGTTTGCCGCCGGGTCTTGCGCATGATCCGCGCGGCCTCATCATTGGTGAAGCCCTGAAAATAGACAAGCTCCAGCGCCTGACGGTAGTCGGGGTTGAGATTTTTAAGAGACCGCCGCACCGTCAAAGTACGCTCACGCCTTATAACATCGTCTTCGGGGCTATCAGGGGAGCGAAGCTCCGTGTGCTCCTCCGGCGGCTCCGGGGAGAGACGCTTTTGACGGCGGAGGCTGTCAAGAGCCAGGTTCCGTCCGATGGAGTAGAGCCATGTCCGAAAGGCGCTCTCTCCCCGAAAGCGTGGGCGGCGGGTCACAAGGCGGAAAAAGACCTCCTCGGTGAGCTCCTCCGCCAGCGCCGCGCTACCCGATACGCCGGTCAGAAAGTCCGTGAGACCGTCCGCGTAGGCGCGAATGAGCTCCGCAAGGGCGCTGTCGTCCCCAGACAGGTAGCGCCTGTATATGCCTGCTCCGTCCATCGCTTCACCTCCTCAGGGCCCGGCCGCGGCCCTTTTCGTATATTAGACGGCTGTGGGGCCCAAAACTCTCACGCTTTATAAAAATTTTTTCGGTAGCAATACTTAAATTCCGGTGTCCCCGGTCATTAATTTACGGCGCGGTATTTTTTTGAAAAATACGCAAAAATTCCCTTGACATAGAAATATCAAAGTGATATTATTTTAATATCACAAAAACAGGGGAGGAATACATATGAAAACAGACATTGAGGAAAGAGAGCTCCGGCCTGTATCCGGCGGGCTCGTGCTGATGGCGCTCATCGCCGGCATTGTCGGCGGCACGGTCATATTCGTGCTGTCCACTTTGGGGGTGGCCTCAGGGGCCTGCCCCACGGCGCTGTGTGTTGTGGGAATGCTTCTTGGCGGCGTGGGCGGCTGGATAGTCTGTCCCGCGCTATTAGCGGGCCTGAAGATAGTGAAGCCCAACGAGGCGCGGGTGTTCACGCTTTTTGGAAAGTACTACGGCACGGTGAAGGTCAGTGGGTTTTATTATGTAAACCCGTTCGTCACCTCCTTCTCACCCGCCTATAACGCGGCTCTCAGCGCCGCCACGGAAAAGAGCAAGGAGCTGGCCGCCGAGGGGAAGGCCGCCCTGATCTCCGTTGGCGTGGGGAAGGGCATTTCCCTCAAGACACAGACGCTGAATAACCAGAAGCAGAAGGTCAACGATGTGCTGGGCAACCCCATAATCATTGGCGCGGTGGTCATATGGCACGTGGAAAATCCCACGCTGGCGGCCTTCGCGGTGGAGAACTATCAGGAATTCTTAAGTATCCAGACCGACGCCACCATACGGAATATCGCGAGGCTCTACCCATACGACATATTTGACGACGACGATGATGACGACGGCGTGAGGGAGAAGACGTTGCGCTCCTCCACCATAGAGATAGCCGACACCATGCGGGAGGAGCTTCAAAAGCGGGTAGTCTCCGCGGGACTTGCCATCGAGGAGGTGCGCATAACGCACCTGGCCTACGCCGAGGAGATCGCCGCCGCCATGCTCCAGCGCCAGCAGGCCGTGGCCATAATCGCCGCGAGGCAGAAGATCGTGGACGGCGCGGTGGGCATGGTGAAGATGGCCATCGACAGGCTCAACGAGGACGAGGTGGTGAACCTTGACGAGGAGCGCAAGGCCGCCATGGTCTCCAACCTCCTTGTGGTGCTCTGCGGCAACAAGGACGCCCAGCCCATCGTAAACTCCGGGAGCATATACTGATGGACCCTATGGAGCGTGAAAAGGCCCTCCGGGAGAGGCTTGAGCGCATCGAGGCTCTTGAGCGGGAGCTGAAGGCGAAGGAGTCGGCCAAAAAGCAGGTGCCGCTGAGGCTGTCAAACACACTCTGGACAGAGATCGCCGCCTGGGCCGAGGAGGATTTTCGCAGTATAAACGGACAGATAGAGTATATCCTCACGGAGGCCGTGAGGAGAAGGAAGAAGCAATAAACGGTTACAGGGCGGGTCGCGGACCCGCCCTGTGATTTATTATGTTAACTTGACCGTCACCAGCGACGCCTTGCCCCGCCAACAGGAGCTTAAGGGGTAGCGGTACACGCTCCCCCAAGAGGACACGAGAAGGACGGCGCTTTCGGGTTTTTCGCCCTCCACGCCGAGGACGGTGACCCAGTGGTAGGGGCGGACGGGCTTTTCAGCGCCGCCCCAGTTTTGAAGCGCCGCGGGCAGGCCGCGGGCGAGGCTGTCGGTTATGGCGGCGAAGGCTATGGCGGGGGAGGAGGTGAGGGAGATTACGCTGTATATATCCGCCCCTATCCCACGGAGGGCCAGCAGCTTTTTGAGCCTTCGCGCAAAGCACCGGGCGAAGGGGATAAATCCGGAGAGGGCCATAGGGAACACTGAGCGGTAGAGGTCAAGGTATTCGCCCTTTTCCATTGGCCCCGTCCGGCCGGTGAGGGAGCAGAGCATGTTGAGGAGGGCTATCCCGCCGCATGAGGTCTTGCGGGAGAGGGGTTTTTCAAGCCATGACTGGTCCCCGCCGGTATAGTTGGGCCCGCCGCGGTCGTTTATCACGCGGACGAAGGAGCTTTCGGGAAGGTACAATTACTTATCCTCCATCAAAAGCTCCATTATCCTAAGATAGAGCTTCTCGGCGTTCCTTTTGAAATTCCCCTCAATCTTCGCCGCCTGCTCGTTGTCCCCGGTAAGGAGGTCCATGTTGAGCACGGGGCCTAAGCCGTCGGACATGGACAGGTGCACCGTGAGGCCGCCGCGGGAGCGGAGCTCGTGGCTGGCCTTTATCATGCTCCTTCTGCGCAGAACGTCTGAGAGGGTCCCGGCGGCCCTCTCCGCCCGGACGCGGACGGAATAGGGGAGAGAGGACTCCATTGCCTCGCCGTTTTCACGGCCCTTCTCGGTGACAGTGTAGCCATCGTCGCTTTTTGCTATGTGCTCCGTGCGTACAAGGTCCGTCATGCACTCGGAGAAGTCGAAATATCCGATGGCGGTATCGGTGAGAAGCGTGGCGTCAGTCAGCTCCTCCCAGGTCGCGGCCTGGGGCAGCCGGCGGAGTATGAAAAGAATGAGGACCTTGAGCTCCATCTCGCTGTGTATAAATCCGAGCCGTCCTTCCGTTTTTACCGCCTCCTTTTCATGAGAGAATGTGTTTTGTGAATATATTATACAGGCTTTTCTCCGTTTTCACAAGTACTTTTCGATGTGGCGATTGACGTATTTACAAAAATATAGTAAAATATCCGCAAAGAGTGGCGGAGCGTATCGAAAAAGAGAGATAAAAGGAAGATAAAAGGAAGATAAAATGAAGATAAAATGAAGATAAAATGAAAAGGAGAGGATATTATGGCAAAGGGAAAGCATGAGCCCCAGCCGAAAATAGACAAGAGGACACTGACGCTTATAGCCTGCGCCGCGGCGGGAGTGATCGTGGCGGTGCTCTGCGTGGTGCTGGTCATAAACGCGGTGAAGGCGGGTGGTAGCAAAAATCCCGCTGAGACCTCCGGGCCCACGGAGCCGCCTACCACGGCGACGGAGCCCACGACCGAGCCCACCGAGGCCACGACGGAGCCCACAACGGCGCCCACCGAGCCGCCCACGCAGCCCCCGACCGAGCCGCCGGCGCCGGAATTTGTAAACCCGCTTACGGGCCTTGAGGTGTCCGGGGACATATCCGGCAGACGGCCCGTGGCAATAATGCTCAATAACCTCAAAAAGGCCACGCCCCAGGAGGGGATAGGCTCCGCCGACATAATCTACGAGATACCCGTGGAGGGCGGGGTGACGAGATTCATGGGCATATATCAGGACCTTAAGGGCATGGACGCCGTGGGGTCCATAAGGTCGGCAAGGCCGTACTTTGTGGACATAGCGCTGGGATATGACGCGGTGTACATTCACGCCGGGGGGAGCGACGACGCCTACCGCAGGCTCAAGGAGAGCGGCATAGACAGGTTTGACGGCGTGAACGGCTCAGGCGAGGGCTTTTATCGCGACACGTGGCGCAAGGAGAACATGGGGTCCGTGCACAGCCTCATGTTTGAGATAAGCCGCCTTGACGAGATAATGACGAAAAACCGTATGCGCATGGAGCACAAGAGCGGCTTTGATACAGGCATGGCTTTCGCGCCGGCAGATTACGAGCGTACGGGCTCCGCGGGCAAGAGCGTGACGGTAAACTTCAATAACTCCAAGTCCACGTCCTTTGAGTACGACGAGGCCACGAAGCTCTACGCCGCCAGTCAGTACGGCGGGGCTATGACGGACTACGACGATGGCGCTCAGGTGAAGGTGCGCAACATAGTGGTCATATCCGCCAAGATAACGCCCATCGCCGGTGACACCGAGGGGCGGCTCTCCGCCACACTCACCGGCTCCGGCAACGCCAAGCTCATAGCCGACGGCGTGGCGCGGGACATAAAGTGGACGAGAAGGTCAAGCTCCGGGCAGTTCGAGTTCCACGACGCGGACGGGAAGGAGATACTTTTCTCCCCCGGCGTGACGTACATAGGGATCATACCCCTGTCGTCCGGGAGCGTTGAGGTAAAATAAATATTCATACGAAAAAAGGCCGCAGGGCCTTTTTTCGGTAAACGGAGACGGAAATATGGGATTTACTAACGGGGAGATACTGAAAATAGCAATGGAGCAGTCGGCGATAGACGCGGGGTGTGAGGCGGGGGACTTTCTGAAAAATGAAAACGTGACGGTGATCTCGCGGGCAGATCCGAGGGCAAGAAAATATCTGACGCTGCCCTTTGACTGCCAGCTCATATCCTACGGCAACAACGTGGTGGCGTCGGTGAGTGAAAAATGTGCGGAGCTTGTGACGGAGTATATAAGCTCCTACCCGGTCGAGCACTGCTTTGAGACGCCGAACATGCACGTTTTGAACGACGGGCTTCAAAAAATGGGGCTCCGGGTCTGCTTTATGGCGGAATATTTTCTGCCGGACTTAAGGGCGTTGAGGAGGCTCGACTGCCCATATGAGACGAGGGTCATGACGGCGGAGGACTTCGGGGAGCTCTATACGCCTGAGTGGAGCAACGCCCTTTGTGAAAAGAGGCGGGAGCTGGACGTGCTGGGGGTGGGGGCATTTGACAACAGTAAGCTCATCGGCCTCGCCGGGTGCTCCGCCGACTGCGATGCCATGTGGCAGATAGGCGTCGACGTTTTGCCGGAGTACAGAAGACAGGGCGTGGCCTCGGCGCTGACCGCGAGATTGGCCCGTGAGATACTCGAAAGGGGAAGGGTGCCTTTTTACTGCGCCGCATGGTCGAACATAAGGTCCGTGCGCAACGCCATAAAAAGCGGCTTCCGCCCCGCTTGGGTCGAGCTCACCGCCAAAAGCGCGGAGTTTGTGGAGAAAATGAATTTGAAAGGACAGCACTAAGCGATTTGTCAAGGGGCCTTTCACCCAAAAGTTCACATTCTGAAAAGGGAGGGGCTTTAGCCCCTCTTGGTGACTATAAAACGCCGGGTCGGGAAACTGTCAAGGGTGCCGTAGACAAGGTGAAGCCGATCCCTTGACAGCTTCCCGGTTCAGTGCTGCCAGCAGGGACAAGGCCCGCTGGGGCGTCCCCCCTCAGAGAGCGCACGACTGCCGCCCGGCAGTATCTCCGCCGGCCCTGCCGGTGGTGAGTAAGTGCGCACTTTGGAAAGCGCATGCAGACAACTTGAGACCTTCCTCTATAAGCTATTCTTCTATGGATATGTGACAACCGGCAGTTGAGTTTCTTTCCTACATTATTGAATACGCGGCGCTTTCTTTTCTTTCACGGACATGATATGATAATCACACGACAGGAAAGGGGCGAATGGCATGATAAATAAACGGCATTTTGGAAAGCGGACTGCGGATTTCCGGCGTAGATTGGGACTTTCTCAAGCAGAACTGGCAGAGAAACTGGGCGTTAGCGCCCAAGCGGTCAGCAAATGGGAGACAGCGGCAGCGCTTCCGGACGTGGAACTGCTGCTTGAACTGTCCAAGCTGTACGGCGTCTCCGTTAATGAGCTTTTGGAGAGCACCGGCCTTTTGGCTCGTATAGCAAGCCGTTCCTTTAAGGAGAAGGACGGCGTTGTCTATTTTGTGCCGGCTGAAACGGACTTGGAGCGTGTGCAATGGGAGCGGGATATGCGGACAGAAGGCTGGATCGCGCGAAACTGGCACGACGCCTGGGGCCAACCCGGCGGCTGGGCGGACAGCAAGTATGGCAGAAATGTTATCGGTGAACGGGGCCGGCCAAGCGATTTAAGAATTGGCCGGAAAATCGCGGAGCACGGCGGTGTTATTCTTGACATTGGCTCAGGACCGGGCGGCGGATATATGCCGTTTATCCTCCAGACCGACCCGTCCGCGCAAATCATCGTCAGCGACCTGTCCCACGCTGTAGTGGAGGAGTGGAAGCACCTTCTGGATCAAGAGCTGGACTCTCCTTTTTTGTACTACGCGGCATTGGATTTCTGCGATATACCATTTAAAAGCTGTACGGTAGACGTGATCGCTGACCACGGCGGAATTATTAACTGCATCGGCGATCAAAGCACCGCTCTGCGAGAATGCTATCGGGTATTAAAGCCCGGCGGTATATTCGTCAGTCTGAACGGCTTTGTTACAAAAGAGACACTGGCCGCCCTGCCGGAGTATGTGCAGCAGGCTCTGTTGAAAGAGTATCCGTTTATTTTCAACGATCTCTACGAGGACACTGTGCTGGCAGGTTTCCGTAAAATTGACAGCATGGTAACGGATACATGGACGACCGATGAGGACGACAGCGGTATCGCTGAATTTGCCCGTGACCTTGGCATAACGCTGAAATTTACCGAATATGTACGGTTCTGCGAAAAATAGCGGCTAAAATGTCAGTAAAGAAGGGACATGACTGCTCATCGGCGCGTCATGTCCCTTCCTGCTTTACGTTCACCCTCCTTTCAGTCAGTCACTTCACCTTGCCACAAATAAGCCGCCAGCTATTGTGTATCAGGTAGGCGAAACTACCCTTTACACAATACATCTCAGTAGAAAAAAGGCGTCCGCCCCACGCGCCCGCTATGCTCTATCTAATCAGCACCGACTTAAATCCTCGCATATCAAAATCAATTTTCGCGGCGACATGCGCGTCGCGAAAATTACCTCTTGTTTTGCGCAGTGTACGGCCCTTCGGGCCGTGCGCGGAGCAAAACGGCAGAAAAGGCGGGACGGAATTGAAAATTCCGTCCCGCCTTTTCTCTCGTCCCCTATTTTATTGTGAAAGGGGCCAAAGCCCCTTTCACAATAAGGTCACTCCCGAATACGCGCACTCGCGTATTGTGCTGTCGTCCCAGATGCTGGCCTGGACCTCGCCTACGTGGGCCTTTTTCAAAAGGAGCATACAGAGCCTTGACTGGCCGATGCCGCCGCCGATGGTGAGTGGCAGGCGGCCCTCAAGGAGCATCTTGTGGAAGGTGAGGCTCCGCCTTGCGTCACAGCCCCGCTCGGTGAGCTGGCGGTCAAGGGACTCCGGGTCAACTCTTATGCCCATGGAGCTCACCTCAAAGGCGCACCCCAAGAGCTCGTTCCAGAACATTATATCGCCGTTGAGCTTCCAGTCGTCGTAGTCCGGAGCCCGGCCGTCGTGGATAGCGCCGGATTTGAGCTTTTTGCCTATCTGCATGATGAAGGCCGTGTGGTGCTCCCGAAGGTAGGCGTTCTCCCGCTCCTTGGGCGTGAGCTCCGGCCATGTGTCCTCCAGCTCCTGACTCGTGACGAAGCTGACGGTGGGGTCGAGCTCCAGATCGAGCTTGGGGAATGTGGCCTTGAGCTTGTCGTTCGTCTCAACGATGGCGGCCACGATGTCACGGACGGTGGCCTTGAGATACCCAAGGTTCCGGTCCTCCTTTGTTATGACCTTCTCCCAGTCCCACTGGTCCACGTATATGGAGTGGAGGTTGTCCATGGTCTCGTCACGGCGGATCGCGTTCATGTCGGTGTATATGCCCTCGCCGGGCTTGAAGCCGTAGCGGTGTAGGGCCATGCGCTTCCACTTGGCAAGGGAGTGGACCACCTGTCCCTCCTTGGCCCCGTCGGGTATGTCAAAGCTCACGGGCCGCTCCACGCCGTTGAGGTCGTCGTTGAGCCCGGTGCTGGCCTCCACGAAAAGCGGCGCGGAGACGCGCAGAAGGTTGAGCCTGCGGCTCAGCGCCTCCTCGAAGGTGTGCTTCAAGACCGCGATGGCCCGCTGGGTGTCGTATATCCCCAAAATTGGCCGGTAGCCAGATGGTATGTAAGCGTCCATAGAATGTCACTCCGTTTTTTCAAAATACATTGGCTATTTTACCGCGGTAAAAGGGAGAAGTCAATAGAAAACATGCCTCGCCTGACCCATTTTGGCCACAAAAACATGTAAAAATCTTAAGGCCGGCGTAGCGCCGGCCCTTCGCTTCTTTTAGTTTTCACTGGGGAGCATGTCGTGGTAGTCGCCGGTCTCGCAGACGGTGTCGGGCGGGAAGAACTCGTTGACGGGGAAGTCGATGCGGTTAAAGAGGGTGCAGGGGTCGTCGCCGCCGGTGCCCACGCACTCCTTCTCTGGCATGCAGTAGTCGTACACGGGTATGAGAAGCTGGGAGTCGCGCTCAAGCCTTACGATGGTGAACTGGCCCAAGGTGACGACGATCCTCCGGCCGGCCCCGTCGGAGACGATGGGGGAGTCGAACATGTCTGAGATGTACTGGGGAAGCTCTAAGGGCTCCGGGGTCACATCGGAGCAGGCGTCCACTACGTCGAGGCTCAGCACGATTGGGTCCACCGCCTCCACCACGGCTCTGGGGAGGTTTGAGCTGTCGATGACGTTCCTGTCCACGCAGCTGGGGCCTAAATCGGAGGTGAATATCTTGGCGCTGCCCTCGCTGCCGAAAAGGAGCACCCGCTTTGTAAAGCTGGCAAGGCCCTCTATGGGGGCGATGAGGCCGCTGGACATGCACACGTCGGCTCTTATCTTGTAGTAGAAGCGTATGTCCACGGTGTAGTAGCCGCGGTTGAAGGTCACGGGCTCCACCATGGGGCTGGCCCACAGCAGCTCCGCCGACCTTGCCCGGACGTTGAGCCCGTTGTCGAGGCTCACCTGAGAGGCCTGGGTCAGATAGACCCGCATGTCCTCAAGGCAATCCTTATCCTTGCAGGAGTCGTATATCTTGCTCGTATGTACGCAGACGGCCTCCCTGATGCTCGCGTCACCGGGCACGGGGCCAGGGGCTAATCTTGATGGCATTGGAATTCCTCCTAAAATCGCGTCCGCCGGACGCCTTATTTTCAATACAGTCTATGCCGGGCACAATAATGTGTGAATATACATATTGCGGATTTTTGTCGGTTGTGCTACAATATATATGTAGAAGTTTGCAAAGAAGGGGTGACGCGCGTTGGCCGTCATTTTGGGCGTGGATCCCGGAGTGGCCACGGTGGGCTTCGGTGTCATCGAGACCCGCGGGAGCCTCAACAAATTCGTGACCTGCGGGGCCATAACGACCCCGGCCCACACGAAGCTGTCCTCACGGCTTGACAGGATATATCACGATATGCTGGAGCTCATAGACACCTTCAAGCCGGAGGCCATAGCCATAGAGGAGCTCTTTTTCAACACCAACATAACCACCGGCATAGCCGTGGCCCACGGCAGGGGCGTCATAATGCTGGCCGGGTACGAGCGCATGGTGCCAATGTACGAGTATACGCCCCTTCAGGTAAAGCAGGCCATCACCGGCTACGGGCGGGCGGACAAGCGCCAGATGATGGAGATGGTGAGAAGGCTTTTGAACCTGAAGTCCGTGGCAAAGCCCGACGACGCCTCCGACGCGCTGGCTTTGGCCATATGCCACGGACGGTTTTCCGGGTCGCTTCTAAATACCGAGGGAGGAAGAAACGAATGTTCTACTATATAGAGGGCAAGGTGGCCCACCTTGATAAAAATTTGGCGGTCATCGACGCGGGGGGCGTGGGCTTTGCCGTAAATACGACGCTCAACACCTTATCCAAGCTCAGGACCGGCGAGCGGGCGAGGCTCTATACATACATGAACGTGGCGGAGAACGCCATGGACCTCTACGGATTTTACGAGCTTGCGGAGAAGCGGTGCTTCGAGCTTCTGATCTCGGTATCCGGCGTGGGGCCCAAGGCGGCGCTGAGCGTTCTTAGCGTATGCACGCCGGAGAGCCTTGCCATGGCGGTGGTCACGGAGAATGAGAAGATGCTCACCGCCGCCCCCGGCGTTGGAAAGCGGGGAGCCCAGAGGATAATTTTGGAGCTTCGCGACAAGATAGCGAAGGACATGCCGGGGCTCTCGGCCCAAGGCGCAGCGCCGACAGTCCAGCCGGGTGTGCCGGGGAAGAAGCTTGCCGATGTCACCGGGGCCCTGACGGTCCTTGGCTACACCCCACAGGAGATCACCGCCGCCCTCCACGGCGTGGACCTTGAGAGCATGAGCGTGGAGGAGGCAATAAAGGTGGTGCTCAAGGGCTCACTTAAGCAGTAAGAGGTGCCGTATGATAGATTATTCAAAGGACACGCTGGATTCCAGCTCCGACAATATAATGTCCACCGGATTTATACCGGAGGACGACGCGGAGGGGTCCCTCCGCCCCCGGACGCTGAGGGAGTACATCGGTCAGGAGAAGGCCAAGCAGAATCTGGCGGTGTTTATCGAGAGCGCCAAAAGGCGGGGAGAGCCACTTGACCACGTCATACTCCACGGTCCTCCGGGACTTGGAAAGACCACGCTGGCGGCCATAATCGCCAATGAGATGGGCTCCACCCTGCGCAAGACCTCCGGCCCCGCCATCGAAAAGCCCCGTGACTTAGCGGCGCTCCTCACAAATCTTGAGGAGAACGACGTGCTTTTCATTGACGAGATACACAGGCTCAACCGCTCGGTGGAGGAGATACTCTACCCCGCCATGGAGGACCGGCAGATAGATCTGGTCATCGGTCAGGGGCCGGCGGCCAGCAGTATTTCCATAGACCTAAAGCAGTTTACGCTGGTGGGCGCCACCACGCGCTCCGGTCAGCTCTCCTCGCCCCTTCGGGACAGGTTTGGCATAGACTTAAAGTTGGAGCTGTATAAGCCGGAGGAGCTCAAAAAGATAATCGAGCGCTCCGCCCAGATACTGAAGGTGGACATCGAGCCCGACGGCGCTCTGGAGATCGCCTCCCGCAGCCGGGGCACGCCGCGTATCGCCAACAGGCTGCTCCGGCGCGTCCGGGACTTTGCGGAGGTGTACGGCGACGGGGTCATAACAAGGCCGCTGGCGGATAAGGCGCTGAAGCTTCTGGACATCGACGGGGCAGGGCTTGACGCCATCGACAGGCGGCTTTTGCGGAGCATCATCGACAACTACTCCGGCGGCCCCGTGGGCCTCGACACCATCGCCGCCACAATAAACGAGGAGTCCGTGACCATCGAGGACGTGTACGAGCCCTACCTGATGCAGCAGGGCTTCCTCACCCGCACGCCCCGCGGACGGTGCGTCACAAGGCGGGCTTATGAGCATCTTGGACTGAAATTTACGTCCTCCGGTGATGATTTTGCCGGTCAAACGGCACTGGACATGTAAAAATTCAAGAAAATTCACGGAATATTTAAAATTTTTTACAAATTTGCTTGACATTATTTGCATCAATCCGTATAATATGTATAAACTGACAGTGAAAAATTGGTAGTATTATGGAGTTCTATGATACAATGACCGATGAGGAGCTGTGGACGCTGGCCCATGGGGGCGACTTGGCGGCAGAGGAACAGCTCATAAAGAGATATTCACAGACAGTGAGGGTCTGCGCCCGGCCATATTTTCTGGTGGGCGGAGACAGCGAGGACCTGACCCAGGAGGGCATGTTCGGCCTCCTCTCGGCGGTCCGGAGCTTCGACCCAAAACGAGATGTAACCTTCAAGACCTACGCGGAGCGCTGTATAGACCTTCGGCTCATAACGGCGATCCGCACCGCTTCAAGATTCAAGCACCGTCCCCTCAACGACTCCGTCTCACTTGATTCACCCGAATTTGACGAACGGCAGATTTTGTCCAGAGGCTTTTTGCGAGATCCTGAAGAACTGGTGATAACAAGGGAATTAACGGATGAGCTCCAAAACGCGCTCACCGAGAGCCTGTCAAGGCTGGAGAGGACCGTATTGGCCCTTTACCTTGAGGGCCTGTCCTATACCGACATAGCCGTCAGGACCGGTAGGAGCGTAAAATCCGTTGATAACGCTGTGCAGAGGATAAGACACAAGCTGACACAGCGACATAAACCAGGCGTTTTCAGCGAAAGCTGACGCAAATAAAAAGCCCAAAGGGCGAGATTGTCAAAGTGAGGTCCAACAAATGTACGAAGACAAGACATTAGTGTGCAAAGAGTGCGGCAAGGAATTTGTCTTTACCGCCGGTGAGCAGGAGTTCTACGCCGAGCGTGGCTTCCAGAATGAGCCCCAGCGCTGCAAGGCCTGCCGTGACGCCCGCAAGAACGCGGTGCGCGGCCCCCGTGAGTATTTCACCGCCGTCTGCGCCAACTGCGGCGGCGAGGCGAAGGTCCCCTTCGAGCCCAAGTCCGACCGCCCCGTATATTGCAGCGAGTGCTTCGCTAAGATGAAGGAGCAGCAGCAGTAAAAAAATAGCGGACCAAAAATAGCGGACCTGCAAGGTCCGCTATTTTTTTTGCCGCAAAAGGCAATGTCCTTGCGAAAAATATTATGAAATATGCGACCGGGGCGGGGATTTTCGGAGTATATAGGTGAAGGACCGATCGGGACTAAACTGCAAAGGGTGAAGGAATGAAAGACAGAGAAATTATTGACCTGTACTGGGCGAGGGCAGATGAGGCCATTGGGGAGACGCAGGCTAAGTACGGAAAATATTGCTATTCCGTGGCACTTCGGATATTGAAGGACCCCGACGACGCAAATGAGGTCGTCAATGACGTGTACCTCGGCGCGTGGAACAGCATACCGCCTCACAGACCGGCGGAGCTGGCCACGTTCTTGGGAAAGCTCACCCGCCGACTTGCCATCAAGAAGTGGCAGAAGGATCGCGCGCAAAAGCGCGGCGGCGGCGAGGTGGCGTTGGCGCTGGAGGAGCTGGGCGATTGTATACCGTCTGACCAAAGCCCGGAACGCGAGGTGGAGGCCGAGGAGCTTGGGCGCGCGGTCCGCGACTTTGTGGCGGACCTGCCGTCTAATGAGAGGAACATCTTCGTCTGCCGGTATTGGTATCTCGACCCCATCACCCAAATTTGCCGCCAGTACGGCTTTAGCGAGAGCAAGGTGAAGTCGATGCTTCACAGGACAAGGAAAAAACTAAAAAAACACCTTATCAAGGAGGGATTTATTCGTGAATGTTGAGACGCTGCTTGAGGCCATTGGCGATATTGACGGCTGGGCGATCCGCGCGGCAAAGGAAAAGCGGGCAAAGCCGGGAAAATGGGTGGGCTGGACGGCCCTTGCCGCCTCTCTGGGCGCGGCGGCCATATTGGGCGCGGTCTTTCTGCCGTGGCATCAGGAAAAAGTCCCGTCGGGCGCGCTCCGGGAGGACACTATCGAAAGCATGGCGGAGCTTGCGGAGATGTATGACGGGACGCTGCTGGCGGAAAATCTGGTGGACGCGGGGGCGGACATATCCGCCATACGGCTCACTCGAAGGGAGGACACGGACATCTCAGACCAATCAGGCTGGAAAACACTGGCCCTCACAGCGGACATGGACGGAGAGCCTATTGAAATGAGCTGTGCTTTTGACGCCCCGGAGGATATTGCCCTGCCGTGGGAACCGACCAAGACGGTCGAGTACAGCGGCGTGGAGGTCTATCTCCATATTGAGGAATTTACCGGGTGGGACGAGAGGTACAAATACACCTGCGAGGCGATATTCAGTTACGAGGGCGTCCGCTACGATATGTCGTTCCGACTGCGGGAGCCAAATGAGCTCTACGATTTTCTTGATATGGTCATGGCTGCCACACATGATGGAGGCTCCGACGATGTAAACTCCATAAAGCCAATGGATAATGTGCTGGGCTTTGAAGATTATCACGTCACAATGGTGGAGGTGGCGCCTTGGACGATCGTATGGCATTTCTGGGTGGAAACAGACGGGGAAGAAAGGTGCGTGGCCGAGGCCTTCGGCGACGAATACAGCTTCGGCGCGTACAGTGTTGACCTTGACGGCGACGGAGTGCCGGAGCTTATCACCAATAATCTCTATGGCGATGGCGCGCAGGTAGTATATGTCTATCGAAATGTGGACGGTGAGATCATGGAGGGCTCAATAAGCCGGAAATACTATGAGGACGAGCTGGGCTTTGACATGACGGTGGGCGCCGCCAACATCGCCGAGGAGCATTACGATGCCGAGACCAACGAGTTTGTAGTCACCAACTACGGGAGGGAAAAGGAAAAGACCGTGACCTTCACGGGCCTTGAGCACTTCGATTTTCGCCCGTTTGAACACAGCGAAAGCAACTGACGGTCAAGCAGGAGGCCCCTTGTCGGGGCCTCCTTAGATTGTCAGCAAAGGCCGTTGGCCTTTGTTGACAAGGGGAACGTGCGGAATAAATTTTTTGAATTTTGCGAAATTCAAAAAATTTATTCCTGCCGTCACGCCGCGCGCGCCGCAAGCGGCACACTTGCGTGACAAGAGGTAATTTTCGCGACGCGCATGTCGCCGCGAAAATTATTTGGCGAATTGTCAAGTCAAGTGCAACACGTAGTCGAAGAAAACTTCCATAGGGGTCAACCAGTTAAGGCATTTTCTCGGACGAGTATTTAAGAGAAAAAATATGTGCTCAATTTGTTCGTCAGTAACGTTCGCTATGTCATACCCTTTGGGTAGGAATTCTCTGATGAGGCCGTTGGTGTTCTCGTTCGTCCCTCGTTCCCACGGTGAGTATGGCGCCGGAAAGTAAAACTCCACCTGCGGCAACGCCTTCGTTACTTCCTCATGTCTGGCAAATTCTCTGCCCCTGTCCGGCGTCACGCTCTTTACCTTGTCCTGAGGCAGATGGCTCAGCGCTTTTATCATTCTTCCATTAACGGCTTCCACTTCCTTCGTCGCCGTTTTACCTCCGGCGGTAAAGCGTGCTTTTCGGTCCACTAACGTAAGTAAGCACTCCGAACCTCGCTTGCCTATTACTGTGTCTCCTTCAAAGTGGCCAAGCTCTGACCTGTCCTGAGCTCCCTGCGGCCTCTCCTCGATGTGGTGGGTGATGGGTATCTGGCTCTGCTTCCCTTTCCCGCCTTCCTTGCGCTTTTTTCCCTTGTGTCGCAGATGGCGCGAGAACCTTGAGGCTTTCCTGAGATGACCCTCCTTGTTCAGCGGCCCATCGAACAGTCCGGCATTTATAGCTCTGTATATAGAGGCATAGCTTATCTGCAACGGGTTATTCTCAAGCTTCAGTCTGTTCGCTATCTGCTCCGGAGACCAGTGCTGTTTCTCTATGAGCCTGCGGACTGTCTTACGGTATTTAGGTGTCGACAGCTTATGCTTTCGCCCGCAATTCTTTCGTCGCTTCTCGTAGCGTATTTGTGCTGTCGAGGGCATGTACGGGTGTCTACAGCCGTGTCCCCGCTTCAGCTCACGGCTGATCGTGGACGGCGAACGGCCGAGAGCTTTGGCGATCTCCCGGATACTTTGCCCTAAATTCTTCATTAGGTATAGCTTTTCCCGTTCTTCTATGGTAAGATGTTTGTAGTGACGCATGACGGTTGCCCCTTTCCTTGTTGTCCGCAAACACCATTCTAAGGGGTCTTCCGCCATGTGTCACGCTTTTTTTCGATTGTGTTGCACTTGAATTGTAAATCTAAGTTTATAATAAAGGGAGATGAGGTATTGACAAATACCCCGTGGGGGTATATTATACATAAAAAATACCCAAGGGGGGTATAGTATGGAGAGTACGGAAAGGGCGGCGGAGATGAACTGCTGTCACAAGACAAAGGAGCGGTCGGCGGAGGAGTACGCGTCGCTGATAAACAGGCTGAGCCGCATCGAGGGGCAGATACGGGGCATACGGGGCATGGTGGAGCGTGACGCCTACTGCGCGGACATACTGACCCAGGTGGCGGCGGCCAGCGCGGCGCTGAGCGGCTTTACAAAGGAGCTTTTGGCCAGCCACATAAAGACCTGCGTGGCCGACGACATAAGGGCCGGCAGAAATGAGACGGTGGACGAGCTTGTGCAGATACTGCAGAAGCTTATGAAATGAGGTGGGTATTGTGGTACAATATAATGTTACGGGCATGAGCTGTGCCGCGTGTCAGGCGAGGGTTGAGAAGGCGGTCTCAGCCGTGCCGGGGGTGACATCATGCGCCGTGAGCCTTCTTACAAACTCCATGGGCGTGGAGGGCACGGCCTCCGAGGCGGACATAATAAGGGCTGTGGAGGACGCGGGCTACGGGGCCAGCCGCAAGGGCGGAGAGGCGAAAGCGGCCTCCCGCGCGGAGGACGAGGACGCGCTGCGCGACCGGGAGACGCCGGTACTCAGACGCCGGCTCATATGGTCCGTGGGATTTTTGCTGGTGCTCATGTATTTCTCCATGGGCCACATGATGTGGGGCTGGCCGGTGCCGAAATTTTTTGAGGGCAACCACGTGGGGCTGGGGCTTTTGGAGATGCTTTTGGCGGCCATAGTCATGGTCATAAACCAGAAGTTTTTCGTCTCCGGCTTCAAGGGGCTCATACACCGTTCGCCCAACATGGACACCCTTGTGGCCATGGGATCGGCGGCCAGCTTCGGCTGGTCGGCTTGGGTGCTCCTCCAGATGACCAGAGCCCAGGCCGACGGGAACAGCGCGGCGGTCATGGAATACATGATGGATCTGTGGTTTGAGTCCGCGGCCATGATACTGGCCCTTATAACCGTGGGCAAGATGCTGGAGGCCCGGAGCAAGGGCCGGACCACCGACGCCCTCAAGTCCCTCATGCGCCTCGCCCCAAAGACCGCCACGGTGGAGCGGGACGGGGCCGAGATAACGGTAAGCGTTGAGGAGGTCCGGGTGGGGGATATTTTCACCGTCCGGCCCGGCGAGGCCATACCCGTGGACGGGGAGGTCATAGAGGGACACAGCGCCGTCAACGAGGCGGCCCTCACCGGTGAGAGCATACCCGTGGACAAGGCCCCCGGCGACAGGGTCAGCGCCGCCACTGTGAACGCGGCGGGGCTTCTCAAATGCCGGGCAAGCCGCGTGGGGGAGGACACCACCCTCTCACAGATAATCAAAATGGTATCCGACGCGGCGGCCACAAAAGCGCCGATCGCGAAGATAGCGGACAAGGTCTCCGGCGTGTTCGTGCCGGCGGTCATAGGGATAGCCGTGGTCACCACGGCGGTGTGGCTCATTCTGGGCAAATCGGTGGGCTTTTCGCTGGCCAGGGGCATATCGGTGCTGGTCATATCCTGCCCCTGCGCGCTGGGGCTGGCGACGCCGGTGGCCATAATGGTGGGCAACGGCGTGGGAGCGAAAAACGGCATACTTTTCAAGACCTCCGCCGCCCTTGAGGAGACGGGCCGGGTGGAGACAGTGGTACTTGACAAGACGGGCACCATCACCACGGGAGAGCCCAAGGTCACGGATATGCTGCCGGCGGAGGGCGTGAGCGAGGAGGAGCTGCTGCGCCTTGCAGCCGGCCTTGAGCGCGGGAGCGAGCACCCGCTTGCCAAGGCCGTCATGGAGAGGGCGGAGAAGCTCAGCGTACCCGCAAGCCATGATTTCAGGGCCCTTCCGGGAAACGGCGTGGAGGCCACGGTGGAGGGAGCCAAAATGGTTGGCGGGAGCGTCAAATTCGTCTCGTCCATATCGGCGCTTCCGGAAAGCGTCGGCAGGGAGGCGGAGAGGCTCTCAAATGAGGGCAAGACGCCGCTGATATTTTTGCGGAACGGGGAGCCGTTGGGGCTTATCGCCGTGGCGGACACGGTGAAGCCCGACAGCCGGCAGGCGGTGAGGGAGCTTCAGAACATGGGTATTCGGGTGGTCATGCTCACCGGCGACAACGAGCGCACGGCACGGGCCATCGGCGAGAAGGTGGGCGTGGATCAGGTCATCGCCGGGGTACTGCCCGACGGCAAGGAGGCCGCCATACGCAAGCTCAAGCGCCGGGGCAAGGTGGCTATGGTGGGCGACGGCATAAACGACGCCCCGGCCCTGACCACCGCCGACATTGGAATCGCCATCGGCGCGGGGGCGGACGTGGCCATAGACGCGGCGGACGTGGTGCTGATGAAAAGCGAGCTTCTTGACGTGACCGGAGCGATAAGGCTGAGCCGGGCCACGCTTAAGAATATACACCAAAATCTCTTTTGGGCGTTTTTCTACAACTCCATCGGGATACCGCTGGCGGCGGGGCTTTTTGTGGGCTTTGGGCTCACATTGAACCCGATGTTCGGCGCGGCGGCCATGAGCTTATCCAGCTTTTGCGTCGTCTCGAACGCCTTGCGGCTCAATTTCGTCAAAATTCGTGACAGCCGTCACGACAAAAAAATAAAGCATAAGGCCAAAAAGGAGGACAAAACCATGGAAAAAACACTGAAAATAGAGGGCATGATGTGCCCGCACTGCGAGATGCGCGTCAAGAAGGCCCTTGAGGCCGTGCCGGGCGTGGAGAGCGCCGTGGCCAGCCACACGGAGGGCACGGCGGTGGTGACGCTCACAGCCCCGGTTGAGGACGCGGTCCTGAGGAAGGCCGTGGAGGATCAGGGATACGACGTAATTTAGCCTGTCGAAAAAGGCCTGCGGCCTTTTCCGACAAAGGGGAACGTGCGGACTAAATTTTTTGAATTTTGCGAAATTCAAAAAATTTAGTCCTGCCGTCACGCGGCGCGCGCCGCAAGCGGCACACTTGCGTGACAAAAGGTATTTTTTCCGACGCGCATGTCGCCGGAAAAAATATTTGAAGTTGAGTTTTTTGACAAACTGGAAAGAAGAGGGCTTCGGCCCTCTTTTTTCGCTTGGGGGAGTAGGGGAATGAAAAATTTGGCAGGCGTGGGATTCGACAAATTTTTGCGCGCGAACGACAAATATGTAAAAAAAGTATATTGACATTTTGTTTAAAGAGTTGTATTCTTAACCGTGTAGGCATACATTAAATCGTCAATTTTCACATTACCCCTCTCGGAATGGGAAATTTTTCCGGGGGGGGGTACATTGTATATATTTATCATATAATGTACACTACTAAATTGCTTATCCCGAAGGAGGGTGTACCTATGGCTTACATGCGGCTTGGCGATCTTCTGACATCAGTTGGGCTAATAACGGAGGAGCAGCTTCAGGCGGCTCTTGAGGCCCAGAAGACCAGCCATAAAAGGCTGGGCACTGTCCTCATTGAGGAAGGGATAATAAGCGAACAGCACCTCATTGAGACGCTGGAGATGCAGTTGGGCATAGATTTTATCGATCTGAGCCGGACGCATATCTCCATGGACATGGCGCAGGTGCTCCCCAAGGCCATAGCGAAGAAGCACAGCGTGGTGCCGGTGAGGCTCAACAAGGACGAGCTGGTGCTGGCAATGGCGGACCCCCTGAACTTCGTGGCTCTGGAGGACGTGAAGACGGCCACAAGGAGAAGGGTGTCGCCGAGGATAGCCACGGCGGCGGCGGTGGACAGGGCCATCGCCACGCTCTACGGCAACGAGGGCGCGGCAAGAGCCATAGAGGAGATAAAATTTGAAAATTCAGGACGGGAGCAGGCCCAGACCCGGCCCGTCAGCGAGGATATTGAGGAGGAGAGCCAGTCCGCCCCGACGGTGAGGCTCGTAAACTCCATCATCGAGCGCGCCGCCGTGGAGCGGGCGTCAGACATACATTTAGAGCCCCGCAGTGACGAGATGGTCGTCAGAATGCGTATCGACGGCCTGCTCAGGACCATACTCACGGTGCCGCGGGACATTCAGAGCTCGGTAATAAGCCGTCTTAAGATAATGGGCGGCATGGACATATCGGAAAAGAGGGTCCCTCAGGACGGGCGGGCCAACGTGAGAATGAAGGGCCACGACATAGACCTTCGTCTCAGTACCCTCCCCACCATTTACGGCGAGAAGGTGGCGGTGCGACTTCTTGACAGGTCGGCACAGCTGCTGGACGCGGAGGCCATCGGGCTTGAGGGGGAGAACCTCAAAAAATACGAGGCGCTTTTGAAAAACGCCAACGGCATGATCCTCATGGTGGGCCCCACGGGCTCCGGTAAGTCCTCCACCATGTACACCATGATCCGCTCCCTCAACACCGAGGAGACGAACCTTGTGACGCTGGAGGACCCGGTGGAGTACGACATCGACGGGGTGAACCAGGTACAGATAAACGAGCGGCAGGGGCTGACCTTCGCCGGGGGCCTGAGAAGCATACTCCGTCAGGACCCGGACATAATCGCCGTAGGAGAGATCCGCGACGGCGAGACGGCGGAGATCGCCATGCGGTCGGCCATCACGGGCCACTTAGTGCTCAGCACCATACATACTAACGACGCCATTTCGGCCCTCGACAGGCTTGTGGACATCGGCGTGGAGCCGTACATCATTGCCGAGGCCATGAACGGCATAATCTCACAGCGTCTTGTACGGCGCGTCTGCCCGGAGTGCCGGGAGGAATACGACGCCACGCCTGAGGAGCTGAGGCTCTTAGGGCTCGACCCGGACGAGCACAGGAAATTCTATCGCGGCCGGGGCTGCGCCCACTGCTACCACACGGGTTACAGGGGCAGGATCGGCGCCTTCGAGATACTGATGCTGGATCGGAAGATGAAGCGCGCTATCGCCGACGGCAAGCACAGAGAGGAGTTCACCGAGAGCATCTCCGAGGGACGGTACACGTCACTTCAGGAGGCCGTCCGTGATCTGGTGCTCAAAGGCACGACCACGGCGGAGGAAGCGATCAGGGTCATTAATTCGACGGTGGATTAAAAAGGGCGCGGCTGCGCCGCGGATTGGAAATTCGGGAGGGTTTAGAACCCTCCCCTACGGAGAAAATTTTAGATTTGCGAAAAACCGAAAACCCCTTGTAGGGGCGGGTTCCAAACCCGCCCGTCCACAGGAGCCAAGGGAATAACGAAGGGAGATTTATATGGCGTTGGAGATCGAGAGGCTCATTGTTGGGGCGAGGGAGATGAGGGGGTCGGATATACATCTGGTCCTTGGGCTCCCGCCGAAGGTGAGGATCGACGGGGTGCTGAGAGATTACCCCGGAGAAGCGCCGCTGACCGAGGAGCAGTGCGAGGCCTACGCCAAAGAGATGGCGGGGGAGGAGTACGAGCAGATACGGGACATCGGCGAGCTCGACTTGGCCCTGACATTTGCCGGGGACATACGGTGCCGTATAAATATCTTCCGTCAGCAAAAGTCCGTGAGCTCCGCCATACGTATATTGGCGGACAAAATACCGGTGCTGGACGACCTTGGCCTTCCCCCGGCGGTGCAGACGCTGCCGGACCTAAACCGGGGCATCGTTCTGGTCACCGGCGAGACGGGCTCCGGTAAGTCCACCACGCTGGCGGCCATGCTGGACAGGATAAACCACACCAGCGCCGAGCATATAATCACATTGGAGGACCCCATCGAGTACGTGTACACCCCGGACAAGTGCGTCATAAACCAGCGGGAGATCGGCACGGACACGGAGAGCTACGCCGACGGCCTCCGGGCTATCCTCCGCGAGGACCCGGACGTCATACTCATCGGCGAGATGCGGGACCTGAACACCATTGAAACGGCCCTTACGGCGGCGGAGACAGGACATCTTGTTTTCGCCACCTTACATACAAACTCCGCGCCGGAGGCCATCGACAGAATGGTAGACGTCTTCCCGGCGGAGAGGCAAAAGCAGATAAGATTACAGCTCAGCACCACGCTGATGGCGGTGCTGAGCCAGCAGCTCCTCCCAAGGCGGGAAAAGGGCCGCGTGGCGGCCTGCGAGCTCATGATGGTGACGCCGGCAATAAGGAACCTAATCCGCGAGGGCAAGACCCCCCAGATCGTCTCAGCCCTCGGCACCTCCGCCCAAGAGGGGAGCATCACCATGGACAACTGCCTTATCAAGCTGTGCAAGGAGAGAGTGATAACCCCTGAGACCGCGAGGAAAGCGGCGAGAGACGGGGAGTATGTGAGGAGGAATACGTTTTAAAAGGTTGCGGCAAGGATTGGTGGCCTCGCTTCCTCAGTCGCCTGCGGGCGACAGCTCCTCCTACGAGGAGGAGCCAGAGGGGAACAAGGAAGCGGCCTGCGGCCGCGATTGAAATAAGCGCCGAAGGCGCAACCTTGGGGGTGGCGGATATGCCAATGAACAACAAGGATCTGACGCGGTTGGCGAGGGAGTTGAGAAACAATCCCACACCCCAAGAGAACCATCTATGGTATGATTTTTTGAGAAACCAGCCGGTGAGATTTCTCCGGCAAAAGGTAATGAGCCCATACATTGTTGACTTTTACAGTGCTGAACTGAAGCTGGTCATTGAAATTGACGGATCACAGCATTTTGAAGCGGAGAATATAGAGAAAGACAGACAGCGGACGGAGTATTTGGAGAGGAATTACGGTGTGCGGGTCGTGAGATTTGATAATCACCAGATAAATACGAATTTTGAAGGGGTTTGCGAGAGACTGATGGAGATCATGGGAGTTGAGAGTTGATACGGTGGCCTCGCTTCCTCAGTCGCCTGCGGGCGACAGCTCCTCCTACGAGGAGGAGCCAAGGAGCAAGGAAGTGGCTTCGCCACGATTGAAATACGCGCCGTGAGGCGCAACCGCATAAAAGTGCCCCCTCCTCGTAGGAGGGGGGTAGGGGGGAAGCGAGGCCGAAGGGTCTTGCCAACACCTCCGAAAGAAAGATGATGTTGATACGAAACCCTCGCTTCCTCAGTCGCCTGCGGGCGACAGCTCCTCCTACGAGGAGGAGCCAAGGAGCAAGGTTGCGGCCCGGAGGGCCGCGGATTGAAATACGCGCCGTGAGGCGTGACCTCTAAGGAGGCTACCATATGCAGACATTCAAATATCGTGCTCTTGCGGCGGACGGCGGGGTCGTCAGTGGGGTGCTGGAGGCGTATGATGAATTCGAGGCCGTTGAGGAGCTGAGAAGGACCTACGCCGTGGTGGAGGACCTCATACCCGTCAAGCAGAAGAAAAAATTCAACATCGACATAAACGAGCCGCTGTGGGTGGAGGACAAGACGCTGTCCCTTGTTGCCAGCCAGTTCTCCATCATGATAAAGGCCGGCCTACCCATGTCGAGGGTCGTTGAGCTCATAGCCAACCAGAGCTCCGATAAGCTCATGCGCAGGATACTCACGGCCTGCGCCGCCGACGTGGCGGCGGGGTACTCGCTCAGCCGCTCCCTTGAGAAGAACGGCAAGAAGA
>CANREY010000019.1 GCA_947629755.1 uncultured Oscillospiraceae bacterium | reverse complement strand
TCTACGTCGTCGCTGAAGCCGCTTTGCCTCGCCCTCCCTCCGGTCGGGCTCAGGCGCTGGCTTCGCTCCTCCTCTACAATCATGACCCGCTGCGCTGGGCTCATGATTGTTTGTTTTTATATATTAGAAGTACAGCCCGTTATTTTCCAGCTCGTCGATGAGGTCGCCCATCAGGTCAACGTTGTAGGGGGTGATGAGGTAGGTGTTCACGGCGACCTTCTTTATCTTCCCGTCCTGGGCGTAGGCCACGCCGGAGAGGAAGTCAAGGAGCCTGCGGGATATATCCTTGTTGGTCTGTTCGAGGTTAAGGACAACTGTCCGCTTCTCCCGAAGATGGTCGGCGATCTCGGCGGCATTCTCAAACCGCTCCGGCTTTACCAGCACCACCTGGAGCTGTGTGGTGGCGTGGATATTCACCACCTTGTTGGAATCCCGGCGCTCCTCGAACACGCTCCCCGTGGGTACGCGGGTGGGGGCGGCGGTGCGGGGGGTCACGGGGATCTTCTCAGGCGCCCGTGGCGTAAAGTCCTCAAATTCATCGTCCTCGTCGTCGTAAGGTTTGGTCAGCTTCTTAAGCTCGTTCAAAAGTCCCATTTGTGTAAGCCTCCTGGAATTTTATTTTTAGAAGTCATTTCCCCGCCGGGGATCATGTATAGTGTCTCTCGCCGAATATGGCCGACCCCACCCGGACCATGTTGGCCCCGCAGGCTATGGCCGTCTCAAAATCGGCGCTCATGCCCATTGACAAAACGCTCATGGTAACATTATCGTATTTTTTTGCTCTCATGTCAACAAAAAGCTTTCGCATTTGCTCAAAATAACGGAAGGTCCCGTCATTTCCCGCCCCCGCCGGAGGTATAGCCATAAGCCCCCGGACCGAGATCCCCGGTTTTTTATCGGCATAAGCTAAAAGCTCCTCAAGCCCTTCGGGGGCCACGCCGGATTTTGCGGCCTCGCCGCCGATGTTCACCTCGATAAGCGCCGGCTGGACCGTTCCCAGCGCTTGAGCCCTGTCGGAGATAAGATCCACAAGCTCAAATGAGTCCACCGACTCTATCATGTCCACCCTGCCAACCAGAGCCTTCACCTTGTTGCGCTGAAGGTGGCCGATGAAGTGTATTTTCGCGCCCTCGAAGGCCCCCTCCCGGAGCTTTTCCTCCAGCTCCTGGGCCCGGTTCTCGCCGAAGTATCTTATCCCGGCGTCGAAGGCCCTGTGGACCCTATTGGCGTCGTTCATCTTTGAGGCCGCCACCACGGTGACTTCCGGCACTCCCGCCCGCACGGCGGCGTTTTTGGCCCTCTCAAGGACCCTTTTGGCGTTCTCGTAGATCTCGTCCATACTACCGCTCCACCACCGCGCCGTCGTAGAGGTTATTGGCCCTGACGATGGCCAGATCTCCCTCCCGAAGGCCCGTGCGTGTGGCCTCCACCATGTAATAATCCCCGCTCTCGGCGATGATATTTATCGCCTTCTCGTGGGCCGTCACGCCCTCAAGTATATATACCACGCTCTCGCCCTTGTCATTTAGGTGCACGGCCTCCCTTGGGACGCTGACGCCCGTCAGGGTCCCGAAGACTATCTGGGCCGACACGTCCCGAAGACCCACCACGTCCTGAAGGTACTTATCGCACCTGAATACCACGGCGCACTTGCCGTCCTCGGCGATGCTCATGCTGTCCACGGTCATGTCAAGGGTGGAGGAGTAGTTTTTTGAAAATATGAGCCTCTCCACAGATCCGACACTCAGCTTCTTCGCGGCGGCCTCGTCCACCTTCGTCACGTAATACCACCGCATACCCCGGCTAAGCCGCCCGATGGCCCCGCTCTCCGGCGTGGGGTCCCCGGAAAAGAGGCTGTCCACCCCGTCCGGCGTCAGGTCCTCAAGGTCCTCCGGGCCCACGGACTCAAAGCCGTCCACCATGGTTGAGAAGGTGCCGGACCAGGGGGCGGTTATGTTCTCCGTATCCGTGGAGGACGCCGCCAAAAGTCCGTCCAGCTCCGCCTGAAGGGCGGCTATCTCCTGCTCCTCCCCTCCGGTGGAGGCGGCGGCGGTGAAGATATACGCCCGCACGTCCTGCTCAACGCCATACAGGTTCTTATAATTCCCTGAGGACGCGACCCTCGACATGTCGAGCAAAGCCTCCCTTGCCAGCGCCTCGCTGTTCCTGCCGTTTTTCAGGGCCGTGAGCTGTCGTATGCGGAGCCTGAGCTCCCCGATACGCTGTGCCCGCTCCATGGCGGCGGAGCCCACATAGCGGTAGGCCACCGTCTCCCCGGCGGCCAGCTTGTCCCCGTCCGAGGCCGTGACTGCCACGTTGCCGTCCGGGGCCGTTATGACCTGCTCGTCCCGGACTATGTACCCTTGAGTGTCAACGCCGTCGTGGAGCTCCATGCCCCTCACCGTCACGGTCCTCAGGGGGTCACGGTAGCTTGATATAAAGGACACGCCCAGATATATCATCATCGCCACAAAGACGATGACGGAGACAAGCTTTATAAGCGCGTCGCTTCTCTCCACACCCGGCGCCCCCTTTCACGGCTTTCGCTAACAAACCAATTTATTATAGCACGTATCCGAGCTTTTGTCCAACACAATTGTAACCGTAATTGACCTTTTTTGTTACCATATTTTAAATTTTTTGCCGAAAAAAAGCAAAAATCCCCCGGCGGTGAACGTCCACCGCCGGGGCCACTCTTACCTGATTGCCAGCTCCCTCTCGTCCGGCTCCCCGGAAAGCTCCTCAAGCTCCGGTATATTGAGGCTCCTCACCGGCGCTATTGTGGAGATCGCGTGCTTATACACAAGCTGCTGCCGTCCGTCGCTTTCCAGCATCACCGTGAAGCTGTCAAAGCCCAGCACCGTGCCGCGCATTTGAAAGCCGTTCACAAGAAACACCGTCAGCGGAGCGTGCCGCCGCCGGGCCTCGTTCAAAAATGAGTCCTGAAGATTGATCGCTTTTATCATATGTAAGCCGCCTTTCCGCGGGTCCTTCGCCCGCATGTATTTATTGCGGCTTCCATATTATACCTGTTCCGAAAAGAATTTCGTCGAATCCCGTAGCGCCTTTTCAAAATCCGGCGATTTATTGGGCTCCCAGTTTATCCTCAGCGCGTCCTCATACCGCCCGCACCAGCTTATCTGGCGCTTGGCGTAGCGCCGGGACTGGCGCTTCACCGTCTCCACCGCCTCCGAAATCGTACACTCCCCCCGGAGGGCGGCGCAGATCTCCTTATACCCTATGGCCTGCATGGCCGTGTGCTCCTCAGTAAGGCCCATGTCCAAAAGGCCCCTCACCTCGTCTACTAAGCCGTCGGCCATCATTTTGTCCACTCTCGTGTCGATTTTTTTATATAGCTCCGCCCTCTCGGCGTAATTGAGGACGATAAATTTCGCCTCATACCTCGCCGGGAGCTTTTTCGTCCTCTCGTCATGGCCGGAGATGGTGTCCCCAAGATACGCTATCTCCAACGCCCGGACTATCCGCTTTTTGTCGTTGGGGTGGAGCTTTTCTGCCCGCTCCCTGTCGAAAGCGGCCAGCCTTTCCAGCATCTTTTCCCCGCCGAGGCTGTCGTACTGCGCCTCAAGCTCCGCGCGAATACGTCCGTCCTCCTCGCGGGAGGAGAAGTCCCGTCCCGATATAAGCGACTCGATATACAGCCCCGTGCCGCCCACGATAACGGGGACGGCCCCTTTAGCCAGTATGCCGTCGCACTCTCTCGCCGCGTCCTCCACGTATCGGGAGACTGAGTAGCTCTCAAAGGGGCTCACCGTGCCGATTAGGTGGTGGGGCACGCCGAGTGTCTCCTCCGCCGTGGGCTTGGCGGTGCCGATGTCCATGTACCTGTATATCTGCATGGAGTCGGCGGATACAACCTCGCCGCCAAGGGCTCCGGCCAGCATCGCGCCCAGCCTGGTCTTCCCCGTGGCCGTGGGGCCCGTCACCACAAGTACCTTACCGCTCATGCCCTCTTAAAGCTCCTGTCAAGCTGATATTTTGTAAGCTCCATGCTGACGGGCCTGCCGTGGGGGCAGTAGCGCACGGCCCCGGATAGGACCTTCTCTATGAGGTCCGAAAGCTCCTCAGGCTCCGAGCGCTTCCCCGCCTTTATGGCCGCCTTACAGGCCACGGTGTGGAGTATATCGTCCCCCATGGCCTCCACGTCCCGCTTGCCCCCAAGGCGGAGCTTTCCCGCTATCTCCTCCAGCGTCCCGCGTGGGTCGGAAAGGTCCATGTCCATGGGCACCTGCCGCAGGGCCAGAGTGCTGGGACCGAACTCGTCAATTTCAAAGCCCAGCTTCTCAAGAAGCTCTAAATTTTCCAAAATCGTCCTCTCGTCCTCGCCTGAGAGGGCGCACACCACCGGCGTTAAGAGCATCTGCGCCGAGGGCTCCCGCTTCTGGGCCTTCAGCTTATCAAAAAGTATCCGCTCGTGGGCGGCGTGCTTGTCGATGAGGAATATACTGTCCCCCCGCTCCACGATGATGTAGGTGTTGAGGGCCTCCCCCACCATACGCCACTCCCGAACCTCCGCCTCAGCGGCGGGGATCTCTTCGGCCTCGGACGCCCCGTCCGCCGCCCATGTCCCGCTTGCGGCGTGAGTTTTGCCGCCTTCGCCCGCCGCCCCCGGCGCGGGGTACTCAGGATACGCCTCCGGGGCTTTGATTTTTGAGGGGGCGGGCAGATCAAGCTTCGTCTGGTAGCCTGATTTCACTACGTCCCGGAACTCTATTTTCTCGCCCGACACCACGTGGCCCACTTTCCCGGAGCGGTAATCCTCGGCGGAGACGGATTTGAAAAAGTCCCCTCTGGGCTTCGCGGCGGCGGATTTTTGAAAGCTCCCCGTATTTTGCGCCGCCCCCGTGACCTTCAGCGTCCCTTGGGAGATCTTCAGCTCCCCCGGCCCGTCCTCACGCTCCAGCGCCCCCCGGACGGCCCAGTAGACCGTGTCGAAGGCCGCCCGCTCGTCGGAGAAGCGGACCTCCATCTTCGTGGGGTGGACATTCACGTCCACGGCGGAAAGGTTCATCTTGAGATTTATGACGCATACAGGGAAACGCCCGGTGAAAAGGCTGTTCTTATACGCCTGCTCCACGGCGGCCTGAAGGAGCTTTGACTTCACGGCCCTGCCGTTCACAAAGAAAAACTGCCAGGAGCGGTTGCCCCGCGCCGCCCCCGGAGTGGAGGTGTAGCCCGTGGCCTCCATGGTATCGGTCTTATTGGACACCTCCAAAAGCCCCATGGCGAACTCCCGCCCCAGCGTGCAGTAGGCGGCGGACTGGAGCCGCCCGTCGCCGGGGGTGTGGTATTCCTCCCGCCCGTCCCTTAGATAACGTATGGACACCTCCGGGTGTGAGAGAGCAAGCCGCACCACGGCCACGCCCACGGCGGAGCTCTCGGCCCTGTCGTTTTTCATGAATTTCTGCCGGGCGGGTGTGTTGAAAAATAGGTCCCGCACGTATATTGTGGTCCCCGCCGGCGCTCCCGCGGGGGCTTTGTCCGTCTTTACTCCCGCCTCCAGCAAAAGCCGCGTGCCCTCACCGGCCCCCGGCTCACGGGTCAGAAGCTCCACTCTCGACACGCTTGAGATGGCGGCCAGCGCCTCGCCCCGAAAGCCCAGTGTGGCTATGGCCTCCAGATCCCGCTCTGAGTATATCTTCGACGTGGCGTGGCGCAAAAAAGCCGTCTCCACGTCCTCCGGCGACATGCCGCAGCCGTCGTCGGTGACGCGTATCTCGGTCATGCCGCCGTTTTTTATCTCCACCGTGACGCTCTTGGCCCCGGCGTCTATGCTGTTCTCGCAAAGCTCCTTCACAACGCTTGCCGGGCGCTCCACCACCTCTCCGGCGGCGATGAGATCGGCAAGGTGCGGGGACATCTCGCGGATCTTCGGCATGATAGCTCTCCTTTCAATCCGGGCTTATCTGTAAATTCTCGAAAGGCCCTTCACGTTCACCGGGTCCACGTCCATTATGACGGGTTCACCCACCTTGCACTGTATGTCCGTCACGTCAATTATGGTGTGCATCATGCCCACCTCGCCCACGATGCGGGCTCTCACCGAGCCTATCTTCACCGACGGGCGGCGCCGCCATGAGCGCAGAAGGTCCATAAAGCTCTGTCCCAGCTCCCGGCGGGCTATGTTGAAGCCGTGGTAATACCCCACGGACACCACCGCAAGCTTAGCGGGCTTTTTGAGTGCCACGCCGCCCACCCGGTGCCCCCGCGGGAACCAGCCGATCTCCTCTATCCCGGCCTCTATGTACCCCACCTTGGTAAGGCCCGGAGCCGCGCCACCGGCAACTCTCCCGGAGAAGGCCGTGCCCACCCGGACGGCGTCCATGAGCTCAAAATCGTAGGCAAAGAGGGCCGCCGAGTCGCATATGCTGGCGATGCCCGTCTCAAAGCCCATGCCGTGGAGGGTGGAGAGCACCTCCTTGAATGTCTCCAGCTGTTGGAGCGTCAGCTTTTTGCTTTTCCATGACTGGGAGTAGGTGGAGAAGACCCCCACCACAGCCAGATTGGGCATATATCTGTAAATCGAGGCTATCTTGTCCGTCTCCGAGGCTATAAAGCCGTAGCGGCCAAGGCCCGTGTCTATCTTTATCTGCACCTCGCACACGGTCTTTCTCGACTCGGCTAAGGCGTTTATCACCACAGCGGCCTCGTAGGAGCCCACGGTGCAAATGACCCCAAGGTCAATGAGCGTCTCAAGCTCCTTCTCGTCGGCCGTTGAGCGGAGCATCATCAGCGTCTCGTCGGTAAAGCCGGCGGACCTCAAGGCCTCCGCGTCCTTTGGATCGGATACGGCAAAGGAACGTATCCCCTCCTCCCTGAGGAGCTTCGCCGTGGTCACAAGTCCCATTCCGAAGGCGTCGCCGGTGAGGTCAGCCCATATCTGGGCCCCTCTGGCCCGTGCCTTAACGGCGGCAAGGTTCGATTTCACGGCCTTTTTATCTATTACCAGATTTTTCATATTGAGCCTCCTTCATGGGCGTGACCTGCCAAAATTTCACGGCTCGATTGCAACCTCGATAGCAATTAAAATTAATTATACAACAAACAGGTTGTAAATTCCACTGAAATTTGTTAAAATACGATTACAAATATAAATTCTGGAGAGAATACCGTGAAATATGTAAGACAGGAGATAACCCCGGAGGAGCTTTCAAGGCAGGCCGAGCTCATGGAGCGGGTGGCGGAGCTCAATTCGTCCCTCGACGCCCCGCCCTTGGCGCTGGTTGACACCTACGGCTGCCAGCAAAACGAGGCCGACAGCGAAAAGCTCCGGGGAATGCTCAAAAAAATGGGCTACGCCATGACAAAAAGCGAGGCCGAGGCCGACGTCATAGTCATAAATACCTGCGCCGTCCGTGAGCACGCCGAACAGCGTGTCTTGGGCAACGTGGGGGCGCTGACCCACACGAAAAGGGCCAAGCCCAGCCAGATAATCTGCCTTTGCGGGTGCATGATGCAGGAGCCCGGCATGGCGGAGAGGATAAAAAGCTCCTACCCCCATGTGCGCATGGTCTTCGGCCCCCACGTCTTATGGCGCTTCCCGGAGTACCTTCTGCGCCTTCTCACCGGCGGCAAGCGCGTCTTCGCCACCGAGGAGTCCGACGGCGTGATAGCCGAGGGCCTGCCCTCGGAGCGGGACAGCTCCGTCAAGGCGTGGCTGCCCATAATGTACGGGTGCAACAACTTCTGCTCCTACTGCATCGTCCCCTACGTCCGGGGCCGGGAGCGGTCAAGAGCCCCGGAGGACGTACTTCGCGAGGCCCGTGAGCTTATCCGCGCGGGCTATAAGGACATAACCCTCTTGGGCCAGAACGTCAACTCCTACGGCAAGGATCTGGAAAACGGCATTGATTTTTCCGACCTCATCGAGCAGATAAACGACATACCCGGCGATTTTCTCATTCGCTTCATGACCAGCCACCCCAAGGACGCCGGGGAGAAGCTCTTTTCCACCATGGCCCGATGCGAAAAATGCGCCCGGCATATACATCTTCCCTTCCAGTCCGGCTCAAACCGGGTGCTGGAGGCCATGAACCGCCGCTACACCAGAGAGAGCTACTTGGGCCTTGTGGACCTTGCCCGAAAATACATGCCCGACGTGGTCCTCACAAGCGACGTCATCGTGGGATTTCCCGGCGAAACGGAGGAGGAATTTGAGGACACGCTGAGCTTGGTCCGCGAGGTCCGCTTCGACGCCCTTTTCACCTTCATATTCTCCCCCAGAGTGGGCACACCGGCATCGAAGATGCCCGACCCCTACACGAGGGAGGAAAAACAGCGCCGCTTTGACAGGCTCGTGGAGGCCCAGAACGCCATATCCGAGGAAAAGCACCGCTCCTACATCGGCAAGACACTCCGGGTGCTGGCCGACGGCGAGGACGGGGATATGCTCACCGGCCGGACCTCCGGCGGAAGGCTCGTGCGGTTCGCGGGGAGCCGGGAGCTTTTGGGACGATTTTGCGACGTGGAGATAACCTCAAGCAACACCTGGGCCCTTGGCGGCGCCCTCAGATAAGAAAGAAGGCTTTCATATGGCTGAAGACACGCCCATGATGAAGCAGTACAGGCTCATCAAGGAAAAGCACAGCGACTGCATACTCTTTTTCCGGCTGGGCGATTTTTATGAGATGTTTGACGAGGACGCCCGGACCGCCTCAAAGGAGCTGGACCTGACCCTCACTACCCGCGACAGGGCCAAGGAGAACCCGGAGGAACGGGTGCCCATGTGCGGCGTGCCCTACCACTCCGTGGACGCCTACCTTGCCCGGCTCATCTCCCGCGGCTACAAGGTGGCCATATGCGAGCAGATGGAGGACCCGGCCCTTGCGAAGGGCCTTGTGGACCGGGACGTCATACGCATAGTCACCCCCGGCACCGTGACGGAGAGCGAGATCTTGGACTCCGCCTCCTCAAATTATCTGGCCTCCGTGTGGGCGGGGAGCGCGGGCTTTGGCGTGTGCTTCGCGGACATCTCCACCGGCCAGATGTGCGTCCGGCAATTCGGCCCCCACGAGGAGGAGGGCCTCATCGGCGAGCTGGGCCGCTTCTCCCCGGCTGAGATAGTTTTAAGCGCCATGGCCTCCGAGGATAGCGCCCTTCGCTCCGGTATGGCCCGCCACTTCAAGTGCCTCACCGAGACGAGGGAGGAGCTTTTCGACAGGGAAAAGTGCGTGGAGCTCATATTGAGCCAGTTTGACGTAAAAAGCACTGACGAGCTCAAAATGGACCGGGACGACCGGCTCATATGCGCCGCCGGGGCCCTTTTGGGCTACATAGCCGAGACCCAGAAGCGCCGCCTCGACCACATAAACCGGCTGGAGGTCTACAACGACGGCCGGTACATGGAGCTTGACATACAGACCATACGAAATCTTGAGCTCCTCTCCAACGCCCGCACGGGGGATAAGCGGGGCAGCCTCCTTTGGGTACTGGATAAGACAAAAACCCCCATGGGCGCGCGGCTTTTGCGCTCATGGGTCACAAGGCCGCTCCTCAACTACGTTGAGATAGTCCAGCGCCAGTCGGCGGTGGAGGAGCTCTGGCGCGACGGCGTGAAGCGCCCGGAGCTCATTCTGGCCCTCCGGCCCGTTGGCGACATGGAGAGGATAATCGGCAAGACCGTCTACGGCACGGCCAACTGCCGTGACATCGCCTACCTCTCCACCTCCATCGGCAAGCTCCCGGAGCTCACCGGCCTTCTCGGCGGCATGACCTCCGCCGTCCTCACCTCCATTCGTGATATGGACACCTTGCAGGACTTAAAGGCCCGTATAGACGCCACGATCTGCGACGATCCCCCGGTCTCCGTCCGGGACGGCGGCATGATAAGGAAGGGCTTTGACCCGGAGGTGGACCGCCTCCGCTCCCTTCTTAACGGAAGTCAGGCGGCCCTGACGGATATAGAGGTCCGGGAGAAACAGCGCACCGGAAAAAAGCTCCGGGTGGGCTACAACAAGGTCTTCGGCTACTACCTTGAGATCCCCCGCTCCCAGTCCGGGGACGTACCGGCGGACTACATAAGAAAGCAGACGCTTGTCAACTGCGAGCGGTTCATCACCGAGGAGCTTAAGAATCTTGAGGTGGAGCTCACCGGCGCGGAGGAGAAGCTCTGTGACCTTGAGTACCGCATCTACACCGAGCTTCGGGAATTTTTGGCCTCCAACGTGGAGCGGGTCCAGAGTACCGCCTCGGCGGTGGCGAGGTTAGATGTGCTGTGCGCCTTCGCCCAGTGCGCCGCCGACTACAACTGGTGCCGCCCCAACATGATCCCCGGCGACGCCATCGACATCACGGAGGGCCGCCACCCGGTGGTGGAGCTCACCCAGAAGGACACGCTTTTCGTGCCAAACGACACCCATCTTGACTGCCGTGAATCCCAAGTTGCCGTGATAACCGGGCCAAATATGGCCGGCAAGTCCACCTACATGCGCCAGACGGCCCTCATAACCCTCATGGCCCAGATGGGCTCCTTCGTCCCTGCAAAATCCGCCGACATCGGCATAGTCGACCGGGTGTTCACCCGCATCGGCGCCTCCGACGACCTCTCCGGGGGCATGTCCACCTTTATGGTGGAGATGAGCGAGGTGGCCGCCATACTGAGATCCGCCACCTCCCGGAGCCTCATAATCCTTGACGAGGTGGGCAGGGGGACCTCCACCTACGACGGCATGGCCGTGGCAAGAGCCGTGGTGGAGTTTTGCGCCAACCGGAAAAAGCTTGGGGCCAAGACCATGTTCGCCACCCACTACCACGAGCTCACGGCCCTTGAGGGCCAGATAGAGGGGGTCAAGAACTACAACATCTCCGCCAAGAAGCGGGGGGACGATATAATCTTCCTTCGGAAAATAGTCCCCGGCGGGGCCGACGACAGCTACGGCATCGAGGTGGCAAAGCTTGCCGGCGTGCCGGAGCCCGTCATAAAGCGGGCCAAGGTCATCTTGGCCGAGATAACCGAAAATCTGGGCGTCCCCGCCGCGGCCTCGAAGGCCCCCGCGGAGAGCTCGTCCCAGCTCTCCCTCTCCGGCCTTGCGGGGGCGGAGATAAGCGACGAGCTTAAATTTCTCGACCTCAACACCGTAACGCCCATTGAGGCGCTCAACCTGCTATACGATTTCAAAAGAAGGGTCTCGCAATGAAAAAAGCAAAATTTCACCACCCCATGAACAAGGTGGAGACCATCGTCGGCTGGGTGTATGTGTTCGTCCACATATTCGCCATGCCCTACATCGTCTCCGCCCTCAACGTGTTCGTCTTCCCCCACCTTGGCTTTCAGCTCAATGAAACTTGGCTCAACTTCCTCTACTACGCCATCGGCTTTACGTTCCTGCTGGGCTTTCTTTTCCACTTCCTCCGGGAGTCCTTCCGGGACATGTGGAACAACTTCATGGCCACGGTGGTGGCGGTGCTCATCGGGTACGTGGTCTATATCTTCCTCTCGGCGGCGGTGAACTTCGCCATAAGCTTCTTCCTGCCAAGCACCGTGAACCCCAACTCCGAGGCCGTCAACGCCATAACGAGGATAAACCCGAAAAAGATGCTCGTCATCGGCGTGCTCCTTGCCCCCGTGGTGGAGGAGACGCTTTTCCGCGGCGTGGTCTTCGGCTCCCTCCGGGGCAAAAACGCCTTCGCCGCCTATCTCGTCTCCTGCCTTCTTTTCTCCGTCTACCACCTCTGGAGCTATTTTCTCGACGGCGGCTCCCTCTGGAACCTCCTCTACCTTCTCCAGTACGTCCCCGCCGGCATCGTCCTCGGCTGGTGCTACGAACAAAGCGGCACCCTCTGGGCCCCCGTGTTCCTCCACATGCTCATAAACTACGTGTCGATCACAGTCACTATCGGATAAATCATGATTTTCAAAAATACAAAGGACGTCAGGCAAGCTCCCGGCGTCCTTTTTGCATTATTTATGTACCGCTTACCGTGTATAGGGAGTAGAAATACCCCTTTCTCTCCATGAGCTCCCGGAATGTCCCCTGCTCACAGAGCTCGCCGTCCCGGAGGACGAATATCTCGTCGTACTGCCTGAGCAGCGGTCCCTCCAGCCGGTGGGTCACGGTGAGGCGCGTCACGCCCGCAAGGTCCAAAATGGCTTGAGTAACTGCGTAAGACGTCTCGTTATCAAGTGACGCGGTGGCCTCGTCTAAAAGAAGCACCGGCGTCCCCCGCAGGAGCGCTCTTGCTATGGAGAGCCGTTGACGCTCCCCTCCTGAGAGCCCCGCGCCGTTCTCGCCACACCGGTAGTCCGGCCCGCGCCCGGCTATGAGCTCCGCAAGCCCCGCCCGGTCCACGGCGCTGTCCACATTATCCGCCGGGAAGTCCCGGAACATGGTGATATTATTGCGGACCGTGTCGTCAAACACGAACACGTTCTGCCCGATGAGGCTCATAAGGTCGTAGAGGCTGTCGGGGTCTATGTCCCGAAGCTCCCTTCCGTCCACTGAGATACTGCCCTCATACCCCTCATACCCGCCCATGAGCAGATTGAGAAGTGTGCTCTTGCCTGAGCCGGAGGCCCCCACAAGGGCGTACTTCCTCCCCGCCTCCAGCCTCATCGACACGTCCCTCAGCACCGGCTTTTCCGGCTCGAAGCCGAAGGTGAGCCTGTCTATCTCGATGGCGTCCCGGAGCTCAGGCTCAATGGCCGCGCCGGAGCGGGCGGCGTTCTCCTCCACGATCCCGGCAAGCTTCCCTATGAGCCCCCGCGCGGCCCGCCTCTGGGCCAACAGCTGCGGTATCTGCTGGACCGGCTGGATCAGGGAGTTTGAGAGGTTGGTAAATATAAGCACCGTCCCCGCCGTGATACTGCCCCGCAGCGCAAGGTACGCGCCTATGAAAAACATGCCGAACTGCGCCACGACCGCAAGACTGCTGCCAACTCCACGCATGGCCCCGCGCCAGAGCGTCCGGCGGCTCCGGGCTGTCTCCACGCTCCGGTTCTCCTTATCGAATACGCGGCCCGCCTCCCGCTCGGCCTTGAAGCTCTTTATGACGGAAAAGCCGGAGAGCAGGTCCCGCACCTTGCCCACGAAGCCCTCGGCAGCGTCGCTGAGGGCCTTTTCACGCCGGGCAAGCTCCGGGCTGAAGGCCGTCACCCCCAAAAACGGCAGTATGCACAGCACCACCGCGGCCCCCGTCAATACCGGACTGTAAGTGAGCATGAACGCGAGGGTGGCCGCGAAATTCAGGGGGTGTATGATAAGCTCGAACAGGTTTTCCAGATAGTCGGAGCCGATCACGGTCACATCTCCGGTGAGGACGGACAGATACCGCCCGGTACTCTCCCTCGTGAAGGCGCTGATGCCCTTGTCCGCAAGGCGCCGAAAGGCGTAGGACTTATACCGGCCCAGCGCCCTGCCCGTAAACCCGCCAAGGGCCCGGTAATAGAGCGTCTCCGATACGCCCAAAAGCACCGCCACGCCCGCCGCCACCCATAATAGCCGCAGGAGCCTTACGCCGTCCAGCGCCCCGATGGCGTCCACCACCTCCCCCAGCACCCATGATATGAGCAGCATCGCGGGGACCTCCAGGACATACAGCGCCGCCGTCCCCAAAAAGCGGAGGCGGTCACGCTCGAAAAGCGCCCGGATATAGGGCCGCGCGGGGTCAGCCTTTTTCATTTCGCGCCTCCCCCCGGTCAAGGGACTGCCCCCGCAGTATGTTTGCGGTGAGGTATGTGTGGTCACCCTGGCAGAACCAGCGTGCGAAGGTCAGGAGGGCCACCAGCCCCCCGTCGTCCATCATGGCGTAGGCGCTGACCGGTCCCTCCGGCAATGTTATCTCGCGCTTTACGATCTGCCCCGTCACGTCCGCCAGTGTGTCAAGAAGCCTCTCCGCCTCCGCGCTTTCAAGCCCAACATTGCGCGCCACCACCTCCGGCACATAGTAGCTCTCCCTTGAGCGGCACAAGTACCTGAGTATCTCCAGCGCCCCCGGCATGGCGAGAGCCCCGAACAGCCTCCTGTATTTCTCGTCGCTGAGAAGGTATCTCTCATAGCCCTCCTCCGGCTCCGGGAACACGCCCATGTACGAGTAGTCGTCCGCCCCCACGCCCATGATGTAGCCGCTGCCGATACCCATGACGGCCCGCATCAGTATGGCACCGGAGCTGCCCCAGACGGTCTCGCCCTCCTTGGGGTAGCTTATCCTTATGGGTCCGAGATTTAAGTCGCTGACGCCGTAGAGCTCCGCCTCCCACAGCAGTTTAGTCAGGCGGGAGAGCCGCTCCCGCTCCGGGACGGACCTGAGCCACCGAAGGAAGGTGTTGGTCATGTCCCGCACCTCCCCGCCCTCCCTTCCGAAAAGGGCGTCCACCGTCACGCCAAGTATGTCCCCGATGGCGGGCAGGAGCGATATATCCGGCGCGCCGCCGTTCTCCCACTGGGACACCGCCTGTGTGCTCACCCCCACGGCCTCGCCAAGCTCCTTTTGGGTGAGGCCCCGCGATTTTCTGAATTTTTGTATTTGATTTCCAATCAGTTTTATGTCCATGCGTATCTCCTCCAAAATTTCCGCCTGCGCAAGCTTTGATTTAATCTTATATCGTCCCGCGCTTGATTTCAATAGGCGCGAAATGGACAAAAATCAAGCGCGGCTTTATATTTCGACAAATACTTTACTTAAAAACAGAAAAAGACGCCGGGACCGGTCCGGCGTCTTTAAAAAATTCGATATTCGCGTCTTTTTACTTCTTCGGGAGATACTTTCCGGGGTCCACGTTTTCGCCGTTTACGGCCATCTCGAAGTGCAGATGGGCGTCGTCCCCGGTCTCATACAGGGCCGTGGCTCCCACGGAGCCGATGACCGCGCCCATCGTCACGCTGTCCCCGACCTTCACCGTGGGCATTCCGGCGAGATTGGCGTAGGTGGTGGTCACCCCGGCCCCGTGGTCGATGGTCACCGTTGTGCCCATGTCGTCAGTGTCCTCCACACTCGTCACCGTCCCGGCGGCGGCGCTCAGGACCTTGGTCCCCAGCTTTGCAGTAAGGTCAACTCCGTTGTGCACGCGCCAGTCGCCCATGGTCTTGCTGAATATGAGCTCATCAGGCGAGTAGCCCACCGCCACAGCACCGGAAAGGGGCCAGATGAAGCTCACATCTTCCGGCTTTTCCACCGTCTTACCGGCGTTGCCGTCCGTCTTGTTATCGGTTTTTCCGTCCGTCTTACCGTCGGTCTGCCCCTTGTCCTTGTCCACCACAAGGGCGCTGTCCGTCTTTGGCTCATTTGGCGTCTGAGTGAGCTTACCGCTGTCCGGCGCGGGCACGGAGTGCTCCGGCTGGCTCTCGCTCACCGGCGCGGTGGGCTTCACCGTGGGCGCGGTCACGTCGATATTCCCCATGACATCTAAATAGTCCCCGGCGTCGTCGGGCATCATGGGCGAGTACTGGGAAAACAGCAGTAACCACGCCGAGACGCCAATGACGGCGACGCACACGAAAAGGACTATGTAGAAGCCCTTTCCGCCCAGAAACTCCTCGACCCTCCGGCCGAAGCTTTTCTTCTCTCGCATATCAAACCTCCGTTTTTAACGTTTTTTACCTTACCTCCCCTATTGTGCACCTGTAATCCCCGGATTATACATTCCCACCAAAATTTTTTACTCCGCCCGCGGGATATTTTCGCACAGTCTCATGAGGACGGTGGCTATTTGGGCTCTGGTGGTAGGTGAGGAGGGGGAGAGGGTGGTGGGGGAGGTGCCGGAGAGGAGGGTCGCGGCGACGGCCCAACTGAGCGGGGCTTGGGCCCAAGGGCTGACGGAGGGGGCGTCGGTGAAGTGGGAGAGATTGGTTGAGAATGAAACATCGAGGCCCTTGTGGCTTGCGTAGCCGTAGAGGATTTTCGCAAGCTGTTCACGTGTCACGGGCCGCGACGGGCCGAAGGTGCCGTCGGCATAGCCGTCAACGATGCCGTTCTCCGCGGCCCAAGACACGGCGGAGGTGTACCACTGGTTTGGCGGGACGTCGGTGAAATCGCAGGGCGCGACTTCGGGCTCGCCCTCCAGTCGGTAGAGTATGGTCACCAGTTGTGCCCGCGTGGCGGTGGAGTTCGGGGCAAAGCAGCCTTGGCCCACCCCGGACATGAGGCCGCGATTCACGGCGTAGGCTATCGGCTGGGCGTACCAGCCGTCCGGCGTGTCGGCGAAAAAATCCGCAGTTGAGGCAAATCTGGGCTCAACTATGACCGGCTCGGCAGGCATGAGGAAGTAATAGCTGCCAAGGCCGCCGTCGAACACGTCGACCTCCCCGCCCCACTGGTCATGGACGGAGAGGCCGACGGTGATGAAGCCCGGCTCCGGCGACGCGGTCACGGTCACAAGCCGGCCGGGGGCGGCTTTCTTGGTATCCGGCAAGGCCGTGCCGCCCGCGCTTGGCCAGACCGTGACGCCGCCCTGACCGAGGCGGGTGAAGGTGTAGATGTTCCCGTCCTTTCTGACCGAAAACCCCGCCGCCGGGAGGAGCTTGACCTCAAAATTGCCCGGATTTACCACGGCGAAGCTGACCTCCCGGTCGATTATGGCCTGCCCGCAGTCGCCGGTGACGACCACCGCGCCGCCGTCCCGCACGTCCTCCGCCGCCTCCCGGAGGGAGGCGTAGAGGGTGTTCCCCACCCGCGCCACGGTCTTCGGGGCTCGGTTCGTCACCGAGAACCGGGAAAAGCCGTGGGGATTTTCAAAGGTCACCGCCCCTTCGCGGACGGCGGAGACGTACCACCGGGCGCTTCCGTCGGACTTCTCGTGGCGGACATATACAGCGCCGGTGAGACCTTGAGGCACGCCCAAGGTCACGGTCACGGGCTCCGTGACTTCCAGCTTCTTTGCCTCGCCGATTTTAATGCTGCCACCATCTGTTGCGGCCGTCATTTGAGCGATCGGGGATATATTGTATGTTATCCAGTCCGCGCCGTAGCTCTCCACCTCCACGTTTAAGAAGGCTTGAGCCAGAACAGTGGCATTACTACCCAGCGCCTCAAGCTCCGACTGTGTGGGGGTGGGGAGGGCCTCGGCGGCCAGCGCGGCCAGTAAGTCCATGGAACTTTCGTCAAGCGTGGTCTTGGACGCCGCGGCCATCGCCGCCTGACGCTGGTAGGCGGGGACGCCGTCGCCGAGGTATATCTCAGGGCTTGCCGGTTGGACTTTAGGGCTAACGGAGAAGGCCTTTTCCCATGCGAAGTACTTTGCGACCGGCTCGCCGTCGGAGACGCCGGGCAGGACGTAGCACCGGACCGTGTAAACTCCCGCCGGCCAGCGTCCGGGCCGGTCATTGTTGAGAAAGCTCAAGGAAAATCCGTCGGGGCTGTCGGACTTTTGCGCGGCCCAACTTTGTCCCCCGCCGGAGAGCTCGAAGCTGAGGGCCGTCCCGTCGGGAAGGGCCTTATTGAACTCCACCCATGCCACGTCGGAGACGTAGCTCACCGCCGCGTCGGGCAAAAGGGGCGCGAGGCGGTCGCCGTCGCGGACAAACTCGATCTTCCGCTCCGTGCCGTCCGCCAAAACGCCGTATTTCACCCCGCCGGCAGAGATGAACGCCGCCATTTGACCGCTGTATTCGCTCATAAAGTGCCCGGAGTACTGGGAATAAACGGTAGCGCGCTCGACCGTTTGAAATGACGCGTCGTCCATGTAAATTTGCGTCCCCGCGCCGCTTGCGGGGACATAACCGGCCATGACGCCGCCAAAAAGAGAGCTGTTTATTACCTCCACATGCCCATTTGTGCTGTGCAACTCTCCGCTCAGTGCCACGCCGTAAAGGGTAAGGTCGCCGCGGCTCTCAATTCCACCGGACCCCGCGAGAGCACCATTTTTCACCGTCACCGTGGCGTTTTCCGGGATCAGCAGTCCATCGTTGGAGGAGTAGCTGTGGCCGCAAAGGTCAATGACCAGCTCTCCCTGTGCACCCAGCTCCAATCCGGGGCCGGAGGCGTCGTGAAGCAGTTCGACCTCCGTGACGCTATACAGCTCCCTTGCCGCCTCCACGGCCTCCGCCAGCGTGGCGAAAAACCGCTCGCCGTCGCCCGTGATCTTCGCCTCGGCGCTCTCCGGGGCCACGTCCACCAGCCAGCCGTCGGAGCTCTCAACGCACGCCCAGCCCTCTTTCAAAAACTCGTTCACGTCGTGAGAGAAAACGCCGCCGGTTATGTTGAAATTGGCCGCGTTCGGCTCCGAGGTCTCCCCGTCCTCCGCAAAACAAACGGCCCTGCCGCCTTCCGGGCCCGCGATCCTTGCGCCGCCCGTGACAGTGACAGAGCCGTATTTTTCTGCAGTTATCGCCGCGGCGGGCAGCCCATAGTCCGCGCCGCCGAGGGTAAGCTGGCCCGTACCTGTGGCCTCGATGCTGCCTCCGGTGACCTCCAACATTCCGCCCCTGACCGACACGCCGCCCCGGCCCCGGAGCTCCCCGCCGGTAATTTGGACTAACCCGCCGGATAAATCTACGCAAAAGGAGGTGCCGCTTATGACCTGCCCGCCCGACAGCTCCAACCGCCCGCCGCTTACCGCCACGGCTTCGCTCCGGGTGGAGGTGACAGTGCCGCTCAAAATGCGGGCCTCGCCGGCGGTAACGGTCATTGTTGTCGGGGCGGTACTCCGGCTTGCGGAGCTCTTTCGTGCGGTAATTTGCTGACTTTCGCCGCCAAAAATAAAAATCCCGCCGTCGACCTCCACAACCTGGTCGACCGCGGAAATGTATCTCGCCTCATCGCCGGTATTCACGATTTTCACTGTCCCGCCCGTCACCCTCAGGGCAGGGGACCCGCCGTCCCGGCTAATGCTCCCGCCGGCGAGGTCTACCGTCAGTTCCCCGCCGGTGAGCTCGATGTGGTCCCGCAGCGACAAGCTCCCGGTCAGCGTCAGCACCGTCCCGCCGCTGTCGTCCGTCGAGAGCAGGTAATTTTCACCGTTTACAGCCGACGCGACATCGTGACCTTCACTGAATGTCGCCGGCCCCGCGTCCTCGGCCTTGGCGTAGCCCGAAGAAAAGGCGAAAACGATCACCAAAACCCCGAAAATCGCCCCGATCTTCCTCCTCATCATCATACCCTCCTTAAAAAATTGACCCTCCCCGCGCCGCGGAGAGGGCACCAATATATGGTTCTCTTATATTTTACCAATCCTCCCGCCATTTTCAACCCTTTTTGCTATTTTCTGTCAGCGAATTTTGTAAATTATTTGTGAACCTTTGGAAAATGACGGTTTATAGCGCAATTAAAGCCGTATCGGCCCGCTTTTCGCCGAAAAAGAACAGAACAGTTAATCCTCCGCCATTATCCCGGCCTCGTTGAGGCGGCGGACCATGTTGTCCCTGTCTAAAGTCCCGTCCTCAAAGAGCTCCCGCAGTCCCGGCCCGAAGGACATCGCCACCGGCCCCCGCGGCGATAGCCGCACCAGCTCAATGGGCGTCCAGCCGTGGTTACACCAGAGATTCTGGTTGTTGTGCATGTCGTTCACATCTTCGGCGAGCCTGTCAAACTGCTTCTCGGTGAGGTCCACGCCCATCACGTTCAGGTCATCTAAAATGTTGCGGATACTGGACGCCGGCGTTATCCTTCCGACATTGCTCTCGCGTCTTAATCTGTCCACCAGGTACCGCGCGGCGGTAACGCTTTGGAGCCTCGCCTCAAGCTCCCTGGCCTTTTCCGGGTTTGGCTTATATCCCGGTATCTCCCCGCGCAGACGGCTGAGCTCGAAGTCGTCGTACCCGCTGATAAAGGAAAATTCGTCAAGCCGCTTGCCGACGTATTTACATCTCATTTTTTGCCCCAGAGGCGTCTCATATTCGGTCATTGTGGACTTAAGCCCGCTCAGATCCTTCAGTAGCCGGCGCTCAAATTCGCTCACCCGCCTCTCTGTATAGTCGAGCAGGTCCTTCGGCACGAAAAAGGGCTTATCGCAGGCCATCTTGTCCACGCAATAAAGGTCCATAAATTTCCCGTAACCCGGCACCACAAGCTCGCGGGAGGCGATTATGCGCATATTGTCCGCCCGCTTTTCATCGGAATACACCTCGTCCACCTCAAAGACGTAGAAGGGCACCTGTTCCCGGCGCAGAACGCCCAGCGCGGCGTACAATTCCCTGCGCCGCAGGAGGACGGTGGCGGTTTTGGCGGAGAGCTCCCGGTAGACATCCCACGCCTCGCCGGCCGTCAGCGTGCCGTACAGGTTAGCGCAGGCGTGGATAAATTTCCGCATGAAGGCGGCCTTCTCCTCCGAAATACCCAGCGTCTCATACATCCGTCGTATACTTTTTTCACTCAGCGCCTTTGGATACCCCATTTTGCCCACCTCCGTGTGTTTACGGTATAAGAATACCATAAAATGTACGGATTTGCAACGAAAACAGCATATTTCGCGCGGCTGTGTGGGCCCAATCGGTCGAAAATCAGCGCGGAGGTGAAAATCCGCCTGTTATACGGACGCTGTTTTATTGGAAAACGGACCGCTCTCCCGCCTTACTCCTTTTCAAAGGAGGGCCTCCATGAGGCGAACTGGGCCAACTGCTCGTCCGTGCGGTGGTAGTAGCGTTCGCCGCGGTCGAGCTTCGCGATCTCAGCCATCTCGCCGTCTGTCAGGGTGAAGTCGAGGATATTCAGGTTGTCCCGAATGTGCTCTACGTTCCGGCTGCCGGGTATGACCGCGAAGCCCATTTGGGTGTGCCAGCGCAGAATGATCTGGGCCGGAGTTTTGCCGTATTTCGCCCCCAGCTCGACAAAGACAGGCTCGCTGATGAGGGCCCTGTCCCCGTGGCCGAGAGGGTACCAGCTCATGAGCCTAATGCCGTACCGGTCGAGAAGCTCACGTAGCTCCGTCTGTGTGTAGTACGGGTGGGCCTCCACCTGAATAAACTGGGGCGCTGTCTCCCACTTGTACTGAAGCTCCTCGATATATTTCCCCTCGAAGTTGGAGATGCCGATGGCCCTTGCTTTACCGTCCCGGAGGGCCCGCTCAAGCTGTCGGTATCCGTCGAGCCACTTGCCCGCGGGCTGGTGTATGTAGAGAAGGTCCACATACTCCACCCCCAGCCCTAAGGCGACGGGAGACGAACCCGCGCCGGTTTCTGGCGGCGGATTTGCGCCCGTGCGGCGTCAAAGCCCTTGACAATACACAAAGTATTCTCTGCGGGCTTTTCCTTGCCCGGACACAAATCCGCTCGCCAGAAACTGCTTCGCACTCCACGCGGAGCAATTTTCGAGCGATTTTCGGCGAGGCGGAGGAAGCCTTGCTGACGCAAGGCGACGACAACGAGGCGAAAAGCGCCGAAAAGGGCCCGCGTGGAGCGGCGCGGGCTCGTCTCCCGTCGCCTTAAGCGTCTCGTCCACCGCGTTTTCGTTCCCGTACTCGCTGGGCCAGAGCTTGGTGGAGAGGAAAATATCTTCCCTCGCGACGCCGCTCTCCCGGATCCCCCGGCCCACGGCCCGCTCATTGACATAGGCGTTGGCCGTATCCACAAGGGAGTAGCCCATCTTAAGCGCCTCCCGAACGCTGTTCTCCGCGTCCGCCGGAGAGAGCGTGTAAGTGCCCAGACCGATCGCGGGGCATTTCACACCGTTGTTCAATTCCAGATATTCCATAAAATTGACCTCCCTGATATGTCTTTTACTTGCTCAATAGCCCGTTGGCCGCAAGCCAGCGCCGTACATTGCCGCCGGATCCGGCCGCCGCGCTTCCCAGGACGGACAGTCCCTTTTTTACGTCGGTGCCGGGGGCGCTTCTTTTGATGTCACGCTCACTTGAGCCCATGCCGCTGCCCTCGTTGGTGCAAAGGGGCAGGACGGTCTTACCGGTGAAGTCGTACCGCTCCAAAAAGGCCAGCACCGCCATTGGCGCCGTGCCCCAGTAGTTGGGGTAGGCCAAGATCACCGTGTCGTATGCCTCCAGACTGTCGGGACAGCGCGCGAGCTCCGGTCTGGCGTTTGCCCGCAGGTCCCTTTTTGCCTCGTCGATGCATGTGAGATACACCGGGGAGTAGGGCTCCCTCATCTCGATTTTGAAGCTGTCGGCTTCGATCATGTCCTTCATGATGTTGCAGACGATCTCGGTGTTCCCCGCCTTCACATACCGCATGGCTCCGCCGAAGTAGTTTTCGCCGGCTCTGGAAAAGTACGCGATCAGTGTCTTGGACATTTTTGCTCCCTCCCGTCTTTGATTGATACTATTGTAGCCGCTTTTTATTGCAAAGTCCAATCGAAATAGTATATAATTGATTAAGATATTAAATAGTAGGAGGCCGTCATGACCACAAAACAGATAGACTACTGTATTGAACTGGCCCACACCTTAAATTTCAGCCGCGCCGCGGACAACATGTTCGTAAGCCAGCCTACCTTCTCATATCAGATAAGACTTTTGGAGGAGGAGATCGGCTTTGATGTCTTTGAGCGCGGCGGCAGGGGCGCGGCGCTGACCCCGGCGGGAGCGCAGTTTGTGGCGTTTCTCGCGAATATGCGGGAGGACCTGAAGCGGGCCATCGAGCAAGGGCAGAATTTCAGCGCAAAATATAAGGACAACATCTCAATAAGCCTTATGGTCCGGCAGGCGGTGTATTTTCTCCCGGAGGCCATACGCCTCTTGGCCAAGGCGGCGCCGGAGGTGCAGGTGACGCCGCTCTTTCAGTATGAGAACGGCGTGGAATCGTTTTTGCGAAATGAGGCGGATATTCTGTTCGCCCTGCGGGAGCAGACACGCCAGATCCCCGGCATCACCGTCCACGACCTCTTTGAGAGCCGCGTTTACCTCATCGTCCGGCAGGACGATCCTTTGGCGAAGAAAGATCTTGTCCGGGAGAGCGACCTCTACGGGCGGACTTTGATGGTGGGCGGCGGGTCCCCCGCCGCGTTGCAGGCCGTTCAGCGGCGGCTCATAAGCTCCGGTAAGGTCAACTATTTCAACAGCGCCGACCACGACACGACATGCGTAAACGTAGCCGCCGGGCGGGGCGTCTGCCTCGCGCCCGGCTTCCTGAACGACCAAAGCGGCCAGTTTGCGTGGGTCCCCTTTGACTGCAAGGAGCGATTTTCCTGCGTCCTCTGCACCCACAAGGACGACCACCGGGAGAGCGTGAGGTCCTTCATCGGCATTTTGAAAAAGCTCTACTCGTCCGCGGTGTCGTTCCCGCTGTGACCGGGGCACGACGGTTCATTTTGTTGCGTAAACGCGCGAAAAAGCTTCCCCGGACATCCGTCCGGGGAAAATTTTTAGTTTTACCGTATCACGCCGTTTCCTGACCAGTCGCCGGGGTCGGCGAGGTTAAAGTCCTCCTCGACTATGAAATTTCCCCGGTTGTCGACTCTGCCTTGGTTTATGAAGCTGCCCCAGTTGTATAGGACCTCGCTCCTGTTCACTATTGAGCCTCCGCCGTCCACGGTGATGTGGCCGGACAGCATGAGGTTCCCGCGGTTTGTGATCTCATTGCGTATATAGCAGTTGTTGTAGTCCCAGCCGTCAATAGACATCTGTCCTCTGTTGTCTATCGGGCACTCGATGCTTGCGTCGACAGTCACGATGCTCAATTCCCCACTGTTCGTGATACTGCCCTGGCCCGACAGGCAGAAGGATCCGCTGACCCTGAGGTGGCCGCCCTCGCTTATAGTGTAGTCGGCGTCTGAGTAGAGCCTTACGGTCTGGAGGACACAGCCGTCGCCCACTGTAACGGCGGCATCATCCCACAATCTTATATTCGTAAGGTCGTACATCGTCGAATCGTCGTCCAGCACAAGTCCGCCGCAGTCGGTCATATCGTTTGAGTTGAAAAAGCCGGACCCGCCTGAGACGATCAGCTTGCCGCCGTTGAGCTTCACACCGCTGTACGCCACGCCGCCTGAGCCGCCTGTTATGACAAGATCGCCTCCGGTGAGCTCAAGGGCCGGTGGGTCAAAGCTGTTGCCGCCCAGACTTATGAATCCGCCGTCCTCGATACGGACGGAACGGGCGCTTAAAGAGCCGGTCACCTCAAGCACACCTTCCCGGACTGTCAATTGGCCATCCACCGCCAGATGTGATCCTTCGGGTATCAACAGATCCCTGTCCACCGTCAGGTCGCCGGTCACGCTGACAGTCCCTTCCACGCTGATGCCGAACTGCTTCGGGTCATTCGCCAAGCTGGTGCGCAGGTTCTGCTCTGTGTACACCGGCCAGACGCTCCCGCACCACCCGTTTCCTGAAATTACCTTGCAACCCTCGTCAATATTCAGTCCGTCCACATTTTCGACGGTGTCAGGCTCTGTCAAAATGATCCCGCTGGATATATACCCCTCACCGGTGGTGGAGATCTCCCCGTCCATTGTGTCCAGTATCCCCGCGTGATTATTGAAGATTCCGGAGATGCTCACCTCGCCATGATTTCTGAAGCTTCCCCTGTTGCACAGATTTCCGTCGACGGTCACCCTGCCGCGGTTGTCGAAGGTGCTGGGGCCGTGTATCCAGACATCCGCGCCGCTTTGCTCAAATTCGCCGTAATTCACGACTGTGGAGGAGTCCCAAATATCGATGCCGTTCCCGTCGCCGGGTTTTCCGGCCATATTACCGAGATTCACGGTGAAGCTCTCGTCGTTGAATTTCATCGCCATCGGTGCGAAGGTCCCGTTGTTAATAAAGCCCGCGCTCACTTTTGTCTCTATGTACATGTCGGAGGTCACCTCGCCGTTGTTGACGAAGGTCCCGCCCTCCACGCGCAGTCCGGCCTGACCCGTTATTTTGCCGTTGTTCACAAGGGAGTTTTGTATCACGAGATAGCTCCCGTCGCCGGTCACCGTGGCGCCCTCGGCGATGATGAGCGGTTTATTTATCACCAGCTCCCCGCCTGTAAGACGCATATCGGAGTCTATGATCATCGATTCAACGGAGCTGTTTGACGCGGCGCTCCTCAGCATCTGGCTGTCCGCCACACGGACGGCGTTTTTAAACGTCTCATCCTCGTCAAAGACGATATACGTCACGCCGTTTTCAATTATCGCGCCGTCGGTGGTCACAAGGTCGGAGTAATCCGAAAGCCACATTATGTCGGTGTAGAAGCTCTTATTACCGGAGCACGTCACCTTGCCGCCCTGTCGCGTCCTGATAAAGCCCATGCCGGAGCAGCCGCCCTTCATTATAAGGTTGGCCCCCTCGCCGGTGACGGTCACGCGCCCGCTGTTAAAATGCGCCTCCCCTTCGACAGTAAGGCTCGCGCTCAGGTTAAGCTCATCACTTATTTCCACAAATTGGTTCTCCCCGTGGATGAGCACGGGCTTCGTTATCTCAATGGGCCCGTCCAAAATGAGGTCATTGCCGTAGTATTCCAAAACGGTGTATTCGTTGCTGTCCGCCATACAGCTCATGAGCTCATCCATGTTATAGACGCTTTTCGCCCTTGGCTTGGCCGGACCGGATGTCTCCTGGGGTCCTGACGCCTCCGGCGGCTCCGAGGCGTCCGGCGTATCTCCTCGGCCGGATAAAGCAAGGCCCAGTATCCCGCCAAGAATGGCCACCCCGACTGCCGCCGCGGCGCCTATTTGGAACACCCGTTTCTTCCAGAAGGGCTCTTTTGTCCCTTCCCGGTCGTCGCCCTGCTTTTTTCTCTGCCTCCACCCGGCGTAAAGGGTGAGCTCGTCCTTCACCGTAAGCTCCGTAAGCCGGCTTTGACAGCTCTCATCGGTGTACCACCCGGTGAAGGTATAGCCCTCCCTCACCGGTACGGGGAGCTCCGCGGCCTTTAGCGCGTCGCCCTTGGCGACAGAAATCTCCTGCCCCTCATCGCCGCCCACAAGGTGCACCGTCACAACGCCCTCATAGAGCGCCGTGTGGAACTCCTTCACCGACTGGTACCGCTCTCTCGGTCTGACCCTCAGCGCGTGCATCAACGCCTGCTCCTGCCCCGCCGACAGCTCCGCCCCCAGCTTCCTCGGCGGCACGAGGGTGTCCTCAAATATCCTGTCCATGGCTTGGGGCGGCTTGTTTCCCGTGATGCAGTAGTAGATCGTCGCCGCCAGCGCGTATACGTCCGTCCACGCCCCCTGGGCCCCGCTGGAGGACTGGTACTGCTCCAACGGCGCGTACCCGTGCCGGAGCATTATCGTCATCGTCGCGTCCCCGTCCGCCGCCTCTCGCGCACAGCCGAAGTCGAGGAGCTTGATTATCCCGTGCTCCAGCATCAGGTTGTCCGGGCTTATGTCCCGGTGGATGAGGTGCAGCTCGTGCATCGCCGAGAGGGAGTCAAAAAGCGGCTCTATGAGGTGCAGAAGCTCCCAGGCCGGCATCACCCCGCCCCGCTGCTTCGTAAGCTCGCTCAGGGTGGTGCCGTCGATGTACTCCATGACGATGTACGCCGTGGAGTTCTCCTCGAAAAAGTCCCTGACGCTGACGATGTTGGGGAGCCTGTCAAGCCTCGCCATGGTCCGTGCCTCCTGAAGGAACCTCTGCTTGCCCCGCTCGAATATCTCGCTCTGGGCCCCAAGGAAGCTCTCCACACTCACCGACACCGCCGCGTTCCGGCTGGCCTTGTCCGTGGGGAAGTACTCCTTTATGGCCACCTTCAGCCCCAAGACCAAATCCCGGCCTATGTAGGTTATCCCGAAGCCCCCCTCGCCGAGGACACGCCCTATGAGATACCGCTCCCGAAGGATCGTCCCCGCCGGCAGGTGCTTTGGCTGGGGCACGTAGCTCCCCGCCGTGAGCCCACAGCTGGGGCACGGCTTATCCCCCTCCACCGGCGACATGCAGTACGGGCAGTATTCCACACGCTCCGCGCCGCCCCGCTCTTTTATATCTGGAGTCATACCGCTCCTCCGTCCTTTATTTCTTTCCTCTACCGCGCCGTCATGGCAATGACGCTGTCAGCGCGAAGTACCCGGTAAGGCCCGTAAGGCCCACAGCTCCTTCGCTCGAAACGGCGTCCACGGACATGCTGACCTGCCCGGCCTCCGCCGGCGGCGCCATCCGTCCCACACTGTGTGATGTGGCGATGGCGATTATAAGTATAATAAGGATCACCACAGCCACCGCCATAAAGGCGAACACCTCATATCTGTGGTCCTGCGGTTTCGGCGTGGGTTCCGTCTCAGGTCCGGGAGCGGGCGGCTCCGGCTTTTCGCTGAGCCATGGCGTGGCGGCGATCAGATCCTTTTTGAACTCCGCCATCGTCTGATACCGGTCCTTGGGGCGTATGGCCATAGCCTTGCGAAAGACCTCCTTCTGCTCCTCGGAGAGGCAGTCCGGGAGCGCAAGCGGGTCCGGGTTTCCACCGTGGATGACCGACACCCTTGACGTGCTGGCCTCAGGGTCCCGGCCGGTCAGGCAGTAGACAGCCGAGGCGGCCAGTGTGTAGACGTCGGAATATGGGCCCGCGGGTCCCACCGTGGAGGTCTCCTGCTCGATGGGCGCATAGCGGGGCTTGAAAAACTCCGTCATCTTGCCGCCCATCTCCCTGGCGGAGCCGAAATCCGTAAGACACAGCTCGCCGTTGGGCATGAGCATGATATTGTCCGGGCATATATCCCTGTGTACAAGGCCCTTATTGTGTATCCATGTTATGCCGTCCATAAGCGGCAACAGCTTCGGCAAAAGCTCCTGGGGCGTCATCTTCCCCTCCGGACGGGCACGGACCGCCTTATAAATGGGCTGACCCGGTAAAAACTCCAGCACGAGATACGCCGTGCCGTTGGCCTCCAGATAGTCCACTCCCTTGACTATGCTCTGGGGACTGTCGTCCAGCTTTGCCACGGCCTTGGCCTCCTTGAGAAAGCTCATGCGGCCCCCGATGTACTCGTTGTCCTTTCCGTTGGTGGCGCAGGCGGTCACGCCGTCCGTGTCCCTTTTAGCCCAGATGTGGTTGCCCTTGGCCGGGAAATATTCCTTTATGGCAAGATTCCTCCCGGTCCTCTCGTCCACGCCCTTGTAGGTTATGCCAAAGCCCCCCTGGCCCAGGACCGCGCCGACCCTGTACGCGGCTCCGTTTTTGCGAAGTACCGTGCCCGCGGGCAGGGCCGGAGGCAGGTTGGCCCCGCAGCTCTGGCAGACCGGCCTGTCGCCGGTGATGGGCTTTCCGCATTTCGGGCAGAAATTGTTCATACTCTCATACGCCTCCCTTGCCTGTCACGGTGAATGTCTGCTTATCCGAGCCAAGTCCGATAACGTCACCCATTTTGATGTCCACCGGTGTGTTAGCCGGTATCCTCTGGCCGTTCACGTATGTGCCGTAGGTGGAGCCCAGGTCCTGTACCGTAAGGCGTCCGGCGCTCAGCAGGACCTGCGCGTGGTTGCGGCTGACTCCGGGAGTCCTGTCCGGGAATCTGAGGCCGTCCGGTCCGGGATCCACGCCGATGCGCACGGGCCTGCCCTCCTCCACCGCGAAGCGTCTGCCCGCGAAGGCTCCGACCGTGCCCTGAAGGCGTACCTCGCCTGATATGACCGGGCCATCTCCCGTCTGTCCTTTCTGCGGTTTCTTGCCCTTAGCCTTAGTAAGTATCACAATAAGCGCCACCGCGCCGCCGATCACCGCGATACCGGCGATTATGGCCAGAACTATGAGCCAAGTATTCGATTTTCCGGCGTCAGCCTTTATGTGCAGGTCGTCCAGAATGTCCCATAGATAGTCGATCTCCACGGACGCGAAGGTGTTCTCGTCCCCGGTGGAGGTATCCTGGCCCAGGCCATATGTATTGATTCCGACGACTTCCCCGCGTTTGTCCAGCAGCGGCCCGCCGGAGTTGCCGTGGTTGATCCTTGCGTCGTGCTGGATGAGGCGCGTGTTGCCGAATCTGGAGGAGGTGGTAAATCTTGACACGACCCCGGAGGTGATGGTCACGTCCTCAGGAAGTCCGAGAAGCTTACCGCCGTAAAGTCCCTCCTCAAAGGAATCGCTGGTCCCCGGATAACCCAGGGCGTAGACGGTGTCGCCCTCCTTCAGTGTCTTGCCCTCAGGCAGGAGCGGCAGAGCCACCCGGCCCGTATTTTTCGTGCTGGCTTTGAGAACGGCGATATCCGGGTATCCGCCCTCGCTGGTGTAAATGACGTCGCAGGAGATCATCTCCGCAAAATTGATGCCCGACACGGGGTTATAGGCGTTGTTGTTTTTGAGAAGATAGACCTCCGCCGCAGGAAGGGTAACGATACCCCCGTCATTTCCCTCGTATGAGATGTTCACGACATGGAAGTTAGTGACGAAAGTGTCCGTCTCCTCCCCCGCCTTGCCAACGCCGAAAGCTGAGCCCAGGTACGCGTCCCCGAAAACGTCCACGACGAGCACCCTGGCGACACCGTCCCGGCTGTTCCTCGCGGCATCCCCGCCGGAGACGCACCCTGTCAGGGACAAAGCGATGAGGCAAACGGCTAAGACCAAACTGGTGATTTTCTTTTTCATATCTTCTTCTCCCTTTTGACTCATGATTCATCTATCCATACCGCGACGGCGGAGTTGTTGTCGTTGCCCTCGCTGACCTTCGCGGCGAGGCGCTTTCTCATCCTCGCTATCCAGTCCTCCGGATCTGACGCCCTGCGCAGATCGCCGGCCATCTCCTCCTCCAGCACATACTCCCAAAATCCGTCCGTGCACAGCAAAAAGGCCGTCCTTCCCGGCTTTAGCTCACATGAGCCGGTATCCACCTTCAGCTCCGAGTCCTGCCCCAAGGCCCTCAGCACCCTGTTGCGGTCCGGGTGGAAGCGTATCTGGTCAGTGGTGATCTGACCCAGCATAACGCCGATCTGGGCCGAGGAGTGATCCATGGTCTGAAATTCCAGCTTTCCCTCATAGAACCGGTAGAGCCGGGAATCCCCGGCGTGGGCCCACACGGCCAGCCCCGGCATGGCTGTCAGGGCGACGACGGTGGTCTTCATACTGCACTGGGGAGTCTGTATGGCGAGCACCGCCTCGTTGGCGGCCAGCACCAGGTTTCCGAGCACCTCCCGGTCCACCTGGCCCGCCCAGCGCCCGCATATGAGCTCAGAGGCCCTGGCCGACGCGAGCTCCCCGCCTCCGTGGCCGCCGAGCCCGTCCGCCACCACCGCGCAGAA
>CANREY010000018.1 GCA_947629755.1 uncultured Oscillospiraceae bacterium | reverse complement strand
GCCCCTCCCTTGGGAGGGGGTAGGGGGTGGGGCGTGTCACTCGCCCCTCCTCCCTGAGGAGGGGGCAGGGGGAGGAGTATACCCCTAAAAAAATTCTCCGGGAGCCCTTCCAAGCTCCCGGAGAATTTTTCATTTCATCACATACGTCCCCGACTTAAAGTAATTCAGCGGGTTCACCCGATTCCCGTTCTCCCAAATCTCGAAGTGCAGGTGTGGGCCGTTGGCAACGCCGGTGGCGCCGGCGTAGCCGATGACCTGCCCCTTCTTCACCGTGTCGCCCGCCTTCACCAGGCGCTGGCTCATGTGGCCGTAGAGGGTGGTCTTGCCGTTGCCGTGGCTTATGACTACGTAGTTACCGTAGCTTGAGCTCTTCTCCGAGGTGACCACGGTGCCGGAGTCCGCGGCGTAGATGTTGGCCCCGTACCCGGCCCTGATGTCGACACCCTTGTGGTTGGTGGAGGCCCCGGAGATGCCGGTGTTGCGCCCGCCGAAGCCGGAGGTCACAACGTTAGAGTCCGCCGGCCACTGGAAGCTCCCGGTGCCCACGACCCTCGTGTTCTGGCGGCGAAGCTCCTCCTCCAGCTGGGCTATGCGGGCCTTTATGGCGTCCTCCTCCTTGTCCACCTGATCATAGAGGGCCTTGGCCGCCTCAATGTCCTGCTCGATTGCGGCTATGAGGTCGGTGGCCTCCTGGCGCTGGACCTGAAGCTCGTCCTCGGCGTCCTGAAGGTCACCCTTCTTCGCCTCGGCGGAGGCGCGGGTGGACTCCAATGTGGCCTTTGCCTCCTCAGTGGCCTGACGCGAGGCCACAAGGGTGTTGTATACGTCCTCGTCGTACCTCATGAGGCTCGACACCACGTCTATGCGCGAGAGCATGTCGGAGAAGTCTCTTGCCCCGAAGACGATGGAGTAGTAGGAGACTATGCCGTTCTCCTCCATGGTGCGAATGTGCTCCTTGTAGAGCTCCATCTGCGCCTCCTCCTCGGCCTGGCGGTCGGCCACCTCCTGCTCCTTCTCCCGGATAAGCTCGTTATACTCGGCTATCTGGGAATTTAAGTTGTCTATGAGCTGCTGCGTCAGCTCGATCTGCTCGTCCAGTATCTCCTTTTTCGCGCTGGCCACTGACTGGTCATACTCCAGGGAGTTTATCTGGGAGCGTATCTCCTTCATGCGCTGTTGTATGGCGTCCCTGTCGTCCTCCAGCTTGTCGATGTCCGCCTGGGTCACGGCCCCGGCGGTGGCGCTGAGTATGCCGATGAGCACCGACCCCGCCATAAGCACGGCTAAAATGATACACATTATGCGTATGAACAGCTTTTGTCCTTTGTTACTCATTTTCGCTCCTTAGAATGTCAGACCTTGAGGTAATTCTTTATGGCCAGGAGACTGCCTATCACGCCGACGCCAAGGCCAACGACGGTGAAGGCGATGAAGATGGGTATGGAGACGACTGAGAAGGGTATCACCGTGAGAAGGCTCAGCTCCGCTCCCGCCATAAGCTTGTCGGAAAACAGTGTGTAGAGGCCCCACTCCATGACGAAGGAGAGGAGCGACCCCAGCAGGCCCAGTATGAGCCCCTGTACCACGAAGGGCCAGCGAATGAATGTGCTGGTGGCCCCCACCATCTTCATTATGGCTATCTCGTCCCGCCGCTCGAAGGTGGTGAGCTTTATGGTGTTGGCCATGATGAAAAGCGAGATGGTGAAAAGTATGGCCACGAGGGCTATGGAGGCTATGGTCACTATGTTTCTTATCTTGACAAGCGTCTTGGCTATGTCGAGATGTACCGTGGTGTCGGCAATGCCGTCGACACGGCTCACCGCGTCCCGCGTGGCGGCGATTATGGATATGTCGTCAACGTATATGACGTAGCGGTCCCTGAGCGTCTCCGGCCCCAGCTCGCCCAAGCGCCCCGGATCTGAGTAGGTGTCAAGAAAGTCGTCCCAGGCCTGCTCCCGCGTGACGAATATGACGGAGGAGACGTTGTCAATGGCCTCAAGGCCGGGCTTTATGGACTGGGCATCGGCGGTGGAGTAGCTCTCGTCCACAAAGGCCATTATCTCGTTTTCGCTCTCCATGGAGTTTATGATGCTGTCCACATTGAGGGCCAGAAGCGTAAAACTGCCCATTATGAGAAGGCAGGCCACTATTATGCAGACAGAGGCGAAGGACATGAAGCCGTGGTTAAAGATGCTGTTTATGCCCTCCCGCACGTAATAAACGAATCTGTTACCTTTCATAGTTGTAGTACCCGCCCATTCCGTCGCTGATTATCTTTCCGCCGTCGATGGCTATGACCCGCTTTGAAAAGCTCTCCACCAGCTCCTTCTCGTGGGTGACCACCAGCACCGTTGTGCCCAGCTCGTTTATCTTCTGCAGGAGCATCATTATCTCAAGGCTCCGGGCCGGGTCCAGATTCCCCGTGGGCTCGTCGGCTATGATGAGCCGGGGATTATTGACCAATGCCCTGGCTATTGCCACGCGCTGCTGCTCCCCGCCGGAGAGCTCCTGAGGGTGGCGGCGTGTCCGTGTGTCCAGGCCCACCAGCTCCAGCACGTAGGGCACGCGGCGGCGGATCTCCTTGCTGGAGGCGCCCACCACCCGCATGGCGAAGGCCACGTTCTCAAAGACCGTCTTGTCCTCGATAAGGCGGTAGTCCTGGAACACCACGCCCAGCGTCCTGCGCATGTAGGGCATCTTGGAAAATTTTATGTTCGTCAGGTCATAGTCGTTTACTATGATCTTGCCGTCGGTGGGGGCTATCTCGCCGGTGAGGAGCTTTATTATGGTGGTCTTCCCTGAGCCGGAGGGGCCCACTAAGAAGGCAAACTCCCCGTCGGCTATCTCGAAGCTCACGCCCCGGAGGGCCTTGGTGCCGTTTTCATAGGACTTGAATACGTCAGTAAATCGAACCATGATCAAAATCCTTTGTATGATATGTTCTGGGAATCCAGATATTTTTTGACCATGAGGGCGACCTTGAACACTATGGCCTGGTCGAACTCCCGAAGGTCAAGGCCGGTGAGCTTCTTTATCTTGCCCAGCCTGTAAACAAGGGTGTTGCGGTGGACAAAGAGCTTGCGGCTGGTCTCGGAGATGTTGAGGTTGTTATCGAAAAACTCCGTGATTATGCTTAAGGTCTCCTCGTCAAGGGAGTCTATGGGGTTTTTCTTGAATACCTCATTTAAGAACATCTCGCACATGGTGGTGGGGAGCTGATAGATAAGGCGGCCGATACCCAGGCTCTCGTAATTTATTACGGACTTCTCGGTGTCGAAGACCTTCCCCACGTCAATGGCCGTCTGGGCCTCCTTGTATCTTATGGCCAGGTCCCGAAGGTGGAGGGCCAGAGTGCCGATACCGATGACGGTGCGTATCTTCAGCTCGTCGGATATGGCGCTGGACATGGCCACGCCCATCTTGTGGGTGTCCTTCTCCTCGGTGTGGGCGGGGACCTCCTTTATGACGGCTATGTCCGTCTCGTTTATGGAGATTATGAAGTCCCGCTGTTTTTCGGGGTAGAGCCGGCGCAGTACCTCCAGCGTGGCCACGTCCGCCCGGTCCAGCTGGCGGATATAGAAGACGGCTCTTGGCACGTCGGAGACGAAGTGGAGCTCCTTTGCGTGGACGTAGATGTCGCCGGGAAGTATATTCTCTGTGATTATGGACTTTACAAGGGCCGAGCGGTCATACTTCTCCTCATAGTACGCCTTGGCGCTCTGGATAGCCACGGCCAGCATACAGCAGTAGCTGGCGGCCAGCTCGTCCGTGCCCTCCACATAGACGGCGTACTCAAGGTTCTGCTCGGAGCCCGCTAAGGGCCTGAAGGTCTTGCCGCCGTACACCGCGGACTTCTCTCCGGGGAGAGGCAGTATGGCGGCGGGGTCCGCCACGTGGACGCCCATGCTCGACAGCTCGCTTGTGGCGATGACATTACCTCCGCTGTCAATGACTCCAAGGCCGCGCGTGGTGGCTTCCTTCATCTGGACGATAACGCTCTGAAAGATCCTGCTGGACATTGGCAAACCTCCCCTTATTGACTGGTTCCGTATTACGTAAACCGTATTCGTGATTTTGACATATACCATAATAACCAATATTGCGCCATTTTTCAATAGGAAATTTATATTTTACCTTTAAAATTTCTGTAACATGTGCCGAAATTACCGACAAATTGGAAAAAATGACGTTTCGTGGCTGATTTGGCCTCCGGGAATACGTAAAAGGTGAGGGGAATATATTTGTACAAACTCATGGGAGGTGGACATATGTTCATGGTAACAGCCAAGCTTGACAGAAGGAAGGTCATCGGCGGCGCGCTGGCCCTCGCCGTCCTCATCGCCGCGGCCGTACTCATATTCAACGGCGGAGGCGAGAGCGAGACGGCGGCGAAGATAAACGCCACGGTGAAGTCAAATACCCAGCGGGTCAAATATCTTGAGTCCCTGGGCTGGCAGGTGGAGACGGAGCCCGTGGAGGAGCAGACGGTGACCATACCGAGAGACTTCTCCGAGGTCTACGAGGACTACAACGCCCTCCAGAAAAGTCAGGGCTTCGATCTCAAAAAATACGCCGGCCTTGAGGCGGTGAGATACACCTACGAGGTGAAGAACCACCCCACCGCCACAGGCCGGGTGGTGGCGGACATGATAGTTTACCGAAATAAAGTAATAGCCGCCGACATTCAGTCCCTCTCCGCCGAAAACGGCTCCATGGACGGCATAAAATTCCCCGCGTCGCCGGGCCCCGAAACGACCCCCACCTGAGCCTACCCAAGACCCACCCAAGACCTGCCCCAAACCCGCCCGAAACCCGCCCAAGACCCGCCCAAGACCTACCCGGAACCCGCCCGAAACATACCCGCAAAACACCCAAACTTATACGAAAAGCAAATAAACGCAAAAATTTTATTCATAAATTATTCATCGCACAGAAAAAATGTGAGGCCCCCGCCTCACATTTTTTCTTGCGAATAAAAGTAAAAAACTGTTATTTACCGGTTATTATTTCCCACGCTTCTTGACGTCCTTCTCGACCCGCTCCTTCCAATCCGGCGCGATGTTGGCGCAATACCTTACGCTCGACACCGCGTCCGATATGACGTCGAAGTTGAGCGCCGTCCCCGCGCTGTCGGACTTGTACCTGACGGCCCGGTCCGGGGCGATGCCAAAGCGTGCGGCCTCGCTGGCGGCGTCGATGTTGGCGCCGAGGAAGATAAACTCCCAGCCCTCCCTTTTCCGCGCCTCTATGAGGGAGCGGACCTTCTCGTAGCTGTACTGGCGGCTGGAGTTTTCAAGGCCGTCGGTGGTGATGACGAACATGGTCTTTTCTGGCACGTCCTCCGGGCGGATATACTTATGTATGTCCGCCACGCGCTCCACCGTCCTGCCCACGGCGTCAAGAAGCGCCGTACAGCCGCCGGGCACGTAGTCGCTCTCCGTCATGTCGGGGACCTCATTTAGCGGCAGGCGGTCGTGGACGGTGCTGATCTCCGTATTGAAAAGCACCGTCGTGACAAGGGCCCTGCCCGCCTCCCGGCGCTGCTTTGCCAGCATGGAGTTAAAGCCCCCCACGGTGTCGCCGGCAAGGCCCGCCATGGAGCCGCTGCGGTCCAAGATGAACACAAGCTCGGTAAGATCGTTTATCACGTTTTGCGTCATTTTAAATGACCTCCTTTTCTTTGATGGTCCCATGGTACCGCGGAAAAGGAGGCGTAAGGTCGCATGAAAAGCGACATTTAAAATTTACGAGGCCCCGCCCAAAAGGGGCTGGTCGAAGGCGAAAAGCGTCTCGTTTATCTCAAAAATGTCATAATTTCCGCGCGTTATGAAGTACTCGACTATTATATCCCCGCGGCTTGCGTGGGTCAGGGAGTAACCGGCGCGGGAGAGGAGATCGCGGGTGGCCTCAAGGTCCAGCTTAAGCGCCACGGCGAAGGCCAGAGCCGTGGTCTTGGAGGGGCGGTAGGCGGGGTTTGAGCGTATTTTTGAAAAGAGCTTCCTGTCCACGTTGGCCCGCTTGTATATCTCCGGGTCCGTGCGTCCGCTCTTGTCGATGAGGGCCATAAGCGTCTGGGAGAAGCCGGCGTCCAGCTTATCCAGCATGTCCTGAAGGCCCGCGTCGCTTAAGATACGCGCCGCCTTCGCTTTTTCGGACATTGCTAAGACTGTGGGACGGACGGAGGGGGCGCTGTACACCACGGCGTCGTCCCTCTCCTCCGGCGCGACGCCGACGAAAAATCCACTGCCGTCCGGCGGCGCGGTGGGGGCCATATCCGGGGCGGAGCGGTAAAAACGGCGCTCAAATATGCCTCCGCCGGGCTCTACCCCCGTATATCTCTCGGCTATGTAGTCCCTCAGGGAGCCGTAGGCCGGGCCCTCCGGCGTAAGGCCCGACCGGACGCTCAAATATACGCTGGCGTCATAGCTTCGCAGGAATATGCTGGCGGCCCGGAGGGCGGCCCGGACGTGGGGGACGTCGGCGTTTTTCGGGAGGGCCATGGCGATCCGTCCGCGCCGGTGGAGACGGGCCTCCTCAAGGCCGTTGAGGTAGCGCCCGCAGAGATCGTCCCCCTCCGGCAGGGGAATGTCCAGCCGGCGGACGAAAAAGCCGCGCCTGACGTTCTCCTTTGGAGGCGTTTCGGAATATATCACCGCGTCGGGGCACAGCTCCTCCGGCGCTTTTCTCGTGAGCTCAAGTGGCATATCTATCCTCCTTTTTCAGTAAAAAGGCTTATTTTGCCATAAAAATTAAAAAATCGAAAATTTTTTTGCTATATTATATACCCAAACGGGCCGTATGTCAAAGAGACGTGAAAAAACTGACGGTATCATAACAAAAAGTTTAAAATTGAGGCGACTTTTTGGGACAGTTTTAGGTTGAAAATATACCGTCTTTTTGCTATCATAGCACATAAGTCACCAAAATCGACCGGAGATGTTAAAATATGCAAGCTGAGCGCGACGGGGTGCTCACACGCCTCGCCAAAAAATCGGGAGTATACTTGAAAGCTCTCCCCGGCAAGATAGCCGGGGGGCTTCGCCGTGCTCCGGGGGAGGTAAAGGGTTTCCTCCGCCACCCGTTGAGTGCCGGAGGGACGGCGCTGGAGGACCACCCGGTCGTATTCACAACGGCCCTGTCCATAGTCCTCGTGGCGGTCATGGAGATGCTGGCGAGAAGGTCCGTGTGGGGCGGGCTCGTGTTCCCCTTCGTCCACCCCCTCAACTACCTTTCCAACCTCTTTATAATAATGACGACGCTCTCCGTGGCCCATTTTCTGAAAAAGCGCTCCTTCTGGCTCACATTTATAAGCGCCCTGTGGCTGACGGCGGCCATCGTTGACGCGGTGGTGGAGAGCATAAGGGGCATACCCTTCTCCATAATGGACATTCGTGTGCTGCCAAGCGTCCTGCCCATAATCAACATGTACCTCGATATATGGCAGATAGTGCTGACGGCCGTGGCAATAGCGGCGGTCATAGCGGGGCTGGTGTTTTTATACATAAAGGCCCCGAAGCGCCGGCCAAAGTACCGGGGAGCCATGATATTCACCGCCGCGGCTATACTGCTGGCGGCGGGGGCGTACAGCCTCACCGTGGTTGGCCGGGAGGAGAAGCGGCAGGAGGATTTTTCCAACATCACCTCGGCGTACAGAAAGTACGGCTTCACCTACTGCTTCTGCGTGGGGGCGCTGGATCAGGGGATAAACGAGCCTGACTTCTACTCCCGCGCGGCGGTGAACTGGCTGGTGGGGAATTTAGATGAGGAGAGCACCCCGGAGGTACTGCCAAATATAATAATGGTGCAGTTGGAGTCCTTTTTCGACGTGTCGCACCTCCACGACGTGGTGTACGACGAAAACCCTATACCCACCTTCACAGCCATGAGGGACAAATTCTCCTCCGGCTTTCTCACCGTGCCCTCCGTGGGGGCGGGGACTGCCAACACGGAGTTTGAGGTCCTTTCCGGCATGTCTCTGGACTTTTTCGGCATGGGCGAGTATCCCTACAAGACCATACTGAAGGAGGAGGCCTGCGAGACGGTGGTCAGGGATCTTGCGGAGCTTGGCTACACCGGCACCGCCGTACACAACAACATGGGCAGCTTCTACGACAGGCACCTTGTGTTCGCCCAGCTTGGCTTTGATAACTTCGTGCCAATCGAGTACATGCAGGACGTGGAGTATAACCCCATCGGCTGGGCCAAGGACAAGGTGCTGACAAAGGAGATACTGAATGTCCTTGACGCCAGCGCCGGACAGGATTTCGTATTTACCATAACCGTACAGGGCCACGGCAAGTACCAGCGGGGCGTGGACAGCGTGGACATGGAGACTCTCGGCGTGGACTGGGAGGACGAGGAGGCGGACGACGCGGCGCTGGCCTACTACATGGGCCAGCTTTCGGAGACCGACCAGTTTATAGCCGACCTCACCTCAGCCCTGAGCCGCAGGGCGGAGCCCACGGTGGTGGTATTTTACGGGGACCACCTGCCCTCCTTCAGCATCGGCTCCGACGAGCTTGAAAACGGCGACGTGTTCCAGACGGAGTACGTCATCTGGTCGAATTACGAGTTACCTGAGCACGACGAGGACCTGAGCGCCTATCAGCTCACGGCCAAGGTCCTTGGGGAGCTGGGCATAAGCCGGGGACTTCTGACCCGCTACCACCAGAAGCTCTCAGACTCCGTGGACTACATGGACGGGCTTAAGCTTCTGGAGTACGATATGCTCTATGGCGAGCGCTACTGCTACGGCGGGAAGAACCCCTACGAGGCCACGGACCTTCACTTCGGTGTGCGGCCCATCGTGGCGAGGGGCTATAAATACGACGTGGACACCGGCCGGCTCACGGTGACAGGCGAGAACTTCACGCCCTTCAGCGTCGTGGCTCTCGACGGCGAGAAGGCCGAGACGGAGTTTGTGGACAGGAACACGATAGTCGCCACCCTCGACGACCCTCCATACCTCGGCCAGATAATCACCGTCTGCCAAGACACCAAGCGCGGCCTCACCCTCTCCCAAACCGTCGGTATCCTCGTCGGCTGACCCCACCCTCTCCCAAACCGTCGGTATCCTCGCCGGCTGACCTCACCCTCTCCCAAACCGTCGGTATCCTCGCCGGTTGACCCCACCCGCCCCCGCCGCCCAACCTTCCGCATAATCAAACACACAATTCAACGCATAATTATTCATCTTAAATGAATAATTATGCGTTTTCCGTTTATTAGGGGCCACACTTTAATCAAAATAACAACTCATATCCATCAACGCCCCAAGGCCTGTGGGCCAACTGACAAAAACGAATGGATAAATGAATATTTCTTGACTTTTTAGCCGGAAAGTTACATAATCAAGGTACACTAAAAATCACGGAGGCTTTACAATGGCTGAAAACAATATAAAGAAGATAGCCCTCGCCTATTCCGGCGGACTTGACACGTCCATCATCATACCGTGGCTCAAGGAGAACTACCCCGGTTGCGAGATAATCGCCGTCTGCGGCGACGTGGGACAGGGCAGTGAGAACGAGGGACTTGAGGAGAAGGCGAAGAAGACCGGCGCCTCCAAGCTCTACGTTGAGGACCTGACCGACGAGTTTGTGGACGACTTCATAATCCCCACCATGAAGGCCGGGGCCATTTATGAGGACTACCTCCTGGGCACCTCCATGGCCCGTCCGGTTATCGCCAAGAGGCTGGCGGAGATAGCGCTCAAGGAGGGCTGTGACGCCATCGCCCACGGTTGCACCGGCAAGGGCAACGACCAGGTGCGCTTTGAGCTGACCCTTAAGCACTTCGCCCCCGGAATGAAGATCATCGCCCCTTGGCGTATTTGGGACATAAAGAGCCGGGACGAGGAGATAGACTTCGCCGAGGCCCACAACGTGCCCTTGAAGATAAGCCGTGAGACGAATTACTCCAAGGATAAGAACATGTGGCATCTCTCCCACGAGGGGCTGGATCTTGAGGACACGGGCAACGAGCCCATGTATGAGAAGAAGGGCTTTTTGGAGATGGGCGTCTCTCCCATCGACGCCCCGGACGCGCCCACATATGTGGAGATAGAGTTTGACAAGGGCGTGCCCGTGGCCATAGACGGTGAGAAGAAGAGCGCCAAGGAGATAATCTACAAGCTCAACGAGCTTGGCGGCAAGAACGGCATCGGCCTTCTCGACATCGTGGAGAACCGCCTTGTGGGCATGAAGTGCCGTGGAGTATACGAGACGCCGGGCGGCACGGTGCTGTACGCGGCACACAAGTACCTTGAGACAGTGTGCCTTGATAAGATGACCCAGCACGAAAAGCAGAAGCTCAGCATCACCTTCGCCGAGCTTGTCTATAACGGCCAGTGGTATACGCCCCTCCGGGAGGCCCTGTCCGCCTTCGTGGACAAGACCCAGGAGCGTGTCACCGGAAAGGTGAGATTGAAGCTCTACAAGGGCAACATCATCAAGGCCGGCGTGTGGAGCGACTGGAGCCTCTACTCCGACGAGCTTGCCACCTTCGGGGCCTCGGACTACGACCAGAAGGATTCCGAGGGCTTCATAAACCTCTACGGCCTGCCCATCTCCGTCCAGGCGGCGGTTGACAAGAAAAACGGACTTAAGTGACAAAGTCCCGCGACAACGCGAAAACCGGGCCGGCGCTCAGCCGGCCCATAGCCCTTTTTAATTGGAGGTAGCTAAATGGCAAAGCTCTGGTCGGGTCTCGCCTCCGGCGCAATCGACGCCGCCGCCGAGGACTTCAACAGGTCCATAAGGGTGGATTCCCGCATGTACCGGGAGGACATACTGGGCTCAGTTGCCCACGCGAAGATGCTGGCGGCGAAAAATATAATCTCCGCCGAGGACGCGGAGGCGATAGTTGAGGGCCTTCAGGGTATCTTGGCGGATATTGATTCCGGCGCGCTCAAAATAGACATGGAGGCCGAGGACATACACACCTTCGTGGAGCAGACGCTGACGGAGCGTATCGGCGAGCCGGGAAAGCGCCTCCACACCGCCCGAAGCCGCAACGATCAGGTGGCGCTGGATACAAGAATGTACCTCAAGACGCGGGCGGAGGCCACGGGTAAGCTTCTTAAAGGTCTTATGAGTACCCTCTGTGAGCGGGCGGAGGAGAGCAAGGCCATGGTCATGCCGGGGTACACCCACCTCCAGCGGGCGCAGCCGGTGACCATGGGCCACCACCTGATGGCCTACGCCATGATGTTCTCGCGGGACCTTGGAAGGCTTTCCGACGCTGTACGCCGTATGGACGTGTCGCCCATCGGGAGCTGCGCCCTGGCGGGGACCACATACGACACGGACAGATTTTATGAGGCGGAGCTTTTAGGGCTTGGCGCCGTGTGCGAAAACTCCCTTGACGGCGTCTCCGACAGGGACTTTTGCGTGGAGCTTGCCGCCGCGCTGAGCCTTATAATGACCCACCTTTCAAGAATGTCGGAGGAGCTCATACTCTGGTCAAGCTGGGAATTTAAATTCGTGGAGCTGTCGGCGGCCTATTCCACGGGCTCGTCCATAATGCCCCAGAAGAAAAACCCGGATATGGCGGAGCTGACCCGCGGCAAGACCGGGAGGGTCTATGGGGACCTTATGGCGTTGCTCACCGCGCTCAAGGGCCTGCCCCTTGCCTACAATAAGGACATGCAGGAGGACAAGGAGCTCATTTTCGACGCCTTTGACACGGTGGACGCCTGCCTTACGGTCTGCGCGCCCATGGTGGGGACCATGAGATTTATCCCGGAGAACATGAGAAGGGCCGCCGCGTCGGGCTTTATCAACGCCACGGACCTTGCCGACTGGCTGGTTGGCCGGGGAATGCCATTCCGCACGGCCTATAAGCTCACGGGCGAGCTTGTGGCGGAGTGCTCCCAAAAGGGCGTGACGCTGGAGGAGCTGACCTTGGACGAGTACAGGGCCAAAAGCGAGCTTTTTGATAATTCCCTCTATGACGCCATCAACATAGATAACTGCCTTCTCCGCCGGGTATCCTACGGCGGCCCCGCGCCTGAGAGCGTGGAGAGGCAGATAGAGTATATTAAGGAGCTTATAAAATGAAGGTATATATCGACGGCTCCGCCGGGACTACGGGCTTGCAGATATATGACAGGTTGGCTGACAGAAGGGACCTTACGCTTGTGACGCTCCCTGAGGAGAGGCGGAAGGACCCGGAGGCGAGGCGGGAGGCGCTCAACAACTGCGACATCGCCTTTCTCTGCCTTCCCGACGACGCGGCGCGGGAGGCGGTAGAGATGGTGGAAAATCCCGATGTGAGGATAATCGACGCCTCCACCGCCCACCGCACGGCGGACACATGGGCCTACGGCTTTCCGGAGCTCGACGATATACACCGGGCGGCTATCGAGAGGGGAAAGCGTATCGCCAACCCCGGCTGTCACGCCACGGGCTTTATCGTCAGCGTCTATCCGCTGGTGAAGCTTGGGATAGTGCCGGCGGACTATCCCCTCACATGCTTTTCACTCACCGGATATTCCGGCGGGGGGAAGAAGATGATAGCCGACTATGAAAGCCCCGAAAAGCCGGAGGGGCTGAGCTCACCCCGCATCTATGGCCTTACTCAGCAGCACAAGCATCTGGCGGAGATGAAGAAGGTATGCGGACTTTTGAGGGCTCCCATATTCTCGCCCATCGTGGACGACTATTATAAGGGAATGGCCACGACTGTCACGCTCCACGCGGACATGCTTAAACCCGGCACCACACTCAAAAGCGTCCGGGAGGCGCTGGACGACTGGTATATGTACCAAAGGCTCATAAACGTAGCGCCGCTCAATTGGGGTACGCCCATGATAGACGCCAACGCCTTTGAGGGCCGGGACGATCTGATGCTGATAGTTTCCGGCAACGACGAGAGGATCACGGTGACGGCCCTTTTCGACAACCTGGGCAAGGGCGCCTCCGGCGCGGCGGTACAAAACATGAATATCCTCATGGGCGCGGACGAGCTCACGGGGCTCAACGTGAAGTGAGGTGGAAGGGGCCGTGTGGTTTCTATTCGCTCTCGGCTCCGCGGTGTTCGCGGCGCTGACGTCCATACTTGCCAAGGTGGGTATTGAGGGCGTCAACTCAAATCTGGCCACGGCCATAAGGACGGCGGTGGTGCTCATCATGGCATGGGGTATGGTGTTTATCACCGACACACAGGGGGGAATTTCGGAGATAAGCCGGAAAAGCTGGATATTCCTCATTCTCTCCGGCCTTGCCACCGGGGCCTCATGGCTGTGCTACTATCACGCTTTGCAGATCGGCGAGGCGTCAAAGGTGGTGCCGGTGGATAAGCTCAGCGTGGTGCTGACGCTTATTCTGGCCTTCGTTTTTCTCCACGAGAGGTTTACCCCAAAGTCCCTTATCGGCTGCGCTCTCATTGCCGCCGGTACGGTGCTGATGGTGATATGACAATATAAGCTTTGGAGGGTTTTTCATGGATATAAGCTTCATTCCCGGCGGCGTCTGCGCGGCTCAGGGGTTCAAAGCAAACGGCATACGGTGCGGCATCAAGGCAAGCTCCAAAAAGCGTGACCTTGCCCTTATCGTATCGGAAAAGCGCTGTGCCGCCGCGGCGGTCTATACGTCAAATCTTGTAAAATCAGCGCCGATAAAGGTGACGCGCGACCACCTTGCCGACGGTTACGCTCAAGCGGTCATATGCAACTCCGGCAACGCCAACACCTGCAACGCCAACGGCATTGAGATAGCCGAGGGCATGAGCGCCTTAGTGGAGCAGTATACGGGCATTGCGAAAAACGACGTCATTGTGGGCTCCACCGGAGTTATAGGCCAGCAGATGACATTGACGCCCATGGAAAACGGCATGGACGAGCTTGTCAAGGGGCTAGGGGACCACTCGGACCTCGCCGAGAACGCCATCATGACCACAGACACAGTTCCTAAAGAGGTGGCGGTGGAGTTTGAGGCCTCCGGCGTAAAATGCCGGCTGGGCGGCATAGCCAAGGGCTCCGGCATGATACACCCCAATATGGCCACCATGCTCGTCTTCGTGACCTCGGACTGCGCCATTACGGCGAAAATGCTCCAGCGGGCCGTCAGCGAGGACGTGAAGACCAGCTTCAACATGGTAAGCGTGGACGGGGACACCTCCACCAACGACACCTTCGCCGTTATGGCCAACGGCATGGCGGGAAATAAGCCCATCGACAGCGAGGGGGAGGACTTTGACGCCTTTTGCGCCGCTCTCCACGCCGTGACGGTGAGGCTCTGCCGCATGATAGCCAAGGACGGGGAGGGGGCCACGAAGCTGGTGACCTGCCTTCTCACGGGGGCTGAGGACGACGATACCGCTAAGACGGTGGCAAAGTCCGTCATATGCTCCTCCCTCACCAAGGCCGCCATGTTCGGGGCCGACGCCAACTGGGGGCGGGTGCTGTGCGCCATAGGCTACTCAGGGGCGAAGGTGGACGTGGAGCGCGTGGACGTGAGCTTCCGGTCCAAAGCCGGTAAGGTGGACGTCTGCAAAAACGGCGCGGGGATACCCTTCAGCGAGGAGGAGGCCAAGAAGGTCCTTTTGGAGGACGAGATAGACATTCTTGTTGACCTCAATTCCGGCCACAGCTCCGCCGAGGCATGGGGGTGCGATCTTACCTACGACTATGTGAAGATAAACGGGGATTACAGGACCTGACCGGAGGGTTTTGATGGACCAGAAGGAGCGTATGTTGGCGGGACTGCCCTATAAGGCGTGGCTCGACGGGCTCCAAGAGGAGCGGGAGGCCTGCCAGAGACTAATATATGAGTTTAACACCACGCCCCCGGAGGGGCGGAGAGAGAAGCTCCCCGCTATATTGAAAAAGCTTCTCGGTAAGACCGGAAAGAGCATATGGATCGAGCCGCCCTTCCACTGCGATTACGGCTGGAATATCGAGGTGGGCGAGAATTTCGGCGCGAACTATAACCTGACCGTGCTGGACGTGGGGAAGGTGACCATAGGGGACAATGTGATGTTCGCCCCCAACGTGTCACTCTACACCGCAGGCCACCCCATACACCCGGAGAGCCGCAACTCCGGCTATGAGTACGGTATCCCCATTACGATAGGGAATAACGTGTGGATCGGCGGGAGCGTCTCGGTACTGCCGGGGGTGACCATCGGGGACAACTGCGTTATCGGCGCGGGCAGCGTTGTGACGCGGGACATTCCCCCAAACTCCGTGGCCGTCGGGAACCCCTGCCGGGTGCTGAGGGCCGTCACGGAGGCGGACAGGAAGTTTTACTTCAAAGACCGGGAATTTGATGTGACTGATTACTGAGCTTAAGGCTTTACAATAATTTTTGGAGGCATCGCATATGGACTTACACGATCACGCGCTGAGGGCGCAGACGCTGACGGAGGCGCTTCCGTACATTCAGAAGTACGCGGGGAAGGTCATACTCATAAAATACGGCGGCAACGCCATGACCGACGAGACGCTGAAAAAGTACGTCATGGGGGACATCGTGCTCCTATCCATGATAGGCATAAAGGTCGTGGTGGTCCACGGCGGCGGGCCGGAGATTTCCGACATGCTGAAAAAGACCGGCAAGAAGTCGGAATTTGTAAACGGACTTCGGGTGACGGACCGGGAGACCATGGACATCGTGGAGATGGTCTTGGCCGGGAAGGTCAACAAGGACCTTGTGAATCTGGTGGAGCTCGCCGGCGGCAGGTCCATCGGCATCTCCGGCGTGGACGGCCACATGATAAAGGCCGCACAGTTAGACCCAAAGCTCGGCGCGGTGGGGGAGATACAGGACGTGGACGTAAGGCCCATAACCGATCTTCTCGACATGGGCTACATACCCATAATCTCCACCGTGGGGTGCGACGAGGAGGGCAACCTCTACAACATAAACGCCGACACCGCCGCCGCACGCATCGCCGGAAAGCTTGGCGCGGAGTCCATGCTCACCATGACGGACATCGAGGGGCTGCTGAGAGATAAGGACGATCCGGATACGCTCATACGCCGTCTGTCCGTCTCCGAGGTGCCGGAGCTTGTGGCCCAAGGGATCATCTCCGGCGGCATGATACCGAAGATACAGTGCTGTGTGGAGGCCATACGGCGGGGCGTCCGCAAGGTGTTCATCATCGACGGGCGCATGCCCCACGCCATACTGATGGAGCTTTTGACCAACGCCGGACTTGGCACGATGTTTACCGCGTGAGGTGGAAAAATGGATATTAAGGGACTTGACAGGGAATATATAGCTAACACCTACGGCAGGGCCGACGTGGTGTTCGTCGAGGGCCACGGGGCCGAGATAGTCGACGACAGGGGAAAAAAGTATATAGACCTTGGCGCTGGCATCGCCGTCAACGCCTTCGGCGTGGCGGACCCGGTGTGGACCATGGCTGTAATGGCGCAGGTGTCAAAACTTCAACATATGTCCAACTTATATTACACCGAACCCTGCGTAAAGCTGGCGAAGCTTCTTTGCGAGAGGACCGGCTTTAAGAAGGTCTTCTTCGGAAATTCCGGGGCGGAGGCCAACGAGTGCGCCATAAAGACCGCCCGGAAGTGGGCCTTCGACAGGTACGGCGACGAGAGCCACAGCACTATAATCACGCTGAAGAACAGCTTCCACGGCCGGACCATAACCACTTTAGCGGCCACGGGGCAGGACGCCTTCCACACGAAATTCGGGCCCTTCACCCCCGGTTTCGTCCACGCCAGCGCTCAGGACGCCGAAGAGGTCCGGGCTTTGGCCGACAGGGGCGACTGCTGCGCCGTGATGCTGGAGCTCATACAGGGTGAGGGCGGCGTGGTGCCCCTCACCCGTGAGTACGTGGACGAGGTCGTGAAGATCGCCCGTGAGCGGGACATGCTGGTCATCGTGGACGAGGTCCAGACGGGCAACGGACGCACGGGGACCATGTACGCGTATGAACAATTCGGATTTATGCCGGACATCGTCAGCACCGCCAAGGGCCTGGGCGGCGGCCTGCCCTTGGGGGCGTGCCTCATGGGCGAGAGGGTGGAGCACACATTGGGACGGGGCGACCACGGCTCCACCTTCGGCGGCAACCCCATCGCCTGCGCCGGGGCCATAAGCATAGTGGAGAGGATCGACGACGAGCTCCTTGGCAGCGTCCGGCGCAAGGGCGAGTACATCAAAAAGGCTCTTACAGGCGCCAAGGGCGTAAGGAGCGTCACGGGACTTGGCCTCATGGTGGGCATACTCACCGACAAGCCCGCCGGGGAGGTGGCGAGGGCGGCGCTTGCGAGAGGCGTCATAGTCCTCACCGCACACGAGAAGGTGAGGCTGGTGCCGCCGCTCACGATTACCGACGAACAGCTTGAAAAAGCCGTTGAAATTTTGAAAGAGGTGACAGGAGAATGAAGCATCTGCTTAAATTAGGCGATCTCTCCAAGGAGGAGATACTGGACCTTTTGGGGCTGGCCGATCAGCTCAAATTCGAGAGGAAGAACAACATACCCCACCCCATTTTGGCGGGGAAGACGCTGGGCATGATATTCCAGAAGTCCTCCACCCGCACGAGGGTGTCCTTTGAGGCGGGTATGTACCAGCTCGGCGGCAACGCCCTTTTCTTAAGCTCCCGTGACCTCCAGATAGGCCGGGGCGAGCCGGTACAGGACACAGCGAGGGTGCTCTCAAGGTACCTTGACGCCATAATGATACGCACCTACGAGCAGTCGGAGGTGGAGGATCTGGCCCGCTACGGTTCCATACCGATCATTAACGGCCTTACGGACTACGCCCACCCCTGCCAGGTGCTGGCGGACCTTCAGACCATAAGGGAGTACAAGGGCACTCTGGCGGGACGGAAGCTCGCCTTCATCGGCGATGGGAACAACATGGCAAACTCCCTCATCGTGGGCGGCATAAAGACCGGCATGAGCGTGGCCATCGGCTGCCCCAAGGGGTATCTCCCGGACGCGGACATAATAAAGTGGGCCAAGGAGAACGGGGATTTGACAATAACCGAGGACATACACGAGGCCGCCCGTGACGCGGACGCCGTATACACCGACGTGTGGGCCTCCATGGGCATGGAGGAGGAGGCGGAGAAGCGCCGCCGGGATTTTGTCGGGTACTGCGTGGACATGGAGCTCATGTCCGTAGCAAAGCCCGACGCCATAGTCCTCCACTGCCTGCCCGCCCACAGGGGCGAGGAGATAACCGACGAGGTCATCGAGAAGTACGCCGCCTCCATCTTTGACGAGGCCGAAAACCGCCTCCACGCCCAAAAGGCCGTGCTCGTCCGGGTGATGGAGAATAAATAAGGAATAGAGTTCATCAAAGGAGGGAGAATAAATTTATTCACCCTCCTTGACACATATTTTTATATGTGTTAATATTGTGATAGAGGGGCGAGGGAATGAAAAGCTGGTCGTCGAGAGAGGTCATAGCTGCCCTTGAGGCTGATGGGTGGTATCTGGTGAGCGTGACAGGAAGTCACCACCAGTACAAGCACCCGACGAAAAAGGGGCGGACCACAGTAAAGCACCCGGACAAGGATATTCCGCGGGCCACGCTTGACAGCATTGAGAGGCAATCGGGGCTTCGTTTCAGGTAAAAAGGAGGAATACACGTGAAACTGCCGGACAGATATATTTATCCCGCAAAGCTCATTTTTGAGCCGGGCAAGGAGATAGCCGTCGTTTTCCCGGATCTGGACGCGGCTACAAGCGGAGAGAACGAGTATGACGCCATGGCCTCCGCAAGGGAGCTTTTGGGGGCGGTGCTCTTTGGCATGGAGGAGGACGGGGAGGAGATACCGGCCCCGTCGCCGATAGAGAAGATCAAGGTGGGGAAAAATGAGACGCTGGCGGTAGTCGATGTGTATATGCCGACTATACGCTACGCCACCGTCACCCGCTCCGTCACCCGCACCATCACCCTTCCGGCGTGGCTCAACGCGGCGGCGATGGAGAGGAACGTAAACTTCTCTCAGGTCCTTCAGGACGCGCTGAAGCAGCAGCTTCATCTGCAATGAAATAAAAAGACGGCAAAAGGAGCTGTGATATGTCCCGGAGGGCGCTCACAGCTCCTTATACTAATACCTGTTTTCCGGAGTAAAACTCAGCTCTCCCCGGCGGCGTAGCGGCAAAGGTCCCGGAGGACGCATTTTTCGCACTGGGGGCGGCGGGCCACGCAAACGGCCCGGCCGTGGAGGACCATGCGGTGGCAAAAGTCATTCGACTTCTCCGGCGGCAGGATTGCCCGGAGGACGGGCTCTATTTTCACCGGGTCCCTCGTGTCCACGTAGCCTAAGAGGTTAGTTATCCTTATGCAGTGGGTGTCCACCACCACGGAGCCCGGAATGTTGTACACGTCCCCCAAAATGAGGTTGGCGCTTTTCCTCCCCACGCCGGGGAGCTTCAAAAGGTCTGACATGTTGTCCGGGACCCTTCCGTTAAACTCAGTCTCTATCATTATGGCGGCGTTCACTATGTCACGGGCCTTCCCGTGGTAAAAGCCGCAGGAGCGTATGTAATTTTCCACGTCCTCGATTTTCGCCTCCGCCATATCGTGTACCGTGGGGTAGCGCTCAAATAGGGCTGGGGTGACCTGATTTACGCGCTCGTCGGTGCACTGGGCGGCAAGGCGCACGCTGACTAAGAGATGGTATGCGTCGTCGTAATCGAGGGTGCACTGGGCTAAGGGGTATTCCCTTTCAAGTCTCGCGACTATCTTGTCAGAGGTGGCTTTGTCCATTTGCTCACGACCTTTTTCGCTTTTTTTCACATTATAACACTGTTCCCGGACACTTGCAACAGCGCGTGTACGGTGATATAATGTAAAAAAGACGGGAAAAGAGAGAGGGTGGGGGTACGGACAGATTTGTGGTCTTCGACGTGGAGACGCCGAATTTCAAAAACGACCGCATGAGTGCCATTGGCGTCTCGGTGGTGGAGGACGGGCATATAGTCTGGGACTACGACACCCTCATTAACCCGGAGGCCCGGTTCGACAGGTTCAACATAGCCCTCACCGGCATAACCCCCGCCGCGGCGGCCGAGGCCCCGACCTTCCCGGAGGTGTGGCGGGAGCTTCGGCCCGTATTTGACGGCGGCGTGCTCATCGCCCACAACGCCCCCTTCGACATGGGCGTGCTGGCGAAATGTCTGGGGCACTACGGCATATTCTGGCGGCACTCCGCGCCCTACGCCTGCACCTGCCAGATGGCGAGAAGGTGCTACCCCTTTTTGCCCAACAAAAAGCTTGACACGCTGTGCGACTATCTTGACATAGCCCTTGACCACCACCGGGCCGGGAGCGACGCCCGCGCCGCGGCGATGATACTTATTGACGAGCTTGCCCACGGCATGAGCGTGGGGGACTTCAAGCGCGAATACTACCTCCCGCCGGTGGGAGAGCCCATGTGAGGTGAAGACGGAATGTACAGACCTTTAGCTGACGAGATACGCCCGCAGACATTGGACGAGGTCTACGGACAACAGCACATTCTGGGCGAGGACGGGCTTTTGCGCCGGATAATCAAATCAGGGCAGATACCCAACATGATATTCTACGGCCCCTCCGGCTCCGGCAAGACCACGGTGGCCAACATAATCGCCCGTGAGACAAAGCGTGAGCTTCGCCGCCTCAACGCCACCACGGCCTCGCTTCAGGACATAAAGGACATAATAGCGGAGCTCGACACCTTCCTTGTGCCAAACGGGGTGCTGCTCTACCTCGACGAGATACAGTACTTTAACAAAAAGCAGCAGCAGAGCCTTTTGGAGTTTATCGAGAACGGGAAGATAACACTCATCGCCTCCACCACGGAAAACCCATATTTTTACGTCTACAACGCGGTCCTCAGCCGCTCCACCATATTTGAGTTCAAGGAGCTCACATCGGAAGACGTGCTCAGCGCTGTGAAGCGGGCGGCGAAAATAGCCACGGAGCGTTTCGGGGAGGCCAATATCGAGGAGGGGGTCTTGGAGCACATTGCCGCCTCCTCCGGCGGGGACGTGCGAAAGAGCGTCAACGCCGTGGAGCTTCTCTTCACCGCCGCGGCGAGGGGAGAGGACGGAAAGCTCAAAATAACCCTCGCCGACGCAAAGATAGCGGCCCAGAAGAACAGCCTCCGCTACGACCGGGACGGGGACCAGCACTTTGACGCGGTCAGCGCCCTCATGAAGTCCCTCCGGGGCTCCGACGTGGACGCGGCCCTCCACTACCTCGCCCGCGCCCTTGAGGCCGGGGACATGGCGGGGGCCTGCCGGAGGATACTGTGCTCGGCCAGCGAGGACATCGGCATGGCCTACCCTCAGGCCGCGGCGATAGTCAAGGCCTGCGTGGACTCGGCCCTTCAGCTGGGTATGCCGGAGGCCAAGCTGCCTCTCGCCCAAGCGGTGATACTTTTAGCAACGGCCCCCAAGTCCAACTCCGTTGTCATGGCCATCGACCGGGCCTTTGCCGACGTGAAGGCCGGAAAGGCCGGGCCAATACCCCGCGAGCTCCAGAACGTCCACGCCGACGGCGCGGGCTTTGAGCGGGAGCAGGGGTACCTCTACCCCCACGACTTCCCCGGCCACTGGGTGCGCCAGCAGTATCTGCCGGACAACATAAAGGACGCGAAATACTATGAGTACGGCGATAACAAGACCGAGCAGGCGGCGAAAAAATACTGGGAGCTTATAAAGGGGGAGAACGATGGACGTTAAGGTCGGCGACGTGGTCACCATGAAAAAGCCCCACCCCTGCGGGAGCACACAGTGGCAGGTCACAAGGATCGGCGCTGATTTCAAGCTCCGCTGCCTCGGCTGCGGCCGCGAGATCATGACCCCCCGCAGCAAGGCGGAGAAGGGGATAAAGAAGATAACGAGGGCGGAGGAATAATCTATATTTATATTGACAAAAATATAGATATATACTATAATATACTTGGAGGTGATAATATGGACGCTGTAACTGTCGCTATGAAAAGCTATGTCTCCATATCCGACTTCAACAAGGGGTTGGCCGGGAATATATTTGAGTCCGTCAGGAAAACGGGTCCCAAGATAGTCCTGAAGCACAACGAGCCTGAGTGCGTGCTCATGTCCCCGGAGGATTACGAGACGCTCATTGACCGCATCGAGGACGCGGAGGACTACGCCCTTGCCGTGAAGCGCCTGAGCTCCGGCAGTAAGCCCATACCTTGGGAGCAGGTAATGAAGGATCTGGGCATCACCGAGGAGGACATTGAGGCGGCGGAGGACGACGAAATTGAGTGATTGGAAGCTGACTTATCTGCCAGAAGCGGAGGACGAGCTCAGAGCGTTCGACCGGGGCGTTAGAAATGCGATCGCCAAAATCATCACAAGAGTATGTCAAAACCCGCTCCCGGACTATGAGGGCGGATACGGAAAGCCCTTGGCAAACCAAAGCGGCAGAGAGCTGGCGGGCTTTCTCAAAATAAAGCTCAAAAAGTCCGGCGTGCGCGTCGTCTACAAGCTCCAGCGCACCGAGACGGAGATGCTCGTTGTGGTCGTCGGTATGCGGGAGGACTCCGAGGTCTACCGCGAGGCCCTGAAAAGAAAGCTCAAGTACGGGCTGTGATTTTCTCAGGACCGGGGGTTGACAGGGAGATTTAGCGGGTATATAATGCCTTTGTCGGCTGAAGCCGGCGGGGAAGCGGCAGAAGCTGCGGAATTTTCAGAGAAGCTTATTTTTACTGGTATCATGAAGGTATCGGGACCCACCGCATGTGGGGCCGATGCCTTTTTTGTTTGGCGTCGGAGAACAAGGAGGTAATTTTTATGGAAAAGACAAAATCAAATCTGTATGTGCGCAAGATCGTATACTCGGCCCTCTTTCTGGCGCTGGCGATGGTGCTCCCGTTTTTGACGGGGCAGATACCGGAAATAGGCGCGGCCCTGTCGCCGATGCACATACCAGCCATACTGTGCGGCTTTATATGCGGCTGGCCCTGGGGGTTGGCGGTGGGGTTCATCTCGCCCATCATGCGCTCGCTTATTACCGGTATGCCGCCCATGATGCCAAAGGCCATAGGCATGGCCTTTGAGATCGCCACCTACGGGGCGGTGTCGGGGCTTCTATATAAGCTTTTGCCCAGAAAGCCATGGAGCGTCTACGTCTCCCTTATCACCGCCATGATAGCCGGCAGGGCCGTGTGGGGCGTAGTCCGGTTCGCGTTAGCGGGGCTCCAGCACTCCACCTTCCCATTCTCCGCCTTCCTCGCCGGGGCGGTGCTTGACGCCGTGCCGGGGATAATCCTGCATATAGTGCTCATACCCATAATCGTCATGGTGCTCGAAAAAGCGAAGCTCACCATAAACGACTGAGGGGCCGAAACCCTGAATAACTTATATCCCGGACAGTAAAATGTCCGGGATCAGCCTGTCGACAAAGGCCGATGGCCTTTGTCGACAATGGAGAACGTGCGGAAAAATTCGCGAAAAGGTCTGCGGACCTATTCGCAAATTTTTCCTGCTGTCACGTTGCGCGCGCCGCCGAAGGCGGCACACTTGCGTGACAAAAGGTATTTTTCGCAAGGCGCATGTCCTTGCGAAAAATATTGATTTGGGGGCACGCTTAGATGGGGTTTGTCAACAGTCTGTATCCCGGACAGTAAAATGTCCGGGATTTTTGTAAATATAAAGCATTTCTATGGGGCTTTTTATGTGATAGAATATAAGTACAGAAGCGGGATAAAAATTTTTTCTGCCTTTTTGTGACAAAAGGGGCCCCTCGTGTGTCTTAATAGTGAAAGCTTTCAAAGGACAGTGGTTTACTTGGACAACAGTCAATTCAGCGCTTACGCTATAAAATATAAGGACACGGTCTACCGGGTGGCCCTCAACTTTCTCGGAAGCCCGGAGGACGCCGAGGACGCGGTCCAGGAGGTGCTGATGCGGCTCTACCTCTCAAAGGAGCGGTTTGAGGGTGACGAGCACGTGAAGCGCTGGCTGATCAGGGTGACGCTCAACTTCTGCAAGAACGTGGCGAGAGCCGAGAGGCGGCGGATACCCACCCCGCCGGAGGACTTGGCCCTGTCGGTGCCCTTCGAGGCGGAGGAGCAGATAGCGCTTTTCACCGCGGTCATGTCCTTACCGGAAAAATACAGAGTGCCGCTGTACCTATTTTATTACGAGGAATATTCCGTAAAAGAGATAGGGCGCGTGATGGAGATAAGCGAGTCGGCGGTGACCACGCGGCTCTCCCGCGCCAGGGCCATATTACGTACCGAGCTTGAGGAGGTAAACGCAAGATGAGTAAAAATTTATATCAGGAGACCTTCTCCCACGTCAAATCCTCCTACGAGTTCGATTTGGAGGATTTTAAGAAAATGAAGACTAAAAAGGCTATACCCATAAGAAAGACCCTTCTCATCGCCGCCGCCGTGGCGGTACTGGCGGCGCTGGGCATAACGGCCTCGGCCACGGGCTTCTTCGGTATGTCGGACATGGTCATGGAGAAAAACCGCGAGGACGGCGGCATCATCTCCATGCTCGGCCTCACCGACACGGCGGAGTCGAAGGCGCTGGGCGAATATCTGGAAGGAAAGCTCACGCTGGAGGCGGCCGCTGAGAAGTACGGCCTCACGGTGCCTGAGCGGTGCGAGACCTTCACCTACGAGGACATGAAAAAGCTCCAGGGCGGGGAGCTTTTCGACGAGCGCAACGAGAGATGGGCGGCCTACATCTACGAAAACGGCACCTTCGGCATGGACGGGGAGTTTACGTGCGTTGACGGCACCACCGTCGGCTACCAGCTCTTCCGTTCGGTGAAGGGGAGCTTGGTGGATATCTCCCTTCAGGCGTCGGCCCTTGGGGAGGCTCCGGAGTGCTGGAACGCGGACATATGCGGCAAAAACGTGTGTCTGGTGTTGGGCGACACCAATTCCCTCGTCGCCGCGGATTTTGACGGGTGCTTCGTCATAATGAACGTGCTCAGCGGCACTGAGGGGGACAACATCTTCGGCGGGCCAATAACAAAGGCACAGCTTGAGGAGCTGGCGGGCTCCATAAACTGGGAGACGCTGGGACGAGTGAACGTCCCTGACCTGCCCCCCGCGGCCCCGGAGATAAAATACGGCGCCGGCGTGGAGCTTGATCCTCAGTATATCTGGGAGGGGCAGAGCTTCGAGGAGGTAATGCCCGGCTGGGGCGTCACCAACTTCATAACCTACCGTCCCACCCCGGAGTTTGACGACGTGCGCTTCTTCCTCTCACGTGACGGCAAGGTCTCCGACTACGAGTTCCACCCCATGTACAACGACTCAACGCTCCGCAGCGTGGCGGCGGTGAGCTTTGAGGACTTGAGTGGCGATAACAAGACCGATGTGCTGGTGCTCCTTGACTACGTGAGCCCCGCCGGTGAGGCTTACAGGGACGTGAGGATATTCGCCTACATGGAGGGGACGGAATACTATCTCGACTGGGAGCTCATGGACAGCATAAAGGCGGACATTCCCAACGACAAGCTGGACGTGAGGACCGTGCGCGACTACTGCAAAAAGAAGATGAGCGTAAACGACCTGCCCGCGGGCGACAGCGTTCTGAAAACCATCGAGTTTGCGGTATCCGGCAGGGGAGAGCAGAAGGACATTCCCGTGGAGCTTGACGTCATCGGAAAGGCCGGCGGGGACGGCAGATACGGCGTAAGCGAGCTGAGGATATACGACATGTCGGCCCTCGGCAGAAAAAAGCCATCCCAGATAATACGCCTTGCGGACATCGGCGAGGACTTCGTATCCGGCGGTGTGGGCGAGGGCTACACCGACTGCTGGAGCGTGGAGGAGACCGCCAACGTGCTTGACATGAACTTTGACGGCAGTCCCGACATCGAGGTCTTCGGCTGGGTGACGAACAACACCATACCCCACTACTACTTCTTCTGGCACAGCGATACCGGCCGGTTCGAGTACGCCCTGACCCTCCAGGGGGCGACGGTGGATAAGGAAAACGGCCAGGTCGTCGCGGAGTATAAGTCCGGCGAGGCCGGGAGCGAGTACACCAGAGATTACTATAAGCCCGACGCGAACGGTAACCTTGTGCTTACAGACAGCAAAAAGACGACCTATTCGGGCGGCAACGACCCCCTGCCCGACGACTCAGGTAAGCCCGACGACTACGCCGGCGTGCTGGCATCATTGAATAAGGAGCTTGCGAAGGACGCGCTCTACCGGGAATACACCATGTTCGACCTCACCGGCGACCACTACCCGGAGCTCATCGTCGTGATGGGCGCCAACGAGGCCGAGGCCACGGCGCGGGTCTACACCATGGAGAAGGGCAGCCTCACAGTGCTGGGCGAATTTGGCATGAGCCACTCGTTACTTTATGATAAGGACGGAAAGCTCATAAAGCTGGACGGCCTCATGGGCGTGGAGGTCATAAGCGAGATAAGCTACAACGGACATGTGGTGACGGAGAAGGAGGTCTCCCACCGGATACTCAAGGAGGACGACGAGTACGCCGTCCCCGGCACGGCCCTCCCCACCGCAGACGTGGGCGACAGCTGGCTCCTTGAGGGCGTGGGCCAGTATACGGGCTACGACGCCGTCCTCGACAAGGCCCCGGAGGGAGCCAAGTGGGCCACCTTCGACATGGACTTTGACGGAGTGCGGGAGCTCATAGTCTCGGAGGGCGGCCATTGGACCTTCTACACCGCTAAAGGCGGCAAAGCCGAGAAGATAGGGGAGCTTGACAGCGCCCGCTCCAGCCTTCACATCTACGGCGACGACCACACATTGGGCCTATACTACTCCAACATGTCCGGCGCGGAGATAAGCCGGGTCTATAAGGGCGACGGGAAGGTAGTCGTCATTCGGGTCACCGGCTGGGAGTGGCGCGAGGGCGTGGCCGGCGAGGACCCCGGCCCGGAGCTTGAGTTTAATGACGTCTCAAAAAGAGACTTTTAAATGGGAGGGAGCCGTATGAAAAAGCTTATCGTCACCATATATTGCCTCGTCCTCCTTGCGGCATTAGTCGTCTGCGGCTACGCCTACGCCGCCACCGGCGACATGTTCGAGGGCCCCGACAACACCTGCGACATGACATGGAGCGACAGGGTGATATAGCTAAAAGCTGAGCACCGGCGGGAACCCGCCGGTGCTCACTTGTCTTATGCTATTTTAATACTAATATCTATTTAAAAGGAGACACCGAGCGGCGAGGATTTTTCGTGTCAGGCAAGGAAGATGCCGCAGGGAATACTGTATGTATTCCCAAGGCGGCTGACGCAGCATGACGCGAAAAAGACCGTCGCGAATGGCTTGTTTTAATTAGATATTAGTATAATTTTATCTCGATTCCGACAAAGCAAGTATATGGTCTGATAATTGAATCAAAGTATTGTCTGTCACTGTCGGCAAACTTATTATCGACCGCAAGCCATTCGCTCCACGCTTTGTCAAAGCAATCCACTTCCCATGTTCTTACCGACTCAATTCTATCGCTGTTACCGATCAGCTCTTTCCAAACCTTTGGACCTTTGAACATATGGGAATCTTCACCGAGCCAATCGAAAAGGATTTGGGCGGCACGTCCCTCAAATTCATCTTTAATACCCGGAACGCCGATCAGGACGACCCCGCCATCTTTAATAAACGGCATGATCTTGTTTTCAAAAAAGCCTTTGCTCCCCGCAAAATAATGATAAGAATCTATGCTGACGAGAGCGCTGAATTGCTTTTTCTCAAAGTGAAGATCGTTCGCGTCTTCACATACGGGAATTACCTGCTTGTCAATTTCCCACTCGATAAAACGACGCCTGTTTTCATCGGCGTTTATCCAGAGGTCATTCGCGTAAACCTTTGCCCCGGTCTCTTTGGCAATCACAAGGCTCGTCAGTCCTTTTCCGCATCCTAAATCAAGAATCTGATCATTGGGAGAAAGCCGCAAAGGGCATTGGCTCAACAGCTCCTCCAAAATTCTTACGCTGTTGGGTCCCATCATGGTTTCTCCTGAAATATACTTCTGATAATTGCTGATATTCAATGACGTCACCTCCGGCAAAAAACGGTTTGTTGAACAGACTCCCATTTGGCATTTTATATTCTACACCTGAGTTTAGAAAAAGTCTACCGACCAATTAGGACGGCTGATTGTATTTTTCTCCTTCAAGCTCCGCTGGCGCCTAATAGAAACCGCCCCGGCGGAAATCCGCCGGAGCGATTTTTTAAGTGTGACTGCGCTTCAGGCGCAACGGCGCGGGGGCGGGGGATTGGCTGTCGGGCCTTCTGCGGCGCAGGCGGTTTATACACATGACGCAGGCGGGGATAAGGAAGGCGTCGGCGGCCACCCAAGCGGCGGGGGAGGCGAAGCAGGCGGCGGTGAAGCCGAGGGTGGGGACGAAGAAGTGCCCCACCACGGCACGGGCCGCCATCTCCAAAACTCCCGCCAAAATGGCCAGCACCGAGAAGCCCATGCCCTGAATGGAGAAGCGCACTATGTTCACCAGCGCAAGGGCGAAGAAGAATGCGGTGTTTATCTTGATGCACCGGCTGGCGAGTGTAAGCAGCGTCATTATGTCCTTCTCCCTCGGATCAAGGAACCACATGGCGCAGTTTTGGGCGAAGAAGGCCATCGCCAGTATGACTAAAAGCGAGTAGACAAAGCCGAGGACCGAGCAGTCCCGGACGCCCCGGCCGATGCGCTCAAGCTTTCCCGCCCCGGCGTTCTGGCCGCAGTAGGTGGCCATAGCCGCGCCCATGGCGTCGAAGGGGCAGGCCAGAAGCTGTGTGACCTTGGAGCAGGCCGTCACCGCCGCCACGTACATGCTCCCAAGGCCGTTGACGGCGGTCTGGAGTATGACGGAGCCGATGGCCGTGACGGAGTACTGAAGCCCCATGGGTACCCCCATGAACAGGAGCGTCCCGCACAGCTTCCCGCTGGGCCTGAGCTCCCGGCGGCTTATGCGCAGAACGCTGAATTTTTTGTACACGTAAATAAGGCACGCCGCCCCGGATACACCTTGGGACACTACCGTGGCAATGGCCGCCCCGGCCACGCCCAGGCCGCTTTTCAATATGAGCAGGACGTCAAGGCCGATGTTCAAAACGGAGGACAGCGCCAGAAAATATACAGGCGTCCGGCTGTCGCCAAGAGAGCGTATGACTCCGGCCAGCAGGTTATAGAGGATTATGACCGGTATGCCCATGAAGATGGTGAATATGTAGCTATATGACATGTCAAAAATGTCCGTCGGGGTGTCCATTGCCGTAAGTATCCACCGGCAGGCAAGGCCGGTGACCACGGTCATAAGCACGGCGAGAATTGCGGCCAGATAGGCGGCGTTGGCCACGTACCGCCTCATTTTGCTTAAGTCCCCGGCCCCCATCTGCTGGGCCACCGGTATGGCGAAGCCCCCGCACACGCCGGTGCAGAAGCCGATTATGAGAAAGTTTATGGACCCCGTGGCCCCCACCGCCGCCAGCGCCTGAGAGCCTAAAAGCTTGCCGACGATCATGGTGTCCACCATGTTGTACATCTGCTGGAACAAGAGCCCGAAAAGCGTGGGCAGAGTGAAGCCGAGTATGAGCTTCATGGGACTGCCCGTTGTGAGATCGCGTGTCACGGATATTGCGCCTCCTGAGAAAATAGGTTTCCAAATCTGACACATTATATCCCCGGAGCGGAAAAATTCAACCTTTAACTTGCATGAAGTTACACGCCGAAATCGTGAAATATTTGACGGATAAACGAAGCCCGCGACGCCGTCTTAGCCCCTCCCGCCGGGAGAGCACGCCTTTTTAGCCCCTCCCGCTGGGAGAGCACGCCTTTTTAGCCCCTCCCTCTGGGAGGGGGTAGGGGGTGGGCCGACAGTATATTCGCCCCACCCCGACCGTCGCTTCGCTCGGTCACCCCTCCCAAAGGAGGGGCTTTTTTTCGCCTGCGGGCGGGACGAGGGAGCGGGCGGGTATGGGACCCGCCCCTACGGGGTGATTGGTAAATTTTCCATAATAGTCGTAGGGGAGGGTCCGTGACCCTCCCGCACTAAATACGCGCCGAAGGCGCAACCTTTTAATCAAACGCCACGAACCTTTTTCTCATCTCGTCCTCGATCTCCTCCACCGTCCTCGGAGTGGCGGCGGAGAGGTTTTCGCAGCCGGTCTCGGTGACGAGGCAGTTGTCCTCCAGCCTAAAGCCGATGCCCCAATCCTCGTGGTAGATGCCCACGTCCACGCAAAATACCATGTTGGGGCCGATCTTCTCCGGTACGGCCACCACGTCGTGGACGTCAAACCCCACGTGATGGGCGCCGCCGTGCCACATGAGCTTTGCGACATTCTTAACGTCGTCCAGCGCCCCGGCCTCAACCAGCCTCTCGGCGCAGTAGCGGTGTATCTCCCCGTCCACGTCCCGCATGGCCATGCCGGGCTTGATTATCTCAAACATGTGATTTGAGGTGGCAAGGGCGCAGTTGAAAAGGAGCTTTTGCCTCTCGGTATATTTACCGTTGCAGGGCCAGCCGCGGGAGACGTCGGTCATCATGTGGTCGTACCACGCGCCCACGTCGTTCAATACCATGTC
>CANREY010000017.1 GCA_947629755.1 uncultured Oscillospiraceae bacterium | reverse complement strand
GTATTACCGTAGCAGACTTGCCCGGCAGATCAGCGCCGGAGAATACGGCGTCCAGTACCTGGACCACCATGTGCTTGTAAAAGACCTTATTGAGAACGAGAGCGAGCTGTTTCCCACCATCAAGTGAGCCCACTGGCACGACGGGAACGCGACCACGGGAACCGCTTCCCGATGCCGTCTCTTTAACTTCATCTGACCCCACCCCTCCGGAGGCCCGCCCTCCGGGGGGATATTTTTCACCTTCGAACCCGCGTCGCGCTTAAAAGTATCCGTGGGGTGTTGACAACGGGGGCCTTTTCCGGGATAATAGAGGAGGAAAGACAAAGCTCCGGCGAGGGGCTTTACGCGCGTATGGAGGACCCAATATGAAAAAAGTCAGCGTCGTTATCCTCGGCCTTGGCAGTCGGGGACTGCACGCCTACGCCGATTGCGTGAGGCAATTCCCGGACAAGATGGAGATCGCCGCCGTGGCGGACATACGGCCGGAGATGGTGGAGCTTGCCAAAAAGCTCTACGGCATACCGCCGGAGCGGTGCTTTACCTCCGGCGAGGAGCTTTTAAGCTGTGGTAAGCTTGGGGACGCGGCATTCATCTGCACTCAGGACCGCCAGCACTTCGCCCACGCATCAAAAGCCCTTGAGGTGGGCTACGACCTGCTCCTTGAAAAGCCCATCTCCCCGGACCCTGAGGAGTGCCGGAGGCTGGTGGAGCTGGCGGAGAGGCTAAACCGGCGGGTCTCGGTGTGTCACGTCCTCAGATACACGCCCTTTTACGGTGAGCTCAAGCGCCTTTTGGACGTGGGAGCCGTGGGGGACGTGGTCAGCGTACAGCACATCGAAAACGTTATCTACTGGCATCAGGCCCACAGCTTCGTGCGGGGCAACTGGAGAAATTCCGCCGAGACCAGCCCCATGATACTTCAAAAATGCTGTCACGACATGGACCTTTTAGTCTGGCTTTTGGGGGAAAGGGCCGTAAAAGTCTCCAGCTTCGGCGGGCTCCACGAGTTCAGACCCGAAATGGCCCCGGAGGGGAGCGGGGAGCGGTGCGCGGAGTGCGCCGTCCGTGACGGCTGTCCCTTTGACGCGGAGAAAATATACCTCACCAATAAGGGTACCGGCGTCCTCGCCGGCAACACCGGCTGGCCCGTGGACGTGCTGACACCGGAGCCCGACGAAAAAAGCGTCCGCCGGGCCATCGGGACCGGTCCCTACGGCCGGTGCGTCTACCGCTGTGACAACGACGTGGTGGACCACCAGGTGGTGAATATCGAGTTTGAGGGCGGGGCCACGGCACAGCTGACCATGTGCGCCTTCACAAAGCGCGGCGGCCGCGACACGGTCATAATGGGCACCCGCGGGCAGATCATCGCCAACCTCAACGAGCAGACTATCCACGTGATGCCCTACGACGGGGATAACTACGACGTCGACATCAGAAAGCTGGCCAGCGACCTCAGGGGCCACTCCGGCGGCGATACGAGGCTGGTGGAGGAGTTTCTGGAGCTTGTAGCCGGAGACGCGAAGGAGAGCGTTCGCACCACCACTCTTGCCGCCTCCGCCGAGAGCCACTACATAGCCTTCGCCGCCGAGCGCTCCAGACTTGAGGGCGGCAGGACCGTGGACATGCGGGAATTTCGGGAGTGATAAAGACGCTTCGCAATCAAAAAGAAAACCGCTCCCCGATTTGTTTTCGGGGAGCGGTTTTAATCAAGCTTTTTGCTTCTGGGGCCTCACTCTATCTCCAGCGTGTGGCTCTCAGGGAGCTGCTGTTGCTTCTTGGGCATGGTGAGCTTCAGCACGCCGTTTTCGTACTTGGCCTTTATGCCGTGGGCGTCGATGCCGGAGACGTCGAATTGGCGGCTGTACTGGCCGTAGGAGCGCTCAAGGCGGATATAGTTGCCCTTCTTGTCCTTGTCCTCGTGCTGGGAGTGGCGCTGGGCGTTAATGGTCAGCACGTCGCCGGACACGTCAAGGTGTATGTCCTTCTTGTCAAAGCCGGGCAGGTCGGCCTCTAAAAGGTAGCTGTCGCCCTGGTCGGAGATGTCAGTCTTGAATTCGGCGATGTCGCCGTTCTCGAAAAATCCGGTGAACGGGTCCTCGAAAAAGCGCTTCTCAAAGTCCTCCATGGCCTTGAAGGGGTTGTAGGTGATGTCCTGATTGCGGTGGAAAGGTCTGAGTTCAAACATAATAAATACCTCCAATAAAATTATTATGTCCGCCCTCTCATGTTTTATGACCGATGGGGCAGGCCGGGGATTCGGTTCCGGGTTCCGGCTCATCGCCTTACCTTATGGTCCCTATTGTAGACCCCGTTTATGAACAAATGGTGGAAAAATCATGAAGTTTTTGTTAACATTAGCACTCTAATGACGAGAGTGCTAATTTTCCTCCCGGCCCTCCTTCCGTATTGCCAACGGCCCTTCGGTGGTGTATAATTAAATCAAATATTAAAAGCGTGAAACGCTAAAAGGAGGGCCATATGCTCACAGCTGCATTGAATAACGGCGTCACCATGCCTCTTATCGGCTTCGGGACCTACCAGATAACCGACGAGACCCAGTGCCGCCAAAGCGTGGAGACGGCCATCGAGGCCGGTTACCGGCTTATCGACACGGCCCAGAACTACGGCACCGAGCGCTTTGTGGGCGCGGCGGTTGCCGGTTGCGGCCTTAAGCGCGAGGAGCTTTTCATAACCTCCAAGGTCTGGTTCCGCAACCACCGGGAGGGGGAGTGCAGGGCAAGCGTCTTAAGGTCCTTGGAGCGCCTGAAGCTCGACTACCTTGACCTCATGCTCATACACTGGCCCTTCGGCGACGTGTACGGGGCGTGGCGGGACTTGGAGGCGCTATATAAGGAGGGCCTTTTGCGGGCCATCGGCGTATCCAATTTCTCTCCGGACAGGCTGGTGGACCTCATAAACTATAACGAGGTCACCCCGGCGGTAAATCAGGTGGAGACGCACCTCTACTGCCAGCAAAAGACCGCCCATGAGTGGCTGGTAAAGTACGGCGTCACCCATCAGGCATACGCGCCCTTGGGTCAGAGCAGGATAAACGACATGTTCGCCCTCCCGGCGGTGAGATCGGCGGCGGAAAACCACGGCAAGACCCCGGCGCAGGTGGCCCTCCGGTTCCTCGTCCAGCAGGGCATAAGCGTCATACCCAAGTCCGTGCACGAAGAGCGCATAAGAGAAAACCTCGACATAGCCGATTTTGAGCTGACGGACGATGAGATGGAGGCCCTCAAAAAAGTCGACGCCGCCTCCCCCATGATCGGCACCGCCACGGACCCGAAAAGGGTGGAATCAGCGAAAAATTGGACGAGCAGAGAACTATAAAAGGCCCAATTCGTAGCTGTGTTCCCGGAAAATATCAAATTTCCATAGGTTCAGTCAAATTATGGGGGCATAAACAAATGAAAGCATACATGATTTTTGCTATTATTTTTTCTGTAATCGCTCTAATTGGACTGATAAGGTTTGTCGGCAAGATGACGCCCGTAAATGCGGGGGTTTTCATTTTCCCTGCAATCGTGGCGGGTATTTTCACAGCCGTTTATTTGAGAAAGAAGAACCGATAAACGAGGCCGGCAAATTTCCGCTGGGTACACAAAAAGGGAATTGGAAGTTATAAAAAACCGCCCTCAACGGGCGGTTTTCGCGTTATATCTTAAAAATAAATTTGACAAGATAAATAACCCCGTACAGTATCGGCTGGTGGAGAATGTAAATTAGCAGGCTCCGCCGCCCTATCTGGGGCAGTATGGGGCAGGTGAAGGTGTAAAACCGCTCCGGAAGCCTCCGCTCCACCACGTACAGGCCCGCCCATGTGCCAAAAAGGAACACGAATATCCAAGGGAAGATGGGGAACCAGTCGGCGGTGTAGAAGCCCTTATACGTCCACCCGAAGGGGAAAAGCCACCGGGCGGCGGGGCCGATGGAGGTGTGGGCCACCAGCACGGCGGAGAGGACGGTCATGGCGATATAGAATACCGGCGCCGCCTTGCGGGGTATGGCGTCCCAGGCCTTACGGGTCAGGGCGAAGAAAACCATGGCAAAGCCCAGCAGATGCAATACCCCGAAGCGTATGGGGTCATTTATGATGGGAAGACTGGACACGACGGTTATCACCATGGCCAGCGCAAAGCAAATGACTCCCCGGCGCAGATTGCTGTGGGAGAACCGACAGCAAAGCCCCGCAAGGAAGATGAACAGCCCCGCGAAGATGTAGTGCAGTACGTCAAAGACGGGATTTGAGAATATCCACATGGGCGCGCCGCACAGATTTACAAGGTCAATGAGAAGGTGGTGTATCACCATCAGCACCAGCGCCAGCCCACGGGCCGCGTCGATGGCGTCTATGCGTTTTTTTGCCTCCATCACACGTTGAACCTGAAAAGGGTCACGTCCCCGTCCTGCATGACGTAGTCCTTGCCCTCGCTACGCACAAGGCCCTTTTCCTTTGCGGCACTCATGGAGCCGCAGGCCTCAAGGTCGGAGAAGGCCACGATCTCGGCCCGGATAAAGCCCCGCTCGAAATCCGAGTGTATCTTTCCCGCGGCCTGAGGGGCCTTTGTTCCGCGTGTTATGGTCCAGGCGCGGCACTCGTCCGCCCCGGCGGTGAGAAAGCTTATGAGGCCCAGAAGCTCGTAGGAGCACTTTATTAGTCTGTCGAGGCCGGACTCCGAAAGCCCCAGCTCCTCCAAAAACATTGCCCGCTCGTCGTCGGGAAGCTCCGTCAGCTCCTGCTCCGTCTTGGCGCAGATGGGCAGCACCTGGGCCCCCTCGGCGTCGGCCCGCTCCTTCACCGCCTTGAAGTAGGCGTTATTCTCAAAATCGGCAATGCCCTCGTCGTCCATGTTGGCCGCGTATATGACGGGCTTCAGGGACAGAAGGTCCGAGGTCGCTATGAGCTCCGCGTCGTCCTCGCTCTCCGGCTCAAAGCTCCGGGCGGACTTTCCGGCGTCAAGGTGTTTCTGAAGGGCCTCGAATACCTCCACCTCGTGGCGGAGCTTCTTGTCCCCGCCCCGCGCGGCTCGCTGGGATTTATCCAAGCGCCGGCCCACCAGCTCCAAGTCAGCCATTATGAGCTCAAGATCTATAATGTCAATGTCCCTTATGGGGTCAGTCTTCCCCTCAACGTGTATGACGTTCTCGTCGTCAAAGCACCGGACCACGTGGACGATTGCGTCCGTGCGCCGAATATTCTCAAGGAACTTGTTCCCAAGCCCCTCGCCCTTGGACGCGCCGCGGACAAGTCCCGCTATGTCCACGAACTCAATGACCGCCGGGGTGTATTTCTTCGGCGAGTACATGGCCGCCAGAAAATCCAGCCGCTTATCCGGCACCGTCACCGTGCCCACGTTGGGCTCGATGGTGCAAAAGGGGTAGTTTGCCGCCTGAGCCCCGGCGTTTGTAATAGCGTTGAAAAGAGTCGACTTTCCCACATTGGGAAGTCCCACGATACCAAGCTTCATATGCTTATCCTCCATGCGCCCTGAGCGCCATTAGTCCCCGTGCCCTCCGGCACAACACACTATTTTATCATACCCTCCCACTTTTCTCAACCCCATATCCCCAAAAAATCCCCCAACAGAACGCAAAATCAGCCCCTCCCATGGGAGGGGGCAGGGGGTGGGGCGTGCCCCTCCTCCCTGAGGAGGGGGTAGGGGGAGGAGCCCGAACGCTCGCCCCCAATCTCCCGCCCCCACTTGATTTATTTCCCCATTGATAGTATAATTTATCGGTATCAACACCCATGGGGGAAGATGAAATGGACAAGATAGCTGTTTTAATACCCTGCTACAACGAGGAGCTGACCGTGGGCAAGGTGGTGGCCGAGTGGAAAAGGGCCCTGCCTGAGGCGGTGATATACGTTTACGACAACAACTCCACCGACGACACCGCCGAGGCCGCCAAAAAGGCCGGGGCCGTGGTGCGCCACGAGTACCAGCAGGGCAAGGGGAGCGTCATACGCCGCATGTTCCGGGAGGTGGACGCACAGGTGTACCTCATGGTGGACGGGGACGACACCTACCCCGCCGACAAGGCGCGGGAGATGGCGGACCTTGTTTTGAACCGGCAGGCGGACATGGTGGTGGGGGACCGGCTCTCCTCCACATATTTTACGGAGAACAAGCGCCGCTTCCACAACTTCGGCAACTCCCTTGTGCGCTTTTCCATCAACACCCTCTTTCGCTCCGACGTCCGGGACATAATGACCGGTTGCAGGGCCTTCAGCTTCGAGTTTGTTAAGACCTTCCCGGTCCTCTCCACGGGCTTTGAGATAGAGACGGAGATGACCATTCACGCGCTGGACAAGAACATGAAGATAGACAACGTGGTCATACCCTACCGTGACCGGCCTGAGGGGAGCCAGTCCAAGCTTAGCACCGTCCGGGACGGCGTAAGGGTACTGCGCACCGTGCTCACGCTGTACAGGACCTACCGGCCCCTGTCCTTCTTCGGCCTTATCGCGGGGCTTCTTGCCGTATTGGCGGCGGCCTTCTTCATACCCGTATTCATAACATATCTGCGCACGGGCCTTGTGCCTGATTTCCCCACCCTTATCGTCTGCGGTTTTACGGCTATCGCGGCGCTCCTGTCGCTTTTCACCGGCCTTCAGCTCCAGAACGCCGTCAAAAAGAACAGGCAGGACTTCGAGCTTGAGCGGGTCCGTGTAAACTGGCTCTACCGCCACACGCCAAAGGAGCAGTCCCATGAGTAAAAAAGCGCGTAGCTGGTTAGATGCCCACCCCCGCGCCAAGTGGGTCTATCCTCTCTCGACTGTGGCGCTTATCGCCGTGGCCGTGGCCGTCGCACTCACCGGAAAGGGGAGCGTCTGGCTCATTACAGGGCTCATAGCCCTCATTATATTCGCTCTCCGGCCAAATTCCGCCCTCCACGCCGTCACCGTGGAGCGGGCCGGGATCGGCTCACTTATAGCCACCCTTCTTGCCCTTGCCGCCGTGCTCTGGGCCTGCCTTGGGCCCATGGGGGACCTTTCCATCTGGAACGGCGAACAGCCCAACCACCGCAACCAGTTTGAGCTTATGGCCGACGCCCTTCTGGAGGGGCACGTGGACATAGTCTACGGTGACGAGGAGGAGCTTTTGAAGCTGGGAAACCCCTACGACCCCGACGAGCGGGCAAGCTCCGGGGTCATGTACCACTGGGACCACGCCTTTTATAAGGGCCGCTACTACATGTACTACGGCATAGCGCCGGTGCTTGTGCTCTTTCTGCCCTACCGGGCAGTTACGGGCGAGCCCCTCACCACCTACCGCGCCACGCAGATCTTCACGGCCCTGACCGTCATCGGCCTTTTCGCCATATTTTCTCTGCTGGCCCGGAGATTTTTCAAAAAGCTCCCCGTCAGCGTCCAAATCGCCCTCTCCGCCGCCTTCTCGCTCATGAGCGTCTGGTACGCCTCGGCGGAGCCGGCCCTATACTGCACCGCAATCACGGCGGCACTGGCCGCTGAGACTTGGAGCCTTTACTTTTTTATAAGGGCCGTCTGGTGGGCAAAAAGCGAGAACAGGCAGATACTTTTGGCCTTTCTTGGAGCGCTGTTCGGGGCGATCACCTTCGCCTGCCGCCCCTCCATCGCCCTTGCCAATATCCTCGTTATCCCAATGCTCATCGCGTTTTTAAAACAGCGTAAATTTACGTTAAAGCTTCTTTGCAAGCTGTTTATCGCGGCCCTCCCCTACATCGCCGTGGCGGCGGGGCTCATGTGGTATAACTATATAAGATTTGAAAACCCCTTCGAGTTTGGCCAAAAATACCAGCTCACGGTGGCCGACCAGTCAAAATACGGCTTTTCCTTAAGCGGTGAGACGCTCCTTCGTGTGCTGAACGGCACGGTGAGCAACTTTTTTGACGTGGGCCGGATAACCGAGGACTTCCCCTACCTGCCCACAGCCAGCGTATTTTTCAACTTCCCCATACTTTTCCTCTCCCTCGCCCTTATTTACGGCGGCGCGGCCAATACTCTCCGGCGGGAGAGGGCCCTCGGCACGGCGTGGAGCCTTATCGCCGTGTCGGTGATAATAACGGCCATCGACGTGGTCTGGACGCCCTACCTCCTTGAGCGCTACCGCATGGACGTCTATTTCCTTATGGCCATAGCCTGCTTTATGGCCCTGGGGGCGTGGCACGCCTCTTTGGGGGAGAAGGGCGCCTCGCGCCTTGCCTTCGCCGCCTCGGCCCTCTCGGTGGTCTCGGCTGTGAGCTCATTTTTGTTCTATGCCCGGACCGTGGGCGTATATTACCCCGAAGTCATGGCGGACATGGGCCGCCGGCTTGGACTTTAAGCGAGGCGGAAAAGTGGGAAAGTACATGGAAAAGGCGAGGGACATATACGTAAAACACCGGGAGGCGATCGCCTACCTCTTTTACGGGGCCTGCGCCATGGCGGTAAACACGGCCTGCTACTGGGTGCTCTACGACCTTCTGGGCCTTAACAACACCTTATCCACCGCTCTGGCGTGGCTGGCGGCGGTGGTCTTCGCCTTCGTCACAAATAAGCTCCTTGTATTCCGGAGCCACCGGGACGGCCTCTATGAGCTCGTGACCTTCTTCGCATTCCGCGCCGCCACGGGGGCGCTGGACGTGCTCATAATGCACGCGGCCGTGGACATACTGCGCATGAACGGCCTTATCTGGAAGCTCATCTCCAACATCATAGTCACCGTCCTCAACTACACATTCAGCCGCCTCATAATATTCAAGCCCCGGAAAAAATAATTTGGAACATATGAAAAAAGCTCCCCAAAAGGGAGCTTTTCACGTAAATAAGTAAATGGGTTTATTTCCCCGGCGTGGCCGGGAGGAGGTGGCGGAGCTTGTAGCTCACGTACCGCCCGTCGGAGCGGACGCACAGCACCTCCATCTCAGGTGAAAATTCGCTGAGCACCTGCCGACAGTTACCGCAGGGCGTCAGATAATCCGAGCTCTCGGTGGAGTAGATGGCGATGCGCCGGAATTGCCGGTGGCCCTTTGCCACGGCGGCGCAGACCGCGGCCTGCTCGGCGCAGATGGAGGCTCCCAGCACGGCGTTCTCCACGTTACAGCCGTGGATCACCGTACCGTCCTCGCACTCCAGCGCCGCTCCGGCGCGTTGCTTTGAGTAGGGGGCATACGCGTGGCGGGAGGCCTCAACGGCCTCGTTTATAAGCTCTCTGTCCGTCATGGCTTTACTTGAGGGGGTCGCCCTCGTCCTCCCTTTCTATATTTTTACGGGTTTATTGACCACTTGAGCACGCCGGGAAAGAGCCCCGACTGGCTGGGCTCGGCGCCGGAGACAACTCCCGCGTGGGTCAGCACCTCATAGCGCTTGTAGGCGATGGGGATTATGGACACGTCCTCGGCGGCGTATATGTCCAGCGCCCGCGCCGCCTCCACTCTTGCCTCCCCCTCAGGGGCGGCAAGATACTCGTTTATGAGCCTTGTATACTCCCCGTCGTCTATCTTCCCGTAGTTGAGCCCCCCGGCCACAAGACTCGCTAGGTCCAGATCGGCCCTGAGCCTCACCTCGCCCAAATAAATATCAAAATTTCCCGCGCTGAGGGCCGAGGTGTACTGGCTGTACGTCAGCGCGTCCAGCGTCACGTTGAGCCCCGCGTTGCGAAGGTCCGTGGTGATCCGCTTAGCGGCGGCCAGCTTATAGGGCGACTCGGAATTTACGATGAACCTCAGTGAAAAGGGCGTGCCTATGTGGTCAAGAAAACCGTCGCCGTCGGTGTCCTCAAGGTCCGCCACCTGTGCCAGCCTGTCAAAATCCGTCTTTGAAAGGCCGTAGCCCGCGGCGTCCGCCTCGGTATAGAGCCCCAGCGCCGGATTTAAGACGAAGGGCGAGCTCACCACGGCGTTTTCAAACACCTCGGCCACTATCCCCTCCCGATCGATGAGCCGCAGTATAGCCCGGCGCGCCAGCTGGTCGCCGGTGACGGACTTTTTGCGGTTAAAGCCCAGATAAATAAGGTTTGACGTGTCGTAATAGCGGCTCTCGTGGACCATGTGTATATTGAGCGCCGCCGCCCCGGTGGGGTCGTAGCCCAGAAGGTCCAGATTTCTGGCGGAAAAATCCTCCGCCAGCGCCTCCTCGGCCGTCTGACGCAGATATATGTACCGAAGGCTCCCCTGTGTATAGTCCCGGTGGGAGGCGAAGGCCGTCAGCACCCCGTCCCCCATGGTGTAGGGCCCGGTCCCCGGCGGGACCGGTTCGTCCGCCGTGCCGTTTTTCACGATGGGCACGTCAAGGAGCTTTAAAAACTGGTAGTTTGCCCGCTTCAGGCTTATCTTCACCGTGTCCGTCCCCTCGGCGCTGACGGAGGAGAGGTCCGACAGCCGTGATGCGTACCGGGAGGAGCCTTTGGCCGTGTTGAGGGAGTAGACCACGTCCTCCGCCGTGAGCGCCGACCCGTCGTGGAAGCGTATGTTTGGAAGGAGCTTCAGGCTGTATGCCTTTCCGTCCTCGGTGACGCACTCAGAGCACAGCACCGGCGTCGCCTCAAGCTGTGGCGACAGGGCGAAAAGCCCCTCATATATGAGCCCCATGAGCTGGTCGTTATACTTGTTCACCGTCTTGTAGGGGTTGAGCGGCGAGGCCGGGTCATAATTTAACGAAAAGAGCTTGTCCGCCCTTGAATACCCCTCCGGCGTGCCGTCCTGCTGGGGCCGTGAGGCCGCCGGGGAGCTCTCCGTGGGCTCCGTTGCCGTGCTCACCGGGGCCTCAACGGCGCAGGAGGACAGCAGAAGGCTCAGGGCCAGCGCCGCTGTAAATAGGGTTTTGCGCATACTATGCCCTCCTGTTTACTACTATGGCGGCCTGGGAGCCACGCTCCGGCCCAAGCACCCGGTGGGACCAGTACCGGTCCGTGTGGCAGGCGGTGCACTCGTCGCACACTTCTATGTTCTCCGGCCTGAGCCCCGCTCTTATGAGAAGGGCCCTGTTCACGCCCTTGAGATCCACCGTGTATTTTTCAGCATGGGCAGGGGAGGGGGCTATAAATTCCCCTCCGGCCCCCTCAAGGACCTTCATCACCGCCTCCGGCACCTCAGGGCCCGTCTCAAAGCAGCATTTTGATATGCAGGGCCCTATGGCGGCCCGTATGTCCCGCCTGTCGGAGCCCAGCCCCGCCATGGCCTCCACGGCCTTCCCGGCGATGTCCGCCACCGTGCCCCGCCACCCGGCGTGGGCGGCGGCGACGATATGCCGCTTTTCGTCGCACAGCAGTATGGGCGCGCAGTCGGCGATGAAGATAATGAGGCCCAGCCCCTCCTCGTCGGTCACAAGGCCGTCGCAGTCGGGAGGCATTTTGTCCCCCGGCTCCCTCGCGTCGGCGCTGGTCACGTAGCGCACCTTATTTTCGTGTATCTGGTGGGTAAAGCACAGCCTTTGAACGCCAAGAGCGTCCTTCACGCGCCGGAAATTCTCCCGGACGCGCTCAATGTCGTCGCCACGGCTCTCGCCGAGGTTGAGACTTGCAAATACCCCCTCGCTCACGCCGCCGTACCTTGTGGTGAAGGCGTGGACAGCGGGGAAAAGTGGGGCGGTCAGGTATAAAAGCCCGTCCCGTCTGACTTCAGAAAACATGGAAACCTCGATAAAATCACTATTTTGGAGCTTACTCCGGAATGACCGTCAGTCCTCCGGGTGGTACTCCTTGCAGGTACACTTCTTCCACTTAAGGCCGCTCCCGCAGGGGCAGGGGTCGTTCCGGCCTATCTTCACAACCCTCGTGGGCTGTTTTTTTACGGTCCTGTCCCCGCCCACGTTGGCGGCGGTGGACACGGTCCGTGAGACGCTCCTGCGCTCGATGGGGGCCTCCCTCCTCACACGGACAGTGAACACCCGGCGGACGACCTCCTCCCGGATACCGGCCACCATCGCGTCGAACATCTCGCCGCCCTCCCGCTTATATTCGTCCACGGGGTTGACCTGGGCGTAGGCCCGAAGGCGTATGCCCTGCCTTAAATCGTCCATGGCGTCGATGTGGTCCATCCAGTACTCGTCCACCACGCGCAGCAATATGACACGCTCCACCTCCCGCATGAGGGGCTGTGAGGCCCCCTCCGGGGTGCCGAGCTCCTGCTCTCTGGCGTCGTAGACGGCGTTGGCGCGCCTTACGAGCCAGTCGGTGAGAGCCTGCTCGTCCATGGCGGCGATGTCCTCATCGGTAAGGCCGTCGATATTGCCGTTGGACACGAAAAGCCCCATGTAGGGCGCGGCGATGGCCCGGAGCTTATCCCGCGTGAGAACGGCGGGGGAGTCGTGGCGCTTCGCACCCTCCGCCTCCTCCGGGGCCATGCCGGAGACCACGGCGGTCTCGATGACCTCCCGGAACCAGCCCCTTATGTTGGAGCTCACGTCCTCGCCGTCCAGCACCCTCCTGCGCTGCTCGTATATGACGCCGCGCTGGGTGTTCATCACGTCGTCGTACTCAAGTACGTGCTTTCTGGACTGGAAGTTCTGGCTCTCCACCCGCTTCTGGGCGTTTTCTATGGCGTTGGAGAGTATCCTCTGGTCGATGGGCATGTCCTCGTCGATCTTCAGCGTCTCCATGAGGTTCGTTATCCTGTCCCCGCCGAAAAGCCGCATGAGGTCGTCGGTGGTGGCAAGGAAGAATCTCGTCTCGCCGGGATCCCCCTGACGGCCGGAACGGCCCCGAAGCTGGTTGTCTATGCGCCGTGACTCGTGACGCTCCGTGCCAAGGACGAAAAGTCCCCCCACGGCCCGGACCCGGTCGGCCTCCGCGTCGGTGACGGCCTTATACTTTTTGAGGAGCTCCCCGTACTTCTGGCGGGCCTCGTTTATCTCCTCGTTGTCCGTCTCGGCAAAGCCCACGGCCTCGGCTATTATCTCGTCGGGGACCCCGGCCTTTTTAAGGTCTGCTCTGGCCATGAATTCCGGGTTGCCGCCCAGCATTATATCCGTGCCGCGCCCGGCCATATTGGTGGATATGGTCACCGCCCCGTATGCCCCGGCTTGGGCGATTATCTCCGCCTCACGCTCGTGATTTTTGGCGTTCAGCACGTTGTGCTTCACGCCTGAGCGGGACAGGAGCTTTGACAGATACTCGCTCTTTTCGATGGACACCGTGCCCACCAGCACCGGCTGGCCCTTCTCGTGGCACTCTATTATCTGCTGGATTATGGCCTTGTTCTTGCCGGTGTCGTTTTTGTATACAACGTCCGGGTCGTCTTTTCGCATGAGGGGCTTGTTCGTGGGTATCTCCACTATGTCCAGATTGTATATGGCCCCGAACTCCTCCTCCTCGGTGAGAGCCGTGCCCGTCATGCCTGAGAGCTTGTCGTAGAGCCGGAAGAAATTCTGGAATGTTATGGTGGCTAAGGTCTTGTTCTCGCTCTGCACGTCCACGTGCTCCTTGGCCTCTATGGCCTGATGGAGCCCCTCGGAGTAGCGCCGCCCGAACATGAGGCGGCCCGTGAACTCGTCCACAATGATTATCTCGCCGTCCCTGACCACATAGTCCACGTCACGCTTCATTATGCCGTGGGCCTTCAGGGCCTGATTTATGTGGTGTGAGAGCGTGGCGTTTTCGATGTCGGAGTAGTTTTCCAGCCCGAAGTGCTCCTCCGCCTTTGCTACGCCCTGCTCGGTGAGGGTGGCGGTGCGGGCCTTCTCGTCCACGATGTAGTCCGCGTCGATGTCCGAGAGCTCCTGCTTTTCGTCGGTGGTGGCAAAGACCTTCTTGCGCAGACGGCTTACGAACTCGTCGGCCTGGCGGTAGAGGTCCGTGGACTCGTCCCCCCGGCCTGAGATTATGAGGGGCGTCCGGGCCTCGTCTATGAGTATGGAGTCCACCTCGTCAACTATGGCGAAGGCGTGGCCCCGCTGTACCATGTCCCGCTTATATATGGCCATGTTGTCCCGAAGGTAGTCAAAGCCCAGCTCGTTGTTGGTGCAGTAGGTTATGTCCGCCTCGTAGGCCGCCCGCCGCTGGGCGTTGGTGAGGCCGTGGACTATAAGTCCCACCTTCAGGCCTAAAAAGCGGTAGACCTTCCCCATCCACTCCGAGTCACGGCGGGCAAGGTAGTCGTTGACTGTGACTATGTGCACGCCCTGCCCCGCTATGGCGTTGAGGTACGCCGGGAGCGTGGCCACCAGCGTCTTGCCCTCGCCGGTCTTCATCTCGGCGATCCTGCCCTGGTGGAGCACTATGCCGCCTATGAGCTGTACCTTGAAGTGCCGCATACCCAGCACCCTCGCCGAGGCCTCACGGCAGACGGCGAAGGCCTCCGGCAGGAGGTCCTCCAGCGTCTCCCCGGAGGCAAAGCGCGTTTTGAACTCCTCCGTCTTGGCCCGGAGCTGGGCGTCGGAGAGGGCCCGCATGGGCTCCTCCAGCGCCTCTATCTTCTCCACCGTGGGCATGAGCTTTTTTATCTCGCGCTCTGAGCGCGTGCCGAACATCTTGGTGATGAGTCCCATTTCAAATTACCTTTCGTTCCGTTCGTTGTCGCCGGAGGCCCTTTGCCCGCCGGCTATCAGCATATTATAACATACTTTTTCAAATAAAAAAAGAAGAAAAGCACGCTGTAAGCGGATTTACAATTTGTTCACATTTGAGGGCCTCCGATTTTGTATAATCTTTTTATTATTTTTATACGCGAGGTACACCTATGAAAAAGCTCACATGCCTGATTTTATCCGCCGTGCTGGCTCTCGCCCTCTGCGCCTGCTCCGGCGATAAGGATACTGACCCCTCCGACGCCACCGGCGGGGCCGACACCACCGAGCCCTCGGCCTCCGGCGCGACCGTGGACTACAAGACCTTCTCCGAGGGTCTTGATGACAACGGATTTTTTGAGGGCGTCAATGCCCTCGACTACGTGACCCTCCCCGACGTCTCCACTCTCAAGCTGCCGGAATTTAAAAAGCTCACCGACCGGGCCGTGGAGGACTTGGACTTTGTGAACATAGACTACGTGGGCAGTATTGACGGCGTGGCCTTTGACGGCGGCAGTACAAACGGCAACGGCACCGATGTCATAATCGGCGTCACCAGCTACATTGACGACTTCCTCCAGCAGATAATCGGCCACAAGCCGGGTGAGAACTTCGACATCGAGGTCACCTTCCCCGATGACTACGGCAAAACCGACCTTGCGGGCAAGGACGCTGTATTCAACATAACCGTAAACTACATCTGGGACGTCACGGACGAGCTTGCCAAGGCCATCGGCTACTCAAGCCGCGAGGAGCTGGCCAACTACGTGGCCGGCGCCTCCGTCGCCGTGGAGGACCTTGCCGGCGAGGCGGGCGTAAACATCTTCCTCAACGCCTCAAAGTGCGACGACGTACCGGCCTCCGTGGTGAAAAGCGTCAAGGGCCAGCTCATGACCATGCTGGCGCTGGAGGCCTCCCAGTACGGCCTTGACGCGGACTCCCTCGCCCAGTACTTCTACGGGGCCGCCAGCGCCGAGGAGTACGCCAACGCCAACGCCGAGACCCAAGCCAAGTGGTTCCTCATCTTCCAAGCCCTTGCCGAGAAGGAGGGGCTGGCCGCCACGGACGAGGACGTCACCGAGCGCGGCTACGAGCCCGTGGTTGAGGCCTACGGCCTTCCCTACACCAAGTACGCCATTTTGCGCGAGAAGGTGCTGGCGTATATCGACGAGAACGTAAAATAATACCCCCCGCCCGCCACACCGGCGAGCGGGTCAGTCTGCCATACCCCCCGGCTAAGCGCACCCCAAAATCAAATATTTTTCGCAAGGACATGTGCCTTGCGAAAAATCCCTTTTGTCACGCAAGTGTGCTTTGGGGCCCCCGGCGGGCTGTTGCCCGCCGGGGAGAGGAGGAGCGATGCCAGCGCCTAAGCCCGACCGCAGGGAGGGCGAGGCAAAGCGGCATCAGCGACGACGACGGTACGCGCGGCGTGACGGCAGAAAAAAGTCGTGAAAAGGCCCGTGACCTTCCGCGACTTTTTTCGCACGCGTTCCCCCTTTGTCGGAAAAGGCCGCAGGCCTTTTTCGACAGGTTGCAAAAACACCGCCTGAGCAGGCGGTGTTTTTTGTATATATTTTTTAGTGTATTACGACCTTTGTGCCGGGGAGAATGTTGTCGAGCATCCAGTAGGCGTCCTCGTCGTACATGCGCACGCAGCCGGCGCTGATGGGGAAGCCGATACGGTCGTCGATGAGGCGGGTGTGGGAGGGGTTCCAGAGGCGGGAGTGGAAGGCGTAGCCTGAGCCCTCCTTGAAGCGGACCACCGGGCGGACTATGTAGCTTCCGTGGTTCCAGCCGTTGGGCTGGGAGTACCAAACGGTGTACTCCCCCACCGGCGTGCCGCTGCCGGAGGCCCCGGTGCCGCAAAGGAAGCACTTCTCAAGGACCCACTTGCCCTTCGAGCCCTTGAAGACGTTGACACGCTGATATGTTAGGTTCACCCAGACGAGCCTGTCGGTGGCGCTCTCGTAGCCCTTGGCGTTGACGAACACGGTCTTCATGTTCTCGTCGTAGTCGTGCTCCAAGGCCCACTGGAGGGTGCGGTCCCCGGCGTACTTGTGGGTGACGGTGGCCAGCGCCTCCTCAGGCGTAACGCCGACGGTGAGCTTCACCCCGCCGGAGGCCACTCTGCGCCCTTGGGTGAGCTTGAGGCCCACGTAGACCGTGCCTGAGGCGGGGACGGTCTCGGCGGGCATGTCCAGCGTAAGCTCCAGCCCCTCACCGTCCACGGTGACGGAATAGCTCTTTACCGGGGCGCCGTTAACCGTCCATGTGGCAAGGCACTTGGTGGCCACGGGGTTTTCAAGCCTTGCCCGGACCAGCACCCGGTCCCTGCCGCTCCCCGCGTCCTCCACCTTCACCTTCATGCCGGTCATGACGCTGTATAATCTGTCTATACCGAGGCTCGCCCGGTCGGACACGGTCTCGGTGACCCCGGAGGGGTTCTTGGCGGCGGCCACGAGCTTTACCTCCGGCCTGTCCGTGGAGCTCTCGTCGTAAACAAGCTCGTGGCTCAGTGAGACCTCCCGGCCCTCCGGGCCTACGGTGGCGTTTTCCTTCCCGATAAGCTCGCCGTTTAAGTACCAGCTGAGCTTGCAGTCCACCGGGAAGGGATTGGAGAGTGTGGCGGTGGCCGTCAGGGGCTCGCCGGGCTCTATGGCGGCGGGCGTGTCCACGTCTATAAGAAGGTCCCCAAGGCCCGTGGGCCGCCGGTCCTCCTCGGCCACGGCGGGCACGGAGCACTCCGAGCGGTATGTAAGGCTCGTAAGCTTGCCGATCTCGCCCTTACCCCCGACACTGCACCCCACGCCGCCGAGGGTGAGCTCCCCGGCTCCCGCGCCTAATTTGACGGTGTTGTCCGTGCCCCTGACCTCAATGACATTTGGGGCGGAGGTGGCGACCTCCACCTTGCAGTCGCGGCTGTCGTCGGTGAGCTCAAGCCTGCCGGCGCTGCCGCCCCAAGGGATAAGCACGGTGACGCCCTCCCCCGCTATCCTGACCGAGGTCACGGGGCAGGCCACGGTGACGGTGGAGCCCGCGCCGGTTATCTCAAGCTCGTCCACCCCGCGTGAGACGCGGACGGACTTTGGGGACGCGCCGTCCACCACAAGCCTGCCGATATGCCCGGCGTTGACCACGGCCCTGTCGCCGCCCTGAAGGACTATCTCGTCCGCCGCCACGTCAAGGCCCAGCGCCAGAACGTCATCGCCCGCCCCGCCGCCCTCAGCGGCCGCGGCGTTGGGGGCCGCGAGGACTAAAAGCAGGAGCGTAAGTATGGACGCGGTAAGCCATTTTTTCAAAAAGCAACACCTCTGTAAATCACGGTACACATACCTTGTATTTTATAAAATATTGCCACTTAAGTCAACAATAAATTTCTGCCGCCGGTGTATATATTTTTCGGATACGGCCATATGGACTGAAAAGATATGATAAAATTTACCGCGTATGTGAAAGTTAGGGTTGACTACGGGAATATTTTACGTTATTATAGGCTCATGAATGGACATTTTGGAATGTCGCATGGATAAAACGGGCAACGCCCGAAGAAAACGCGGGAGTGCGGAACATGAAATACGAGGTTTGTGACATCTATGAAATATCCGGCCTTGAAAGGCCGAAAAACGCCGCCGGGACGCTGACGGCATACGTGCCTGAGGGGCCGGCCCAAGGGGGCGTGAGGCTCCGGCACCGTCCGGCGGTGCTCATACTGCCCGGCGGGGCCTACGCCTACTGCTCCGAGAGGGAGGCCGAGCCCATAGCCCTCAAATTCGTCTCCGCCGGTTGGGCGGCCTTCGTGCTGAGCTACTCCTGCGCCCCTCACGCCTTCCCGGTGTCGCTGAGGGAGGCCGCGGCGGCCATGGTGTACATCAGGGAGAACGCTAAGGAGTACGGCATCGACCCCCATATGGTGGCGGCCATCGGCTTTTCCGCGGGAGGACACCTGTGCGGGACGCTGGGGACTATGTATGATGCGCCGGAGGTCCGGGACATAGCCCCGGCGGACATGATACGGCCCGACGCGCTGGGGCTGTGCTACCCCGTGGCGGTGAGCTGGGGTAGGACACATCAAGCGAGCTTTGAGAATATATCCGGCGGGGATAAGAAGCTCCGGGAGAGGCTGAGCCTCGATAAGCTTGTAAGGCCCGACATGCCGCCGGTGTTCATATGGCACACGAGGGACGACCAGGCGGTGCCCTGCCGCAACAGCCTTGTCACGGCGTTGGCGGTCGAGGAGGCCGGGGTGAGATTTGCCCTTCACATATACGCCCACGGCCACCACGGGCTTTCCACCGCGGACGTGCGGACAAACCCAAGCTTCGCCCTGCCGGAGGTCAGCGGCGACATCGTGGGCTGGCTGGACGCCATGCTCGGCTTTTTCGCGGAGCAGGGCCTTGAAATACACGACGAGGAGGACGTAAAATGAACTCCATACTCTATGTGGGCGAGCACCCCAAGACGTACGACGTGACCGAGCACACCCATGACGAGTATGAGCTGGTGTACTGCACCGGCGGCCGGGGGACCTTCACCTTTGAGACCGGCGAGGCGCTGACCTACGGCGAGGGGGACGTGGTGGTCATACCGCCGAAGATGTCCCACTCCAACTCCTCCGACGACGGCTTTACAAATATCCACATGCGAGTGGCCTCGGCCACCTTCCACAGCAAGGACCCCTTCAAGATCCCCGACGACGAGGGGCGGTTCCGCTTCGTGTTTACGGAGGCGAGGTACTATTACCAATCCGACATAACAAAGCGTGAGCTGGTGCTGGAGGCGCTGGGGGACCTTATGGCAAGCTACATGCTTGTGCACCTTTCAAACAGCGGCTTTTCAGAGCCCGTGGAGCAGATACGCGTGGCCATAATGCACAGCTACACCCAGCCGGACTTCGCACTGGACGCGGCCATACGCAAGCTCCCCTTCCACTACGACTACCTTCGGAAGCTGTTTAAGAAGGAGATCGGCGTCACGCCCTTGGAGTACATGACGAGCCTTCGAATGAAGAAGGCCGAGAGTATGCTCTCGTCCATGTGGAGCCGGGACTACTCCGTGGCGGAGGTGGCGGAGATGTGCGGGTACTCAGATCCGCTCTATTTTTCAAGGGTCTTCAACAAGCACTTTGGGCGCTCCCCCTCGGCCTTCGCCAAGGAGCAGCGACGCCGGGCCATGGAGCGGGCGGTGGGTCAGCCCATCGAGTGACGGCTTTCCTCCGGCGGACGGCGGGCCATTGAGTGATGATACTGCTCCGTTTTGTGAATATCTTCTGTCGAAAATGATATTGAACAGGCTATTTTGCCGGTGTATAATGGTAAAAAGGGCTCGTGTTTTGTGCAACAAGCATAAATTTTTCAAAAAGCTTAAGGGAGGCGTGTAATATGAAGCTCTGCATACGCGGACACGATCTGGGCGTGAAGGGCACCGAGGGTATAATCTCAAGGGTGAAGGATCTGGGCATCGACGGCCTTCAGCTTGTGTGCTACAAATCCTATGACGACGTACCCTACGAAGTGGGCGGGCTCACGCCGGAGCGGGCCCGTGAGATAGGCGACGCTCTGCGCGATGCCAACATATGCGTGCCGCTGGTGGGGGCGTACTTCAATCAGGCCCACCCGGACAGGGAAAAGGCCCAAAAGGGCTTTGACATCTTCGCCGACTACCTCAGCAAGGCCCGCGCCCTTGGCGGGGAGTACGTGGGGAGCGAGACGGGCTCCTATAAGGGCGACCCCTGGAGATACCACCCGAAAAACCGTATGCCGGAGGCCTACGCCCAAGCGGCGGAGACATTCGGACGGCTGGCGGATATAGCCAGGGAGAACGGCGTAAATATAGCCATGGAGGGCGCGGCGGGCCACGTGTGCTGGAACCCCGACGTGCTCAACCGCGTCATAAAAATGATGGACCGGCCAAATGTGAAGGTCATATTTGACCTCTACAATTACATGGACGGCTATAACCAGTACGATTATCTGGACATACTGGACAGGGGACTGGAGCTTTTCGGGAAAAAAATACTTCTCTTTCACATGAAGGACTGCCTTCTCACCGACGACGGCTCCGACCCCAAGCAGGTGGGCTTCGGCCGGGGGGATCTGGACAAGGAGGCTGTACTCGGCAAAATAAAGGCCTCAAACCCCGACGCGGTGCTGGTGCTGGAGGGGACCGTGGGCGAGGACATCGAGTACGCCGTAAAGACAATAAGGGATATATGGGCGAGGGTGTGAACGCCCGCTTTTGGCCGAAAAATATATTTATTTCAATTTTACATATCAGGAGGTACAATATGAATATCAACTTTGATGTGCGCTACGCCAATCACCCGGACGACTCAAAGCACTACACCACCGAGGACCTGCGCCGGCACTATCACATCTCCCACATCTTCGAGCCCGACTCCATCAACCTCACCTACTCCCATCAGGACCGCATAATCGCCGGCGGCATCATGCCGGTCAACGAGGATCTGGTGCTGGGGTCCTTTAAGGAGCTGGCGGCCCCCTACTTCCTTGAGCGCCGGGAGCTGGGCGCCATAAACATCGGCGGCCCCGGCGTCATGGTGCTTGACGGCACAGAGTACAAGGTTGGCACGAAGGACGGCATCTACGTGGGCATGGGCACAAAGGAGCTGGTCTTTAAGTCCGTTGATAAGGCCAATCCCGCCAAGTTCTACGTAAACTCCTCCCCCGCTCACCGCACCTGCCCCACCGTGCTTATACCCATGGAGAAGGCACGCTACAACCATCTGGGGAGCCAGGAGACGGTGAACGAGCGTATCCTCCGCCAGTATATCCACCCCGCCGTGTGTGAGAGCTGTCAGCTCTCCATGGGCATGACCGCCCTTCTCCCCGGCAACGTGTGGAACACCATGCCCAGCCACACCCACGAGCGCCGCATGGAGGTCTATATGTACTTTGAGGTGGCCCCCGATCAGGCGGTCTTCCACATGATGGGTCAGCCCCAGGAGACAAGGCATTTGGTCATGCACAACGAGGAGGCAGTCATATCCCCCAGCTGGTCTATCCACTCCGGTGTGGGCACGGCCAACTACACCTTTATCTGGGGCATGTGCGGCGAAAATCAGGACTTCGACGACATGGACGGCATACCCACTCAGGATCTGAAGTGATCTACACTCCCCCGGCGTAAAACAGCCGGGGGAATATCAGTAAAGCTTTAGGAGGGCATTTGATGAACACTATTGAACGCTACGTGGAACGGGTCATGGCGGACTCCACCCCCAGCACGCCGCTTTGGAACATCGAGAAGATAAAGGAGGGCAAGATCAACGGCTGGAATTACATCGACGGCTGTATGATGATCTCCCTTCTGAACCTCTACGCCATCACCGGCGAAAAGAGATATTTTGACTTTGTGGACAACTTCATCGACTTCTACGTCCACGAGGACGGCTCCCTGCTCGGATATTCCGAGGAGGACTACAACCTTGACAACATCTGCGAGGGCCGGGTACTCTTTGACCTCTACAACGCCACAAAGAAGGAGAAATACCGCAAGGCCATCGAGATACTCCACGGCCAGCTTCTCCGCCAGCCCCGCACCGCGGAGGGCAACTTCTGGCACAAGGCCATATATCCCAATCAGGTCTGGCTGGACGGGCTCTATATGGCGCAGGTGTTCTACACCCGCTACACCACGGAGTTTGAAAGCTGCGCCGGGTACGACGACATACGCCGCCAGTTCCACACCGTCCGGGAGAAGATGTTCGACCCGGAGACGGGCCTTTACCGCCACGGCTACGACGCCTCCAAGAAGGCCTTCTGGGCCGGTGAGGACGGCAAGTCCAAAAACCCGTGGCTCCGCTCCCTCGGCTGGTTTGCCGCCGCGCTGGTGGACGTCATAAGCTACATCGCGCCGGGCCACGACGACTTTAAAAACGAGATGATCTCCATCGCGCGGGAGCTTGCCCAGAACCTCATACCCTACATCGACACCAAGACCGGTATGCTCTATCAGGTCCCCAACCAGGTGGGCCGCGAGGGCAACTACCCTGAGACGTCGGGCAGTGCCATGGTGGCCTACTTCTTCCTGAAGGGCGCAAGGCTGGGGATACTTGATTACAGCTGTTGCCCGCGTGGCGCGGCCATTTTCCAGTCCATCTGCGACAGGTATCTCACTGAGCGCGACGGCAAGCTCAATCTGGGCGGCATATGCCTTGTGGCCGGGCTGGGGCCTGAGAACAACCGCCGCCGGGACGGGTCATTCGAGTACTACATCTCCGAGCCCGTGGTGGAGAACGACGCCAAGGGCGTGGCGCCGTTCCTCATGTGCTACACCGAGCACCTTCTGAGCCACGAGCTGGACGAGGAGTGAGGTTTTCGCGTAGGGCCGAGAGGACGGTCGCGAGAACGGAATAGAGATGAAAGTCACGAACAGGCCGGGAGGCGCTGTTCGTGGCTTTTTTGGTGGGGGCGCCACGCCCCACCCCCTGCCCCCTCCCAAGGGAGGGGCTGAGCTTGCGTTCTATGGGGGTACGGGCAACGAGGGGCGGGCCGATGTGGGCATCGGCCCCTACGGGTGCGTTTTTAGGGAGTGCGGCGGGGACGGGACAAGGGGACGGGCGGGTCTGGGACCCGCCCCTACGTCAATCTTTGAAAATCTACCATTCAACCCGTAGGGGAGGGTTCTAAACCCTCCCGGTTTTAAATACGCGCCGGAGGCGCAACCATATAGAGAGCCCCCTCCTCGTAGGAGGGGGGGTAGGGGGGAAGCGAGGCCGAAGGGTTTTGCTGGCACCTACGGAAGAAAGAGTGTGCGGATACGTGGCCCTCGCTTCCTCAGTCGCCTGCGGGCGACAGCTCCTCCTACGAGGAGGAGCCAAGGATTTCGCCTGCGGACGGGACGGGGGCTCTAATCCCCCCCTACCCCCTTTTCCAAAAAGGGGGTGTCCGCGCGGCGGGGACGGGGGTGTCGCCTGCGGGCGGGACAAGGGGACGGGCGGGTCTGGGACCCGCCCCTACGCCAATCTTTGAAAATCTACCACTCAACCCGTAGGGGAGGGTTCTAAACCCTCCCCCCTATTCCAATACGCGCCGTAAGGCGCAACCTTTGGCGGGGGGTTGCGTTTGGTGGGGAGATGGGGTAAAATAGGGGGTAGATGAAAAAAGGGGGCGAGGGAGATGAAGGTCGATTTTAATAAGAGGTTTGAGGAGCTGACGGCAACCTTTGGGGGGACAAGGCCGCGGCTTTTGCTGCACTCGTGCTGCGCGCCGTGCACAAGCGCGGTTTTGGAGAGGGTGCACCCGTTTTTTGACGTGACGCTCTACTATTTTAACCCCAACACCCACCCTGAGGAGGAGTACGAAAAGCGTGGGGCGGAGCTTCCGAAGCTACTGAGGGCCGGGGGCTATGAGGACGTGGAGATAATCTGGGGGGAATACGCGCCGGAGGTCTTTTTTGACGCCGCCAAGGGCCTTGAGAGTGAGCCAGAGGGCGGGGCGAGGTGCGAAAGGTGCTTCGATACGCGTCTGGCCGGCACGGCAAAAAAGGCGCAGGAGCTTGATTTTGACTATTTCGGCACTACCCTGACGGTGAGTCCCCACAAAAACGCGGAGCTTATAAATGAGATAGGGCAGAGGCTGGCTGTCGAGCACGGTATTCGCTGGCTTTGGTCGGATTTTAAGAAAAGGGACGGGTATCTGCGGTCCATAAGGCTGTCGCGGGAGTACGGGCTTTACCGGCAGTGCTACTGCGGGTGCGTTTTTTCGACAAATTAATGTGAAAAATAAATTAATTTTTCCCCTCCCCCTTGCGGAACATGTTATATTATGTTAAGATACCTCCGACAGGTTTCCACACCCTGTCCAGGCATGTACGCGCATGTCTTCTAAAAACAAAAAATGGAGGTAACTTAATAGTGAAAAGCAAATTTCCTGTCCGCGGTCTGGCCATCGCCGGGGTGACGGCGGCGATGTACGCGGCATTGAGCTACGTGGCCTACACCCTTAATCTGGCCTTCGCGCCGGTACAGCTGCGGCTCTCCGAGGCGCTGACGCTGTTGCCATTCCTCTTCCCGGAGACGGCCTGGGGGCTCTTTGTGGGGTGTATCCTCACAAATCTTCTCAGCCAGTACGGCGTCGTGGACATAGTTTTCGGCTCCCTCGCCACCCTCGCGGCGGGGCTGTGGACGGCAAGATGTAAAAATAAGTGGACAGCGGCGATCCCGCCGGTGGTCTGCAACGGCCTCATCGTCAGCGCCGTCATCGCCTACGCCCAGTCGGGCTTCGGGCCGGCCTTCATATCGGCCTGGGGCGTGAATATCCTGACGGTTACGCTCTCCGAGGCGGTACTTTGCTTCATTCCCGGCGTACTGCTTGTGACCGCACTACAAAAAAGCGGCGCGGCCGGCAGGCTGGGCGCTAACGTATAAATAAAAATTCTCAGTCAGTCAGAGGTGAACAAAATTGAAGGTCAGAAAAGCTGTCATTCCCGCCGCCGGTCTCGGCACGCGTATGCTCCCGGCGACGAAGACAATCCCCAAGGAGATGCTCCCCCTTGTGGACAAGCCGGTGCTCCAGTATATAATCGAGGAGGCGGTGAGCTCCGGCATTGAGGACATACTCATAGTCACCAACCGCTCAAAGACCGCCATGGACGATTATTTTGACTACTACCCGGAGCTGGAGCACCGGCTCATACGCTCCGGCAAGGACGAGATGGCCCACGAGCTCCGGGCCGTGGCGGATATGGCCAACTTCTTTTACGTCCGCCAGCGGGAGACGAAGGGGCTGGGCCACGCCATAGCAAGGGCGAGGCGGTTTATAGGAGACGAGCCCTTCGCGGTGCTCTTGGGCGACGACATAATGATGTCGGAAAAGCCGGTGCTCAAGCAGCTCATAGAGGCGGCGGAGAAATATAACTGCTCCTGCGTGGGCGGCCAGTGGGTCTCCGACGAGATGCTCCCGGCCTACTGCACCACGGACCTTGCCCATGTGGAGGGACGGGTCTACGACGTGCGCCACATCGTGGAGAAGCCCAAGCCTGAGGAGGTCATGTCAAACTACGCCATTCTGGGCCGGTACGTGCTCACCCCGGACATCTTCGACATTCTGGACGCCCTGCCCCCCGGAAGGAACGGGGAGATACAGCTCACCGACGGCTTAGCCGAGCTGTGCCACCAAAAGCGCATGGTGTACGTGGACTTTGACGGCCGCAGATACGACACGGGGCATTTGACCGGATTTTTGGAGGCCACGCTGGACTTCGCCCTCAAGCACGAGGAGACCGGGGACTGGCTGAGGAATTACATCAAGGAAAAGGCGAAGACGCTTTAAATAATTTTGGGGGGCTCCGGCCCTCCAAAATTTATTTTATTTTCCTATTGACAACAGTGATTTACCGCGATATAATCATACTAACCTACATGATTAGTAGGTAATATGAAAGGAAGCCTCACCATGACCTTCAAGCTTGAGCCCCTTTTGCGGGCAAACTTCAGATTTGGGCGAATGTGTACCTCGATGCGCGGCTTATAACGGATTTAAATTTTATGAAAAGAGGTACATATCATGTCAAACTATAAATTCGAGACCCTTCAGCTCCACGTGGGGCAGGAGCAGGCGGACCCCACCACCGATTCCCGCGCGGTGCCCATATATCAGACCACCAGCTACGTATTCCACAACTGCCAGCACGCGGCGGACCGCTTCGGCCTTGCCGACCCCGGCAATATATACGGGCGGCTCACCAACTCCACTCAGGACGTGCTGGAAAAGCGCGTGGCGGCCCTTGAGGGCGGCGTGGCGGCTCTGGCGGTGGCCTCCGGCGCGGCGGCTATCACATACGCAATTGAGGCTCTGACCCAGAAGGGCGACCACATCGTGGCGCAGAAGACCATCTACGGCGGGAGCTACAATCTGCTGGCCCACACCCTGCCCCTCTACGGCGTGGAGACCACCTTCGTGGACATACACGACCTTTACGAGGTTACGTCGGCCATAAGGCCCAACACAAAGGCCATATTCATTGAGACTCTCGGCAACCCCAACTCCGACATACCGGACATCGACGCCGTCGCCAAGATTGCCCACTCCCACGGGATACCGCTGGTCATCGACAACACCTTCGGCACGCCCTACCTCATTCGTCCCATCGAGCACGGTGCGGACATCGTGGTCCACTCGGCCACAAAATTCCTTGGCGGCCACGGGACCACGCTGGGCGGCATCATCGTGGACAGCGGGAAATTTGACTGGAAGGCCTCCGGCAAATACGCTCCCATCGCGGAGGCAAACCCCAGCTACCACGGGATAAGCTTTGTGGACGCGGTGGGGCCGGCGGCGTTTGTTACTTACATACGTGCGATTTTGCTACGGGACACCGGCGCGACCATAAGCCCCTTCAACGCGTTCCTGCTTTTGCAGGGCATCGAGACCCTGTCGCTCCGGCTTGAGCGCCACGCGGAGAACACAAAGAAGGTGGTGGAGTACCTCAAAAACCACCCGCAGGTACAGAAGGTCAACCACCCCAGCCTTCCCGACCACCCCCAGCACGAGCTATATAAGAAGTACTTCCCACAGGGCGGCGGATCCATATTTACCTTTGAGATAAAGGGCGGCAAGGACGCGGCCTTCCGGTTCATAGACAGCCTTGAGATATTCTCTCTCCTTGCAAACGTGGCGGACGTAAAGAGCCTTGTCATTCACCCGGCCTCCACCACCCACAGCCAGCTCAGCGACAGCGAGCTTGCCGACCAGGGCATCACCCAGAGCACCATACGCCTCAGCATCGGCACCGAGCACATCGACGACATTATAGCCGATCTGGAGAAGGGCTTCGCCGCCGCGAAATAAGTTACCTCACATATCCCCTCTCTCCACATAAATTTCGGGCCTCCCATTTTGGGAGGCCCGAAAAATTTTGGGTAGATTATTTTGCCTTCGCGGCAAGCTTGAAGACGTCGGAGGAGCGGCCCATTACCATTATGTGGTCGCCCTCGCGAAAGACGTAGCTGGCGCCGGGGGTGGCTAAGATGGAGTCGCCCTGCTTTATGGCGATGATGTTCACGTTGTGCTTTTTGCGCACGTCCACACCCACGATGGTGTCGCCTATCCATGAGGACGGGGTGTTTATCTCGTACATGGCCACGTCCTCGGTGAGGGGGATAAAGTCGAATATGTTGTCGGAATTATATCTGACGGCAACGCGCTCGGCGATCTCGCGCTCAGGGTAGACCACCTCGGAGGCGCCTATCTGCTTTAAAAGCTCCTCCTGTATGTCCTGAGTTGTCTTTGAGATTATGCGCCGGGCCCCGTGGCGCTTCAAAAGGGCCGTTATGACGAGGGACGACTGGAAGTCCTCACCGGTGGTCACAAAGCACAGATCGAAGTTCTCAACGCCGAGAGACGCCACCACCGGCTCCCTGGTGCAGTCGCCGATGGAGCACTCGGCAAAGCGGCCGGCCATCAGCTCCACCTGCTCCGGGTCCTTGTCCACTATCATAACGTCGTTGCCCATCTCCTGCATCTTTGACGCAAGGTGGCGGCCAAAACGGCCAAGTCCGATAACAAGCACAGATTTCATGGAAATTCCTCCTTAGTATCAGCCGACAAGTATCTTCCCCACCGGGTGGCGCACCGGGGAGGGTGAGCGCTCGCCGGTTATGGCCATTGCCATGGATAGGCCGCCTATCCTGCCGGCGAACATGAGGACCGTCAGCATGAGCTTGGCCGCCACGCCGAGGGTCGGGGTGATGCCCGTGGAGAGGCCAACGGTGGCGACGGCGGACACCACCTCAAAGGCGGCGTCCCGCATGGGGACGGCCTCCACGGCGCAAAGGGCCATGGTGGCTACCACGCTGAGGGCGATATATATGAGTAAAATGGCCGTGGCCTGACGGACCGTGTCGTCCTCGATGGTGCGCTTGAAGGCCACGGGCTGGGATTTTTTCACCGACGCCACGGTGCATATGAGCACCACCGCCACGGTGGTGGTCTTGACGCCGCCGGCGGTGGAGCCGGGGGAGCCGCCGATGAGCATGAGCACTATGGTGAGTATGGCCCCGGCGTCGGTGAGCTGGGCCATTGACACCGTGGCAAAGCCGGCGGTCCGGGGGGTCACGGCCTGAAAGAGGGCCATCAGGAGCTTATCGCCGAAGCTGTGGCCGTAGAAGGTGTTTGTCCACTCCAAAAGGGCGAAGATGAGGGTGGGGGCCACTATGAGGACCCCGGTCATTACCAGCACCACCTTTGAGTGGAGCTTCATATTCTTGAATTTAAAGCGGGTGGTGATAAGGTCGTCCCAGACGATAAAGCCAAGGCCCCCTAAGATTATGAGGGCCGATACGGTCAGCACAACCAGGGGGTCCGTGGCGAAGGCCGAGAGGCTCGCGCCGCCCCGAAAATCCCCAAGCACGTCAAACCCCGCGTTGCAGAAGGCGGAGACGGAGTGGAAGACGGAGTACCATATGCCCCGCCCCCAGCCGAAAAGGGGGATAAAGCGTATGGCAAGCAGCAGGGCCCCGGCGGCCTCGAAAATCAGTGTGCCCCAGAAAAGGCGCTTTACCAGCTTCACCACGCCGGCGTAGCTGTCGTTGCCGGCGGCCTGCATGAGCATACGGGTGTCCGACAGGCTCGCGCGCTTGCGGACCACCGAGAAAAAGCCGGTGATGATGGTCATGGCCCCAAGGCCCCCCACCTGGATAAGCAGGAGTATGACGGCCTGGCCCACGCCGCTCCAATGTCCGGCGGTGTCCACCACCGCAAGGCCCGTGACACAGGCGGCGGAGGTGGCGGTGAAAAGGGCGTCCACAAAGGGTGTCCAGCCGCCTCCATTGGAGGAGACGGGCAGAGTGAGGGCGAAAGCGCCCAGAGCAATCACCGCCAAAAAGCTCAGGACCACGGCCCGCACGGGGGAAATGCGCTTTGCGCGGCGCTTCTTCATTTCGTCACCTCCGGAAAAAGATAGAAACAATTATAGCCCATTTTCCCCGCGAGGTCAATAATTTTTGTCCGAAAATGGCGGGGCGTCAGTTTATCATTCTTCCGATCATCTGACGGAGCTTTTCGGCGTGGGAGCGCTCGCGGGAGGAGAGGTCGTAGAGCGTCTCACGGAGCTTGCCGTCGGGGAGGGAGGCGGCGAGGGAGGCGTAGCGCTTCCCGTTCTCAACCTCCCCGGCGTGGGCGTCACGGAGGGCTCCCAGAACATAGGGGGCGCTGGCCCGGACCCGCTCCACGGCGAAGGTGTCGCCGGTGAGGAGGAAATATTCGGTTTGGAGGCGTCTTTCAGTGTCCTGCTCGGCCCGCGAAAGCTCCGAAAGCTCCTTTGAGGCCGGAGCGCCCCTTGTCTTCAGCGCCAGCAGGGCGTACATGTCCCGTGCAAGCTCGGCCCTGTCCATAAAGTCCCTCAGGGCCGCGGGCAGGTCCACGGGCTTACCCTCGGCGGCTCCGGATACGCGGCCCCAAACCCTGCCGATGGCGGCGGCGTCAATTTCGTCATACATGTCCAAAATTCACTTCCTTCAATTTCGCGGTTTTCCCCGCGGGACATTATATGACACTACCTCCCTTGTTGACAAAGGCCGTTGGCCTTTGTCAACAAGGGAGAAGGAAAAAATCGCGAAAAGGTCGCAGACCTATTCGCGATTTTTTCCTGCCGTTTTGCTCCGCGCATGGCCCGCAGGGCCATACACTCCGCAAAACAAAAGGTAATTTTCGCGACGCGCATGTCGCCGCGAAAATCAGTTTGAATTTGAGTTTCTTGAAAAACTGAGCCCCTCCCTTTCGGGAGGGGCATTTTCTTTTGACTTTTTAAGCTTTAAAGTGCGGCCTTGGCGGTGGCGCACAGCTCGGTGAACGCCTCCGGGTTGTGAATGGCGGTCTCGGAGAGCATCTTGCGGTTCATGTCGATGCCCGCCTTCTTGAGGCCGTGCATGAAGGTGGAATAGTTCATGCCGTTCATCTTGCAGCCGGCGGAGATACGGGTGATCCAGAGCTTGCGGTAGTCGCGCTTTTTCTGCTTGCGGCCGATGTAAGCGTAGGTCAGTGACTTCATAACGGCCTGATTGGCCATCTTGAAGTGCTTGGACTTGGCACCCCAGTAGCCCTTGGCCAGCTTCAGGACCTTATTTCTTCTTTTGCGCGTCATCATCGCGCCTTTGATTCTTGCCATCTTAAGTGACCTCCTTATTTATACAGGATCATGCGCTTGATCGCCGCTTCGTTGGTGACGTCGGCGTAGGTTCCCTTGCGGAGGCCTCTCTTGCGCTTGGTCGTCTTCTTGTTGAGAATGTGGCTCTTGTATGCGTGGGCGCGCTTGACCTTGCCGGTCTTGGTGAGATTGAATCTCTT
>CANREY010000016.1 GCA_947629755.1 uncultured Oscillospiraceae bacterium | reverse complement strand
TCATCAGTCCTCGTATTTGAAATAGTCGAAGTCGGCCGGTTTGAGGCTGCCGCAGCCGCCGTTGTTGGCGTAGATGCCCACCAGCGTGCCGGTGTGGCGCTTGCGGTCCTCAGGTACGCCCTCGTCGCACAGAAAGACGCAGTTCTCCAGCGTCCCCGCTGTCTGCCATGTCTCGCCGTCGAAGCTGTAAAGGAAGGTCCGGGTGAGGCCCTTCACGTCCACCTTCAGCCACACGGTCCCCTCAGGCACATTCGCGACCTCCGCCATCAGCTCCTCGCCGTGGGCGCGGTTGATGACGAGCCGGAGCTTCCGGCCGTCCTCCCAGCAAAGGGAGAAGCGGGCGTAGGTGGCGGTGCTGTAATAGCAGACAAGTCCGGCCTGCTCGCCGTCCCGGTCAGGGGCAAATTCCAGCTTCGTCTCGGCGCGGTATGTGAGCTCCTGTTCCCGGCGCACCAGGGTGTTCTTGGCCCGGCGCTCTGAGAGCTGGCCGTCGCGGGTCCAGATGCGGAACCAACCGGGGCGCTCCGTCAAAGACCATGTGCCGTTGTCCGGGTTGCGGACAAATTCCCACTCCAGATCGAGCTTTTCGCTGTCAAAATCATCGAAGGTGTTCCTTGGGAACACGCACTCCGGCAGATCCGGCGCGTCCTGTGTAAGGCTGGGTCCCCGGCCGCCGTTGACGGTGAACCACCCGTCCTCGGTCCACTCCACCGGGTCCAGAGACGTCTCGCGTCCCACGGTCGTGTGCCGCCCGCCGTTGGGCCTGCCGCACAGATAGTAGCACCACCACTTCCCGTTCCGGTCCTGCACAAGCTTCCCGTGGCCCGCCCTCTGGATCGGGGCGTCGGGGTCCTTCTGGCGCATGACCGGGTTTAAGGGCGAGCACTCATATTCCCCGAAAAGCTCCCGGCTTCTGGCCACATTGATGCCGTGTCCGTAGCCTGTGCCGCCCTCCGCGACCATGGCGTAGTACCAGCCGTCCTTTTTAAAGATGTGGGGCCCCTCCGGGCACCGCTCACCGCTCCCCGGCCATGCCACACGGCTTTCGCCGGCAAGGCGCAGGCTGTCCGGCGTCAGCGGGGTCACCGTGGCCCCCGCCGCCGTGACGATGTAGCGGCTACCGTCATCGTCCACGAAGTGTGACGGGTCGATGTTGTCCACCTCCAGACACACGGGCTTGGAGTACGGCCCCTCCGGCCTATCCGAAACCATCACCAGTTGCCGCCGCAGCACGTTGTTCCCACGTGTCCCGTCGCCGTTCAGTCTCAGCGGCGCGAAAATGTAGAATTTTCCGTCCACATACGAGATGTCCGGCGCCCAGATGCCGTGAGAGTCCCGAATGTCGCTGAGGTCCAGCCACTCCGGGTTTGTGATGGCGTGGCCCACGATGTGCCAGTGGACCATGTCCTTTGAGTGGGAGATGGGTATTGCGGGGAAGTACTGGAAGCTGGAGTTGACCATATAGAAGTCGTCACCCACCCGAATGACCGACGGATCCGGGAAAAATCCCCGCTGGACCGGATTGTGATACTGTCTTTTTTCGCTCATTTTATGCTCCTTTCGATTGAAAAACATTTATTCCCTGATTCCTGAGACAAAGCCCCGGAATTTTTTGAAAAACGGCTCGTCGGTGGCTGTCATACGTATACTAAGGCGCGTATCCTTGGGCGCGAAGTCCATGCTCACGTGGCCCTGCTCCTCGCCTGTCACGTAGCAGTGAAGGATAAGGTGGCCCGCCTTCAGCTCCCCACGGCACTGGCAGGGGTAGGGCGTGCCGGGGAAGGTCCGGCCGCCCACGCCGTCGTTCTCCCCATAGGAGAGTGTGACGGTCCCCTCCGGCGTTCCGAGGCGCACCTCCCGTCGGTCCGGGTCCGGCTCCGCCCACGTCCAGCCGGCGTCATTGTCAAATAATGTATAGTGCCCGGAAGGAGGCGCTATGTGCGGCGGTTCCTGTTCGTGTACCGCCTCCGTTAGGCCCAGACAGGGCCAGACGGTCTCGTAAAAGCTGTCGTAGATGCTCCGGAGGCCCGCCGGGTCGCCCAGTGTATCCCCCATGGTCACAAGGCAGAGATCCGCCTCCGGGAAGCACAGCGCTAATTGTCCGCCGATGCCGTACATCACAAATCCCGGTACCCGCGGCCTCCAGAAGAAGTACCCATAGCCGTTGCGCTCGTCCAGTGACATATGGAGGTCGGTGGGCACCATGTTGGACGTGGCGCGGCCCATGAAGTCCGCCGGGATCAGCTCCCGGCCTCTCGCAGTCCCGCCGTGGAGGCACAGATACGCCGCCCGGCCCACGTCCCGCAGGGTGCACATGAGCCCCGTGCCGCCCTGAGACACTCCGGCGGGGTCCTTCAAAATGTACGCCCCTTTTGAAAAGCCCAGCGCGTCCAGAGCGCCGCGCCGCAGATAGTCCAGCATATCCATGCCGGTCAACCGCTCCGCCAGCGCCGCCAGCACATGGGACGAGGACGTATCGTAGGCGAACACGGTCCCCGGTATGTGGTCCGGCGTCACCCGGAAGAAGGACTCCACCCAGTCGCCATCGCAGCGCTTGTAGGTGGTGCCGCCGTGGCAGGTCCGCATGGTCAGCATGTCCTCTATTGTCATCTCGGCGCACCATGGGTGCGGCCCAGCCGGCGGTAGCTTATCCGAAAAATATTTGCAGATCGGGTCCCGAAGTCCTATCCGCCCCTCCCCCACAAGAAGTCCCGCCGCCAGGGCGGTGAAGCTTTTGGTGACGGAGTACATTCGGTGGTTAGTCTCCGGCCCGAAGGGCGGCCAGTACCGCTCCGCCGCGAGCTCCCCGCGGAATATCATCAGATACCCGTGTATCCGCACACGCCGGGCCGCGAGCCGGCGTTCGAACTCAGCCGCCGCCGGCGCAAGCTCCGTCATGCCGCTCACCTCCCGTCCAGCATCTCCCGAAGTACGGGATATACCGCCTCCGCCATTCGCATAAAGCCAAGGGAGTTTGGGTGAGTGCCGTCCACTGTGCACTCCGCCCGCCCCTCCGTGCCGAAGAAGGTCCCGCCGTCCAGAAACCGGACCCGCTCATCTCCGGCGTCCCGCGCGTGCTCATAAGTCGCCCGTATGATCTCCCTCCGGGCCGCCGAGTCCGCCGGGTCCTTGTCAGTGTCCGGGCGGCTGAGGATCAGGGCCGGGACGTCCGGGTGGGCCCGCCGGACGATTTGGAAAAACGCCTCATGGGTGGCCCTCAGATGAACCGGGTCCGGGGCGTTGTGGTCGTAGTCGTAGACGAAGGCGGAGATCTTCGGCAGTGAGGCGATGTACTCCGCAAACTCCCTCTCTCCCCTCGCCTTGCCGGAAAAGCCGAAATTTCGGTAGTCCGCGTCCAGCCAGCGGCACACAAGAGAGGTGTAGGCGTTTCCCGGCCTCTCCGCGCAGCCGCCCTCGGTTATCGAGGAGCCGTAGAATACGATGGGGTCCCGCACCCGGTAGTCCGGGGCCTTGCGGAGGACGGCGTCCTCCTCAACCCCGATCTCCATTCCCAGAAGAAGGTCGTTGCGGGGCAGGTTCACCGTCACGGTGGCAAGCCCCGGACCCTTTTTGAATATTTTCTCCGCCGTGGTCTCCGCCTCCCCGTGTACGCCGGGCGCGGCGACGCCAAGATACTTAGCGTCCCGCCCTGTCCCAAGGTACACGTCCGCCCCGGCGGAGCCGGTGAGGGGGATATTTATATCCTCCCGGCAGGCGTCAACGGCCAGTCTGACCAGTATCCTTTTGGAATTGGTGGCAAAGCGCACCCGCCCGCCCACGCTCCGGCGGCCCTGAAACTCATACTGGGGCATTATTTTCATCATATATTCCGGAAGACGGTAAAATTTCCGGGCTTCCCTATCCGTGACCGTCAGACCGTAAACCTTGAATGGCTCCTCGGTGATAGGCGCTGTTTTCAATCCGTTTTCTATGCGCATTTCAATTACCGGCCTTCCACTTTATACTCTCACCGGCATCTAAGCCGACGCGACGCTCCGTGTCCCCGTAGACGATCTGCCCTTGGAAGGGGCTGTGGGCAAGGAGGCGGAAGCTTATAAGCCGGCCGTCCCGCCAGGATACGTCCACCTCGCCGCCGCCCCGGACCCGAAGGCCCCGGATCTCCCCCTCCGGCCACGCCGTGGGGAGCGCCGGCAGCAGACGTATCCGGCCATTGTGGCTCTGAACCAGCATCTCCGCGATGCCGGCGGCGGCGCCCATGTTGCCGTCTATCTGGAATACCCGCCCTCTGGGGCGGCCCTTTCTGGGGTGGGTGTCCATGAGATTTTCAAAGGTGGAGTCCGTCAGGAGCGCCCGAAGGTCCCGGAAAGCCCGGTCCCCCTCCCGGAGGCGCGCCCAGAACAAGATGATCCACGCCCGGCTCCAGCCGGTGTACCCGCCGCCGCGGGCAAGACGGTACTCCAGGGACTTCTTGGCCGCCGCGGCCAGCTCCGGCGTGTCCTCCGGGGTGATCTGGGCGCTGGGGTAGAGGCCGAACAGGTGGGAGATGTGCCGGTGGCCGGGGTCGAACTCCTCGTACTCCTCCTGCCACTCCATGAGCCGCCCGTCGGAGGCGATCTGGAGCTTGGGCAGCTTTGAGAGCATCTTCCGGGCGTCGCCAACAAGCGCGCCCGTCCCCAGCTCCTCGGCGGCGCCCAGGTAGGCGCTGATGAGGTCATTTAAGATCTCAATATCCATGGTGGGCATCTCACACATATTGGCCTTCACCCTTGCGCCGGGGCCGGGGAGATAGAAGGTGTTTTCCGGGGAGATAGAGGGCAGCGTCACCAGCTCCCCTTTCCCGTTCTCCTGAAGGAAATCCCGGAAGAAGAGGACGGCTTCTTCGAGAATATCGAAATTTTTCCGCAAAAATTCCCGGTCGCGGGTGAAAAGCCAGTGTTCCCAGATATGTAAGGACAGCCACGCCCCGCCCATTACCCAGTAGGTGGCAGACAGGCACTCGTCCTGTGGGGCCGTGTCCGCGTGTATGTCTGTGTTGTGGTGGGCCACGAAGCCCCGGCAGCCGTACATTCGCCGGGCGGTGTCCCGGCCGCTCCCGGCCACCCGACGCAGGAGGTCAAAATACGGCTCCGCGCACTCCGGCAGGGCGCAGACCTCCACGGGCCAGTAGTTCATTTCCAAATTTATGTTTATCGTGTATTTGGAATCCCAGGCGGGGGTAAATTCCTCGTTCCAGAGCCCTTGGAGCGTCAGGGGCAGTCCGCCGGGGCGGCTGCCGGAGATCATGAGATACCGGGCGTACTGGAAATAGAGAGCCGCGAGGCCCGGATCGGCCTCCCCCGCGGCGAAGCGCCGCAGTCGCGCGTCGGTGGGGAGGTCGTCGAGGTCCGGCCGGGAGGCGGGGTCTGAAAGGCGCAGGTCCACCCGGCCAAAGAGTGCCCCGAAGTCCGCCTCATGCTCCGCCAGCATCGCCCCGGCGTCGGCGTAACGGGCGCGGACGTCCGAGAGGGACTCACACACCGTTGCGGCAAGTCCCTCCGAAGGGCTCTTTCCGGGGTTGACGCCGATACCGGTCTTTGCCGTGAAAATCAGGGTCACATTCGTGGCGTCCCGGACGGTGAGGCGCGCGCCTATGGCGCTGACGGCCCCGTCCGAGGCCATTACCTTCAGTCCCATGGCCCAGCCGATGCCGTTCTGGTCCCCGGAGCACACGAGGGTATCGCCGCCCGCGTGGCCGGTAAAGCCTATATGATGGCTCCGGTCCAGGCGGCAGGTGAAGGACAGCCGCCCGCCGCCCCTGGCCGTCAGGCGTAGGCCCAAGCAGTCCGCGGGGCGGGAGATGAAATATTGCCGTTCATATTCCCGCTCCCCCGCGCCATAGCGCACCCACGCCACGGCCCGGTGAAGGTCAAGACCGCGGGAGTAGCTCTCAGGCTTTTCGGGCGCGCCGTCAAAAAAGTCGATCCACAGATCCCCCAGCGTCTGGTAGGCCCTCTGGGTGAAGGGCGTGCCGGACATGGCGCTGACGGCCAGGCGCTGTGCCTCCTCCACCTGACCGGAGCGGAACAGGGCGCGGATCTTCTCCAGATTGTCAAGGCAGTCCGGGTTCACCCGGTCCTGTGGGCCGCCGCTCCAAAGCCCCTCCTCGTTGAGCTGTATGTGCTCCCGTGCCACGGCGCCGTACACCATGGCGCCAAGCCGCCCGTTGCCAAGGGGCACAGCTTGGTCCCAGAATTCGGCAGGGCTTTCGTAGTGAAGCTCCATTGCGCTTTTATCCTCCTGATTTATTTCCCGGCGGCGCTACTTTTGTCGCCGTCCGTTGTCACATACCGCCGGGACTGGGTGGTAAAGAGCTCGCAATATAGCCCCTTTTTCTCCATAAGCTCCCTGTGGCTACCCCGCTCCACGATCTGTCCCCGCTCCATGACGAAGATGTTGTCCGCAAGCGTGGCGCTGGAAAGGCGGTGGGAGATGAAGATGCTGGTCTTGTCCCGGCGCATGGCGTTGAATTCCTCGAATATCCGCTGCTCCGCCATGGGGTCTAAGGACGCGGTGGGCTCGTCCAGAATGAGTATGTCCGAATCCCTGTAAAAGGCGCGGGCGATGGACAGCTTCTGCCACTGTCCGATGGAGAGCTCCGTGCCGTACTCCTCAAAGTACCGCATAAGCGGCGTGTCATAGCCATGGGGCAGGCCGCTTATGAAGTCGTCGGCGCCGCTCTCCCGTGCCGCGTGGCGTATCTCCCCGTCCCGCGCGGACCTGAGCACGTCCCCGAAGGCGATGTTCTCCCCGGCGGACACGGCGTATTTCCCGAAGTCTTGGAAGATAATGCCGAAAATGGAATAGAGCTCGTCCACGTCGTATTCCCGAATGTCGTGGCCGTCCAGGAGTATCCTCCCCTCGGTGGGGTCGTAAAGCCGCGTCAGGAGCTTTATGAGCGTGGTCTTCCCCGCGCCGTTGAAGCCCACGACGGCCACCGTCTCGCCCTCATGGATAGTAAGGTCGATGTGCCGCAGGGTGTCCTCCTTGGCGCCGGGGTAACGGAAGGACACGTCCTCGAAGACGATCACGTGCCCCTGATGGCGACGGACAGCGGCCGGAGGGTCCGCGATGGGCTTCAGAATGGGCTTCTGGCTCAGAAATTCCATCAGATTGTTGATGAACAGCGTCCCCTCGTATATGGACGCGGTGGTGCTTATGAGGGTGCTGACGCCGGTGCCGATGGAGGTGATGGCCCCGGTGAACAGGGAAAATCCGCCCACGTCGTACTGTCCGCCGAACACGCCCCGCGCAAAAAAGAGGTACAAAAGGCAGTAGACCGCGTTTGTCGCCACCGCCGCGCCCACAGTCCAGAGGCACTCCTCCGTCTGGAGCCTTCGCATACCCTTGAAGTAGTCGTCAAACGTGGCCTGATATTTTTCCCGGAACGTCTCCGCCAGGCTGAATATGCGTATCTCCTTGGCAAGGTCCTTGTTGACCAGAGTATTGGAGTAATAATCCATCTGCCGGCGGCTCTTGGAGCGCCGGGACATATAGTCCACATTTTTTCTTCTGTAAATGAAATTGATCACCGCCGAGGGGATAGCCGTCACGATGATGCACACGGGTATCCACGCGCTGACGGTAAAGAGCACCGCCGTGAAGCTTACGATGCTTATGGCGGTGCTGAGCACGGAGAAAGCGGAGGACATGATCTGGACGGGCCTCTTGCCCGCCTCCCGGTTGGCGTTCTCCATGCGGGCGTAGAAATCAGGCGAATCGTAGCACATCATGTCGATGGTCTTTGCCTTCTCCATGATCTTCTGCTTGACGTGATTGGACACCAGCTCCCCGGAGACGCTTATGAACATGGTGTAGACCCGCCGCACGGCGTCCGTCAGGAACATACAGGCAAACTGGCAGATGAGAAGCGTGGCCACCGCCCGGAAGGCCAGCTCCGCCCCGGCGTAGACCTCCGCCAAATCGTTCAGCGCCGCCGCGCCGATGAGCGAGATCGCCACCGGCATGACGCCGTTGAATACGCACATGAACACCATCATCAGAAGGAGGCTCTTTCGCGTCTCCCACACCAGCCGGAAAATATAGAGAAGTCTCGATGTAAATGCCCCGACCAGTCTGTGGAGCCAGCGCGGCACCTCCCGCAGGCGCTTCGGAGGGGGTATGCGATAGCGGTCGTTGACAGACCGCATTTTGTCAAAAGAGAACATCATTTCGCCCGATTTCCGTAAAATTTCCCCCATATTGGCAGGACATAAAGTCCCGGCTTCTCCGCATTCCCTGCTTTTTTCATCTTGATCCCGGCAAAACGGCGTTTCAGTCCAGCGGCCGGAACACAAAGTAGTCCGCCCGCGCTTCGCCTGAGCCGCCGTCGCCCTCGTGGAAGGCGGCAAGTCCCACCTTGACGCCCACCCAGACGCCGGCGGTGGCCGCTGTGGGTTTGCCTGCGGGGGACCATTTCTCCCCGTCCGGGCTCCATGTCCAGCGGACGGCGTCCGCCTCCACGGTCATTTTCAGATAGAGTACATCGCCGCGTATCCTGACGCCCAAGTCGTCGTCGGTCTCCGGCCCCTTTTTCGTAAGGCCGGTCCTCTGCCGGAGCTCCAGCCCGTCCCCGCGCCTAAAGGCGATGAGTCCGTCGCACAATCCCCCAAGGGAGATCATACCGCAGCCGTCCCCCTCCCGAAGTCCCTCCGTGTGAAGGCATGTCTCAACGGTAAACTCCGGCGTCGGCCACTTCTGCAAGAGGAGATTGGGCATATCGCAAAGCCGCGTCCCCTCCTCCTGAGGCACCGCCCGGAGCGTGAGGGAGCCGTCCCGCAAAGAATACCAGCTCTCGTCATAGTTGGCGTTCCACTGCCACTGGAGCCCCAACGCGGTCCCGTCAAAGAGGTCGCTGTCCTCCGGCGCGTCTATGGGGCACGCCCCCTCCACCCGTGGCTTTCTGTATCTGAGCACCGGCTCGCCGCAGCCGTTTTCGTCCTGATTTACGCCGATAACCGGCCAGTCGTCCTCCCAGCGCATGGGCTGGAGGTGGATTATGCGCCCGGCGCTGCCCACGTCCTGAAAATGAATGAACCAGTCCTCCCCCTCCGGGGTGTCCACCCAGCCGCCCTGATGCGGGGCGTTCACCGGCGTACCGCCCTGACGCAAAACGATCCTCTCCTCGTAGGGCCCGTAGATGTCTCTTGACCTCAGGACCGTCTGCCACCCTGTTTTGACGCCCCCCGCCGGGGCGAATATGTAGTACCAGCCGTTGCGCTTGTAGAGCTTTGGCCCCTCGATGGTGGGCTGGGTCCTGTGCCCGTCGTAGACGAACATGCCCTCGTCCACTATCGCCTCAAGCCCCTTCCCGTCGTCACGTATCGGGCAAAGGTACAGGGCGCTTTTAAAGCCGATGCGGCTCTTGGCAAAGCCGTTCACCATATACATGGTACCGTCGTCGTCCCAGAAGGGACAGGGGTCTATCCACCCGGAGGCCCGTTTGATCATCACGGGCTCGTCCCACTCCCCCCAGGGGTCCCGCGCCGTGACCATCATGATACCCTCGTCCGGGAAGGGCACGAACACGTAGTAGAGCCCGTCGTGGAACCGTATAGCCGGGGCCCACGCCCCGCAGCCGTGGCGGGGCCGGTCGTAGCTTTTAAAGGGCAAGCGCCGCATCACGTAGTTTATGACCTTCCAGTTCACCAGGTCCTTGGAGTGTAATAGCGGGACCGACGGGGCGTTGCTGAAGCTGGAGGCCACCATGAAGTAGTCCGTGCCCACCCTTATAACATCGGGGTCTGAATAGTCCGTATACAAAATGGGGTTGCGGTAAGTGCCGTCGCCCTGGTCCGCGATCCACATTTTTTTGATGTCTTTTCTCTCCATCTCTCCAAACCGCCTTTCCTGTGTCACTCGCCGTCGCCCCGGAGGACCGTGCCGCTCATCTGCACCGTTTCGTCCGTGTCGACGGTCTTTCCCTCCACGTTCTCAAAGCGTACATGGTCAAAGACGATGTCCCTTGCGTTCCGTATAAAAAATCCGGCGCACTTCATTTTCTCAAGCCCCTCCATCATGGCGGGCTTCCCCGGCTCACCTGCCGGGTCCATTGTCACGCTCACGTGAGAGAGCGTCACGCCGGTGACGGGCCGCTCCGGCAGGCCATAGATGAACCCCGCCGCCGCGCCGGCGCCCGTGACCGTCACGTCGCTGATGCGGAAATTCCGAAGGCACGGCGTGCCGTCGTCCACCGGGTGGGCCGCCTTGTCCCCCACGTACTGCCGCTTTCCGTCCTCGCCGCAGCTATAATACATATTGAACACAAAGGGGCACATCACCCGGTCCATGACGATGTTGCCAAGATGTATGTTCTCCACCACGCCGCCGCGGCGGCGTCTGGTCTTTACCCGGATACCTCTGTCCGTATCCTGGAACACGCAATTGGAGACGGTGACATTGCGCACGTCCCCGCTCATCTCACTCCCGATGACCAGTCCCCCGTGTCCGTGGAGCAGTGTGCAGTTTGCCACGGTTATGTTCTCGCAGGGCCGCCTCTCCGCGCTGTTCTCGGTGCCGGATTTCAGGGTGACGCAGTCGTCCCCCACGTCCACCTGACAGCCCAGTATACGCACGTTTGAGCACCCCTCCGGGTTGATGCCGTCGGTGTTGGGGGAATCCGCCGGGTTGCGTATGGTCACGCCCTCCACGGTGACGTCGGTGCACAGCAGGGGGTGGACCGTCCAGGACGGGGAATTTATGAGCGTCACGCCCTCCACCCGCACATGGGCGCACTCCCGGAAGCATATGAGGTTCGGCCGCCCCTTCTTGAGCTCTCGCTTCTCCCGAACCGCCCTCCACCAGGCAGCGCCGTTCCCGTTGAGCACCCCGTCGCCCTTCACCGAGACATACTCCTCCCGCCAGGCGTACACACAGTGCGTACAGCCTGCGTGGCCCTCCGTCCCCGCCGCCTCCGGGAGCGTCCCGTACTCCTCCGGGTCGTCCTTGAACACGATCTGCGCGCCGGAGCCCAGATATAGCGTGATCCTGCTACGGAGCCTTATGGAGCCGCTGGGATATTTTCCCGCCGGGACGAAGATCACGCCTCCGCCCTCTGCCCATGCTCTGTCCACCGCCGCCCGAAAAGCCTCCGTCCAGTCCGCGCCCTCGCGGGAAAGCCCGGCAAATTCACGGATATTTAAAATTCCTTCCACCTGTCGTCCCTCCGTTAAAATCGACCGTCCCATGTCTCAGGGTATCCTATCTTTTCCAGCGTGTATTCCTCCGCCTCTTTCTCCGTCAGAGTGTGGGCCCAGGGGACTCCCGCGCCGGCGGCGCCGGGGCCGTAATTTTCATATTCGGCGTAGAAGGCGCATGTATGGGCCGCCTCCTTGTTCCAGTCGTGCCACTTCTCCGGGCGAATGTGCTCCCCCAGCCAAGAGCGTAGGATCACCGTTTTGGCGTATTCCCTCCATGGCCTGCCAAGGTACACTGTCCCCGGCGGCACGTCCCCGGTGAACCGGCAGCTCTCGAACACGTATCCGTACTTCTGCCCCTGTGGGGTGGACGCCGCGGTGACGTATCCGGGCCGCAAGATGGAATGGACGGTGCAGTTTTTGAAATACGCCGTGGCGCTTCCAAAGATGAAGTCCACCGTCCCGCATATGTAGGTGTCAAAATAATACTGTCTCCCGTTGACCCTTGGGGCGTACTGTGTGGGCCCGCGAAAGCCGTTCTTCTCGATCTCGCGCGGTGGCAGCGGCCCGGTGAACAGCGTGTCCTGGGCCCCTATGAGCCGGCACCGCTCCACCACAATGTCGTCCCCCTCCGCGTAGAGGGCGACGCACTGTCCGCTGCCCTCTCTCGGTCCGGCGGAATTTTCCACCGTCAGATCCCGCAGGCGCACATGTGAGCCCGTGACGAGAAGTGTATAGCTCCGAAAGGTGCCGCGCTTCTCCCCGTCGGGCATTATCGCGTTGGCGTAGTCGTCGTAGGTGATGACCGTGCTCTCCGCGCCCTCGCCCTCGATAGTCATATCGCCCCGCCGGACCTCCGGCTTTTCGTAATAGACGCCGGGGCGCACGTGTATCACCACCGGCCGTTCCGGGCACGTCAGAGCGAAGCGGACCGCGTCCGATACGGTCGTATACTCGCAGTCCCGTCCCACTGTCAGCCGCAGTACGTCCTGTTGCCTTTCCAAATCCATATTATCCTCCATGCTTATATCACGTCCACTCCCACTGGTCCACGGCCTCTATGTCGATAGGCTCCCCGATGTACCCGGAGAGCTCCACGTCCCGGAAGATGACCTTCTTCGCGTTACGTATGAAGATGCCCTGTTTCTTTGTGACGGCACAGCCGGACATCATCGCCGGTCTTCCGCCGATGGCGTTGCGGGCGAACCCTATACGGACGTTCTCCATGAGAACGCTCTCTATCTTCGACTCCGGCAGTCCGTAGAAGAATATGCCCACCATGTGGCAGTCCTTGCACCGCACATTCCTGATGGTCACGGTGCCGATCCTTGGGGTGCGGTCGTCCACGGGAAGGGGCTTTTTGGCGTACACGTACTCCGTCCGGCCGTCCACGCCGCAGTAGTAGTAGCAGTTGATGATGAATGCGGATTTGACGCCGTCCATTTTCACGTTATCGAAGCATATCCCGCCTATATACGCCTCGCTGCCCCGGCCGCGCCTCGTCTTGACCCGAAGGCCCCTGTCCGTGGCGATGAAGCGGCAGTCGGTGATGTGTACGTTGTCCACGCTCCCGGCCATCTCGCTTCCGATGGTGACGCCGCCGTGTCCGCGCTCCATCAGACAGTGGTGTATGAAAATATCCCGCGTGGGCGTGTGGTATGCCTTCCCCATGTAGAACGTGCCTGATTTTATGGATACGCAGTCGTTGCCTGAGGAAAAGCGGACGCCCGCCGCCTCCACCTGAGCGCTGGACTCCGGCACCAGCCCGTCGGTGTTGTGGGAGTGGTACGGCGCCGTGATCCACATGTCAAGGCACTTCACGCGCTCGCAAAAGAAGAGGTGTATGTTCCATGCCGGCGCGTCCTTAAGCGTGACGCCCTGAATGACCACGTCCCTGCAGTGGTTCAAAAAGATGAGCCTTGGCCGCGCCGGCTCGCCGGCGTTCCGCTTCTCGTTCCACCAGTTTTCAAAGTTGGCGGACCCGTCGATGGTCCCCTGTCCGCAGATGGTCACGTTCTCCGCGTACATTCCGGTGAGCAGTCCCGCGTAGGAGTCCATGGGCGCGCCCTCCCACACGGCGGGCAGGAACTCGTCCTCCTCGTCCCAGCTTTCGACGCGTCCGGGAAGCACGGGGATACGGTTCCTGTCGGGTATCCCCTTCAGTACCGCGCCCTCGCCCAGCTCCAATATGAGGCCGCTTTTCAAAAAGATGTTGGTCACCGGGAATACGCCCTCCGGGATAAATACCCTCCCGCCGGGCGGGCACGTCATGATGGCCGCCTGGACGCTCTGGGTGTCGTCGGTGATCCCGTTGCCAAAGGCGCCGAAATCCCGCACGTTCAGGGTGACGAATTCCTTTTCGGTCCTGAACGTCACCTCCCGCGTAAGCTCGCTCCCGCGCCCCGCCCGGACCGTGTACTCGGTGTCCGGCTTCAGTCCGAAAAGGGACTTCACGGTCTTTGCGGTGGTCAGGCGCTTCTCCCCGTCCACGTAGATGTCGTATTCCTCCGTGCCGTAGTCGGCCTCCGCCTCCGGTAGTTGGAGCACCGCCAGTCTCGCGGTGACATGCAACACCCGGAGCTCCGGTAAAGTATTTTGCTTCATACCTTCCACCTCACCCCGGTCTCCCATTTTTTCAGCAACAGATACTGGGCATATGCCATGACCGCCGCGCCTATCCCCTTGTTGTCATCGTCGCGTACCGGCTCCGAGAGGTAGTATTCCGGGCTCCCGTCCCGGCGGCCCTCCCGCGGGCCCAGCCCGGCCCCCTGACACGTTCCCGTCAGCACCAGCCTTCCGTCCCTCTCCGTGAGCCTCTCGCCGATCAGCGTATCCAGTATTTTCTCCGCGGCGGGCCGGTACTTCTCCATCAGGATAAGCCTGAGCCTGCACGCCTTGAAAATGGACGCCGCCACCATTGCCGAGCCTGAGGTCTCCATGTAATTTCCCGCCAGGTCCGGCCGGTCCACCACCTGGTAGAATAGGCCCGTCTTATTGTCCGCGTATGTGAGGAGCCCGCGGATAGCCTCCTTGTAAATATCCTGAAGCGGTCTCATGCAGTCGTATACCTTGCGGTCCATCTCCTCCACCGTATCCACCAGAGCCATCAGATACCAGCCGATCCCCCGGAGCCAGAAGCTCTTAGAGCGGCCTGTTACCGGGTCGGCCCAGAATACGGCGCGGGACTCGTCATACCCGTGGTGATAAAGCCCCGTCTTCGGGTCCCGCAATGTGTCGCGCGCGTTATAGAACTGATTCAGAATATCTATATACTTGTCCCTTTTGCCGTATCTCGTGTCATACGCCATTCTGAAGGGCTGAGCCATAAAAAGTCCGTCCAGCCACACCTGATTTGGGTATATCTTCTTGTGCCAGTAGCTGCCCGCCCCTGTCCTGGGCTGATGCTCAAGCTGGTCAAGAAGGCCCTCCACCGCGTGCTGATACCGGGGCTCGCCGGTCTCCTCCAGCGCGAAAAGGAGTATCCTGCCGCCCAATATGTCGTCCAGCTTGAAGTCCTCCGGCCTATAGGTGCTAATATCCCCGGCGCCGGACACGTAGTGGTCCGCGTACCGAAGGACCACCTCCCGGAATTCCTCTCTCCGGGTCGCCCGGTACATCTGGATCGCGCCGAGCAGCAGGCACGCGTCGTCGTAGCTCCATTTGTCGCCCTTGAGTCTGTTCTCGTCGGAATAGACCTGCCCGATATACCGTTCCATTTTCTCCAGCTCCATATTCGCGGCTCCTCTCCTTTGTGCTTTCCCGTCCAGTATATCACGGTCCCGCGGCCAAGCCAAGTACTTAATTTATTTCTGCCGTGTTTTGACCGCGTTACGCGTAAAACGGGGGGGAGGGTACCGGGGACATAATAGGCCCCGATACCCCCCCTCCATGCAAATATTCAGATGATTTTATCAGATGATCTTATTTCGCGTTGTACGCGTCAAGGGCGGTCTGCCAGATGTCGACGATGTTCTGGATCCCCATTCTCTCAAGGTTGGCGACATAAGTGTCGAAGCTGGACAGGGGCTCCTCGCCGGTGATGAACTTGGTCTTCATGTCGGCGATGTACTGGTCGAGCTCGGTGTTGTTGCCGGTCCACTTGGCCAGCTCCTCGGTCTGCTCAGCCGTCAGCGCGATTGCGCTGGGATAGACCAGACTGAAGTCGGCGTCGGCCCAGACCTTGGCGGAGTTGTTGTACCACTCGTCACGGGAGGCAAGGTCAACATCGAAGTTGCCGAAGGAGGGCAGATAGCCGGAGACGTTGCCGTAGAGCTTATACATCTGGGGGACCTCGCCGCTGGGGATCTCCACCTGTGCGGCGCCCTCCTCAGTCAGGCTCTTTGTCCCGTCGGGGTTGACCGTGTAGGAAACGCCCTCCTCGCCCCAGGTCAGGAGCGTTGAGCCCTCCTCAGAGAACATGTAGTCCATAACGGTGGCGATAGCGTCAAGCTTTGCCTGATCCTTGGCGCCGTCGGTGGTGATGACCACGGTGCCCCTCTGCTTGCTGGAGACGCCGCGCTCGGAATAGACGGTGCCGTCAGCGGTGGCGGGCCAGGGAACAGGAGTGACCGCCTCGTCGGGGTTCATCTCTCTCAGGGTATCCATATAACCCTTGGTGTTGTTGTTGGAGCTGCCCTTCCAGGAGCCCACCTGGTCCAGAGCCACCAGCTCCTCGTAGTCAGCGGAGCCTGCCGCCAGATCGGTGGCCAGAAGGCCCTCGGTGTACCACTTGTTCATCTCCTCCAGATAGGCCTTGTACTTCTGGGTCCTCTGGCCGTAGTCCACCTTGCCGGTGTCGGGGTCGATATAGATGCCGCTGAGGAACCCGTAGGCGCCCTCAAAGAGCATGATGCCGCTGCCGGAGGTGTGGAAGGGGATCTCGTCGAACTGTCCGTTGCCGTTGGGGTCCATGGTCTTGAACGCGGTGAGGACCTCGTACCACTCGTCCATGTTGGTGGGGACCTCAAGGCCTACGGCGTCCAGCCAATTCTGGCGCATCACAAGGCCCGTGGTGGTGGAGGACCAGTAGTCGCCGGGCTGCTCAAGAGGATTGATCCTCTGGAAGTAGAGGTACTTGCCGTCGTTGGTGCTCATGTCCTTAGCCACCTGGGGGTGCTCGGCGAAGATGTCCTGAAGGTGGGGCATCTTGGACTCGATGATGTCATTGAGCTCAATGATCAGGCCGTCGTTGTACAGGCCGACGATACCGCCAACGTAGTTCTCCTCGTTGTTGTAGCCGATGACGTCGGGGAGCGGATCCTCGGTGAGGCGGAGCAGGTAATTTTCCTTGTTCTCCTTCTTGCCGATGATCTCCTCGAACTGAATGTCCACGTGGAACATCTCCTCGATCATGTTGATCGCCTTCAGGTCCATGTAGCGGGAGTAGTCAGCGGACGCGCTCTGGTCCAGGACCAGCCATGTGATGACCTGTCCGTCGGGCCATGTCTGCTCCCAAGCGTACTTGTCGGTCGGCTCGGTCTCGCCCTGGCCGCCGGTCTCCGGGGGGTTGGTCCCGTCGTTCCCACTGGGCGGGTTGGTGCTGTCATTGCCGCTGGGCGGGTTGGTGCTGTCGTTGTTGCCGCCGCAGGCAACAAGGCTCAGGCACAGAACAAGCGCCAGAAGCAGGCAGATCAGCTTTGACTTTTTCATTGTTTTTTCCTCCTGTTAAAATTTTTATAAAGCGCGCCGCCGCTTTCGTGGTCCGCGGCGCGTTTTTATAACTGATAAAAACGCTGAGGGCCGATAAACGGTATCAAGCTTTGACCGGCCCTGAGCATGCGTCACATACCGGCGATACCGGACCTCTCAACGCCCTCCATGAACTGCTTTTGCACGATGGAGTAGACGATGAGCACCGGGAGCACCACCAGGAACGTGCCCGCCATCAGCATGGCGTTGTTGAAGGTAAATCCTCCGTCCTCCATAACGAGCTCCATGGCGTCCTCGCTGTTCAGGAGCGCGTAGAGGCTGGGGAGCATACTGGGCAGTACCCGCTTGCCTGGGGTCCGGATATAGATGTTGGGCTCAAAGTAGTCGTTCCAGTGCCACACGAAGGAGAGCACCGTGGTCACCAGGATAGACGACTTGGACATGGGCAGCATGATGCGGAAGAACGTCCGCAGGGGCCCGCACCCGTCGATCCTGGCCGCCTCCTCCATCTCCTTGGGCAGTCCCTTGAAGAACTGGCGGAACACGAAGATGAAGAACGCGCCGTTCAGGCCGTAGCCGAAGAACGTGGGGACTATGAGCGGCTTGTAGCTGTCCAGCCACCCCATCTTGCTGTACTGAATGTACAGGGGGAAGATGATGGTCTGCACCGGCACCAGCATGGACAGTATGACCACCGCGAAAAGGGGCCCGCTGAGCTTGAACTTGTACCGGGCGAAGCCGTATCCGACGAAGGCGCAGGACAGCACGTGTCCCACGGTGGACAGGCCCGCGATGAGCAGGGAGTTGAAGAAGTACCGCTTGTAGCTCAGCTGTTGGGCCGCGATCTTATAGTTGGACCACTTGACCTCATTGGGTATCCACTTGACCGTGATGTTGATGAGGTCCGCGTCCGACATAAGCGACGTGATGACCATGGTGAGGAAGGGATAAAGGAACACGAACGCCAGACTGCAGAGCACCAGATAGTAGAAGACCCTGACGATGATCCGCTGGTATATGGACGCCGCCGCCAGCGAGTTAAAGCTCCAGCGCGGTCTGGAGTGGGATATTCCTGTCTGTCTGACTTTTCCATTCAATTTCATATCTCGTCCCTCCTTACTTGTCCCGCGAGCGCGAGGAGATCTTGATTGCGCCGAAGATAATGCCGCACAGGAGGAACACGAACCCGAAGTACACCCAGCCCATGGCGGCGCCCCGGCCGAACTCCTGATTGACGAACACCTGGTCCAGCACGTAACCCACCAGCTCGTTGTCCGAGGAGGTAAAGTAGGTCACCATGGTGTAGACGAAATTGAGAAGGATTATCGGGGAGATCATCGGGAGCGTTATCTTCCAGAACATCTCCCACTGGGTGGCCCCGTCCACCTTCGCCGCCTCATAGAGGGTGGGCGAGATGCCCTGAAGTCCCGCCAGGAACAGTATGATCTGAACGCCGGACTGCCACAAGATCAGTGTGATACGGTCCAAGAACGACTGGACCACCGTGGCGATGGTGTTCCCTAAGAGCCCCCGGAGCACCGGCGGCAGGACTATGCCCACGCCCACCGTGCCCATGGCGTCGATCTGCAACAGCTGCTGCATGACATAGCCGGTACCCAGAAGGACCGGAATGAAGAAGCAGGTCCTGAAGAAGCCCCGCCCGAACATGGGCTTGTTTATGAGAAGGGCGATGATCAGGGAGAACACCAGCGTCAGCGGCGTGTTGATGAGGGTGTCCTTCACCACCGTCATAAAGATGGGCATGAAGTTTATGTCGTAAGCCAGGATATACTCGTAGTTTTCAAGCCCGGCCCACTCCATGACGAAGCCCTTGAGCTGCGCTATGTTGCTGAAGCTGAGCCTCACCGAGGAGATGATGGCGTTTAGGAAGAATACGCAGGTCCCGATGATCCACGGAGACAGGAAGATGAGGACCTCCAACGTGTGCTTCCGCCCCAAGCTCAAACGTCGTGGCTTCACCATGGCCGTTCCGGTCTTTTTCGTTTTGATAGTCATTGGACCACCTCCCAGCCTTGCGCTCCCACACTCACGCCGTCAGCCTTGGCGGGCTCGCTGTTGTAGTTGACATATACCCTTACGCCGTTGTCGTATGTCACCCGGTATAGTCCCTCCGCCAGCCTGTCATGGGAGACGATCATGGCGTCCTGCACTTTTCCGAGGGCCGCCTCGATCTGGCCGCAGGCGTCTATGATCTCCTGCTTCCAGTCGGTGTACATGGAGCTGTACAGCTCGTTGTACTCGGTGTTTATGAGCTTCTCCGCCGACTCGCTGGTGAGCTCAAAATACGGCTCATATCCGTATTCGATCCACTTCAGTAAAAGCTGGCCGGAGTCGCTGGACAGGTTATACGCCTCCCCGGTGTAGTCCACCAGTCCGTGGACCACGATCTGGTAGAACGGGACCTCCTCGGTGGTCATCTGGTACCCGGCGTCCTCCGCCGGTATATCGGTGACCTTGTCGGCGTAGGCCAGTGTGTAGAGGTTGCCGCCTTCGCTGGTGACACTGCCCAGAGACGACTTGGTCTCCGCCATTATCTTCTGCCAGTAGGCCCTGCACTCCGAGGCAAGCGTCATGTTCCGGGAGCCGTAGCTGTAATAGAGCATACTGCCCAGATTCTCCAGCTTCAGGCCGGACAGGGGGTAATCGGTCGCCTTCGTCATGAATTTTGAGAAGTTCCTGTATGCCGCGTCGGGGCTTATCACCCGTACCGTGTTGCGCAGGTCCGTCAGCACCTGGTAGTTCCCAAGGAACACGATGTCCGTGGTCTGGGAGTACCCTCCCGCTTGGGCGTCGGCGGTCATGAAGTTTGCCGCCAGATTGAGCCCGATGCCGTTCTGGCTGGCAAATTGGGCCAGCTCCTTAAGGCCGCTGTTGCCGCCCAGCTTGCCGTTTGCCGGGAAATACTTGGGCTCCGTCCTGTAGCCTCCCTTTGTCCAGCCTAAGAGCGACACGTCCAAGTCCAGATCCACGCTGTGTTTCAGATCCGCCATGATGTCCCTGGCCTGACTGAAGGTGGTGACGCTCTGGAAGGTGTCGAAGATCAGCCCCTCCTCCTTGATGCCCATGAAAACGTCCACAGACAGCGTTGGTACGGAGCTCTCCGGCCGCTTTCCGATTTGGTCGGTGGACATGAGATAGTCCCTGTAAGCGCGGGCCATATCCGAATACTGGGCGTGGCCGTGGGGAAGTATCTCGTAGTGGACCTCATAGTCGGTCTTTAGCATATCGTCGTCATATTTCACCACCTTGCTTGTGGTGACGCGTGGGTCGTCAAAGCCCCGGCGGAAGATGAACGACGGGTAGACGCTGTTTATACTCACCACCCGCGTGGACGGGGACACCGTGATATTTGAGCTCTCCTCCCCGGAGGTGATGTAGGCGACGAACCCCCGCTCCCCGTAGTTGGCCCCGAACACCGGCAGCAGCACGTCCGCCTGGCTCTGTTCAAAGGTCCCCTTCAGGTTCCGGTCGGAGCGAATGTCTCCGTACACATTGTAGATGACCGAGGCCTCGCCGAGATGTGACATATCGTCGAAGCGGAGGATCGCCCCGCTCCCGTCGGGATAAAAGAGGTACCCCTCCTGCCCGTCGGTGGCTCCCGCGAAGAACTGCAGAAGGTCAATGGACACGATACTGAAGGTACCGCCGTACTCCTCCACGCTACCGGCGGGGATACGAATTGAAAATCCATTGTCCGTCAGTGTGAACTCCAGATTGAAGCGGATACCCGCCAGCTTCATGTCGTAGGTGACGCCAATGCCCGATCCGATGGCGTAGGGTGTCGCCGTGTAATCGGTCCCGGCCTCGTCGTAGTTGACCACCACGCCCACGCCGGTCTTAAGGTTCGTCACGTTCAGCGTGAACATGGACTGTATCCTGTTCTTCCACTTTCCGCTGACCTTGGACGGGTCGAAGTTGGGATCGTTCATTGAGGACGACCACACGTCCCCGGTGGCCTTATCCGTGAGCCTGACCTCGGAATAGTTGTTCATAAGCTCCAGCCTGAAGCTTTCGTTCTCCAGCGTGTCGCCCTTAACGCGCACCTCAGACAGGTTGACCGGCTGCTTCGGCTTGAACAGATAGCCGTCCAAAGAGCCGCTTTCCTTGCGTCCGCAGGCACTCAGGAACACGCACAGGCACAGGAGCAGTCCCGTCAGTCGTAAGAATCCAACATGTTTCTTCATTGTCCGCTCCTTTTTTCAGAACTTGTACCTGAGTTCCGTGATTACTTCCTTTACGAAATCTATGAACTGAGTGCAGATTGAATAGAGGAGCGCCACCGCGCACCAGAGCACCGCCACGGTGAACAGGGAAAGGAACACGACGCCCACCGTCTTGCCGATGGTGAAGTGGTTCATCTCCCGAAGGCTGATGATGATGAGAAGTATCACCCACCCCAAAATGACCGTCTCGATGGTGGTATAGAGCCCCAGCTGGCTCACGTCCATGATCCTTGAAAGGAGGGTCAGGGGGATCATGAAGAGTATGTAGGGCACCAGCGCGTAGGAGACGGCCAGCATGGACTCCCGGAAGAGCGTCTCGCCGTCCAGAATAGTGGTCATGAGGTAGGAGCATATGCCCCAGGATATGAGCGGTATAAAGAGCTTGGCTACCTCCAAAAACAGGTTGGATCTGGCGGTGATGCTCGACAGCGGGAAGTGGGTGAACTCCAGCGAGAAAAGCCGGATCAGTATCCCCAGTCCCAGAAGGAGGATCACCGGGAACCAACTGAATTTGTTGCGCTCCTTTTGGATATAGGTGAAAGCCACCGCCGGGTGGAACAGCACCAGCACGGACATTTTTATTATCTTCACTTCAGCCACCCTCCCATCTCAAGCTTGTGGGCCATATCGTCGCTCCACTTTCTGACCTTGACAAAGGCGATCCAGACGGCGGCGCAGACCACCACGATAGCCAATACGATCCAGCCAAAATACTGGCGGAAAAGGGAGTGCCGGTACTCGGCGAAGCTCTGGGAATAGCCCTCCTTGTCACTGCCAAGGATATACTCCTCGGTGGATTCCTTGTACATGCCCTCCTTGTACAGCACCTTCGCGTAGCCCGAATGGGCCAGCGCGTAGTTGGAGTCGATGGCCAGCACCTGCTGCCAGTATTCCTTGGATTCCTCGTACCGCCCCACGTCATAGAGGGCCACCGCCTGGTGGATAAGCTCTATGAACCTTGTGGGCTGCAGTACGGTCACCGTGTTCGTGGTGTAGTCCAGCACGTAGAGCCTGCCGAGGCTGTCGGAGACTATGCTGTTCGGCGTGGTGTATGTCCCCTTTACGCCGCCGTTCCCTCCGAACATGGCCAGCAGGTCGCCGTCCTGATCGTACTGGTAGAGAAGTCCCGTGTTCTGATCGGCCAGAGTGATTATCCCGTTGTCCATCACGTTTATGTCCGAGAACATGACCACGGAAAAGTTCGTATCATCTAAGGTGATGCTGTACCCGTAGGGCAATTCCGGATAAGTATTGGTGCCCACGGAGTTGAGCTTTCGTATCTGTCCCGTCTGCTCATTGGCAAGAATGCCGTAGGCCATTCCGTCGGAGGCGATCATAAAGTTTGTATAGGACGACGGCTCCTGCTTGACGGTCCTCTCCTTCTGGGACCTGCTGCCGAAGGTCCGTATGAGGAACCGCTGGAAGCTGAAGGGCACCGTCGCCGCCCCCAGATACCCCCGGAACTCGTTCTTGGCGTCCATCAGCATCAGGTTGGAGCCCTTGAGCACGTAGATGTATCCGGTCTGGGACACGTATATCTTCTCAGGGGCGAAGGTGAAGCTCTCCTCCAAAAGGGAGCTCTCCGGCTTATAGTAGACCTCCTTGTCCGAGCCGTCGGGATTGAGGCGGACTATACGGTAGTTGCCGGTGTCCGCCACCCAAATGGTCCCGTCCGGGTGCACATAGACGCCCTTGGGCCCCTTGAACGCCAGGTCGTAGCCCTCTTTGAATTCCGCCAAGACCTTCCCGTCCTTGGAGAGCTTCAGGATCCGGTTGTTGCCTGTATCGGCGATGTAAAGCTGGTCCTGATCGTCGATGAACAGGTCCTCCGCGTGGTTCAGCGTCCCGTACTCCCCCAGATTCTTGTAGGTGGTCTCCACGTCGTAAACGTTCGGTATGGAGTCAAAGAGTCCATCTTCGTTTGCCACCAGTGACAAGTCGTCGGAGGAGGCCCTCGCCTCCGCCGCGGATACGAACGGAAGCAGGACGGAGAACGTCAGAAGAAAAATCAGTACTTTCTTTCCCCGTTTCATATTCGTACTCCAATCAGCTCTTGATTCCCGAATATGTCATCGTCTGCATGACCCTGCCTCTCAGGATACAGAAGATAACGATGGTCGGGAGCGTGGTGATGAGCGTCGCCGCGCCGACCGAGCCGGAACGGGCCACAACGCCCGCGCCGCCGGCCAGTGACTGTAATGCCAGGGGAAGCGTCTTCATCGCGTCCTTGTTTATATAAACAAGCGCCGAGAAGTAGTCGTTCCAGTTGCTGACGAATGAGAAGACAGCCAGAGTGCTCCAGGCCGGCTTCAGAAGGGGCATGGCGACGTTCCAGAAGATGCGAAGCTCCCCCGCGCCGTCGATCCGCGCCGCCTCCAGTATGGAGTCGGGCAGCTGGTCAGCGAACTGCTTGACAAGGAAGAAGTTGTACGCCACCGCGATCTTGGGCAGTATGAGCGCCCAGTAGCTGTTCACCAGCCCCAAACCGTTTACGATCATATAGTTAGGTATCTGGGTGACGTAGGACGAGAACATCAGAGCGGCGGTGATCACCGCGAAAATGGTCTTTGACCCTTTTGGCTTGAACTTGGAAAGCCCGTAGGCTCCGGCGCAGGAGACGAATATGCTCAGGAACACTGAGACGCCCGTAGTGAGAAGGCTGTTGAATATGTACCTTGTGAATGGCACCGCGGAGGCGTTCAGAGAGTTGAGAAGGTCCGAGAAATTGGATAATGTCGGCTTCTTCACAAAGATCCTCGGCGGGTAAACATAGAGCTCATCAAGCGGCATGAACGCCCGGCACACCATAGCCACCATCGGAAGGACGGTGAAGCACACCAGCGCGAGCATACAGATCACAAGGAGGATATGCGGAATGTCCACCTTTCGGTGAGCTCTCTTGCCGGTCAATGTATCAACAATAACAGAACGCATCGTCAATCCTCCGATTTAAACACATAGAAGCAAATACGGCCTACAATGAATGTCATGAGGAACAGGATCATAGCCACGGCGGACGCGTAACCCATGTTCATTCGGATAAACGCGTTATCATACAGGTGCGCCACGATCGTGTGCGCTTCGTAGTTTGGACTTGGCATGCCCGCCACCGATGTGGCCACGTCGAATATGGCAAAGGCCCCCACCACGGAGTTGACGGCGCCGAACAGAAGCTGGGGCTTCATCAGCGGTATGGTGATGTACCTGAGCTCCTGGAACCTGTTCTTAAGTCCGTCCATTCTGGCCGCCTCGTAAAGGGACGGGTCGATGTTCTGGAATCCGGCCAGGAACACCAAAAATCCGGTGCCCATGCTCATCCACACGGATATGATGACTATGACCCACTTAAGATAGTCGGCGTCCTTGGTCCACAATATCGGCTCCGTGATGACCCCCAGATTCAAAAGGAAGTCGTTGAGGTAGCCGTTCCGGTCGCCGGAGAAGATTATGAGCCAGATGGTGGCCATCGCCACGCCGCTGGTAAGGCTGGGCGCGTAGAAGGCCAGCGAGAAGGCTCCGCGCCCCCGCTTCATAAGGCTTATGAGCCACGCCATCAAGAACGAGGCGATGTAGCCCGTGGGCCCCGTCAGCACGGCAAAGAGCAGCGTGTTGCCAAGGGATTTCAGGAACACGTCGTCCTCAAGGATAAGGTTTATGTAATTGGTAAGGCCCACGAACTCCGGCTTCTCGATGAGATTGTAGTTTGTGAGGCTCAGGCCCATGGCCACCGCGATGGGGATCATCGTAAAGGTGACGAACAGCAACAGGAACGGGGCCAGGAACATATACCCCGTGACGGTCCTGCGCTTCTCCGCGCTGGTCATGGGAGCCCTCTTTTTATGTGCCTGAAGCATTTTCATACTCAATCCTCCCGCGGAATGACGTCAACATTCTGTAAGCCGAACTCCTCGCGTTTCGAGATCAGCTCCTTGTTGATGTCCTTCACCGCTTCTTCAAGCGCGTCCCTCGTCCTCTCGTCGTTGACGACGACCCTGTTCCACGCGTTGATCAGGTGGCGGCTGGTGAAATAGCCGCCGGGGATAATATACTGCTCCTGGGCCTCCTCCAGCGTCTCCTGGATTATGGCCTTGTCCGCCGTCCTCCAAGGAAGGCGGAAGAACGCCTCCACGTTGGCGGTGTTCCATCTGGCGGACTCGCCGATGACGGCCTCCAGCTGTCTGCCGTACTCGGCCTGGGTGTCCGCGGACATCCACCACTTCAGGAACTTCCACGCGGCCTCCTGCTTATCCGACTGGGCAAGTATCAGGTTCGCGGTCTTTGAGATGGAGCCGGTGGAGCGGTTTATAGTGCCGTCCGCGTTGAGGGAGCCCGGCACCTTGGCGATGCCCCAGCGCCCGTAGAGCTCAGGGGCGGAGGTCAGAAACTGCATGTACTCGGTATAGCCGCCGATGCCTATGGGCGTGGCGCCCGTCCTCATGCGGGTAAAGAGGTTGGACTCCTCGTCCACCTCGTACTGGCTGTAAAGATCGGTCCAGGATTTGAACGCCTGGTACGCCTCGGCGGAATCCAGCGCGCTGGACCGGCCGCCGTCCTTATAATAGGAGCCGCCGTTCTGCAAAAGCATCATGGTGAAGCCCCTCAGGGCCGCCGGAGAGCTTGAGGAGACGGACGTGTCCACCGACAGGTTGAAGGACATGCTGTTCTCATATAGCTTCGGCAGGGTATCCATATATAGGTCGTCCCAGGTGTCCGGGAGCTTCAGGTCCAGATCCCTCAGCAGGTCCTCCCGGTAGAACATCACGGTGAAGTCCATGGTCTCCGGCAGGGCGTAGACGCCGTCCCGGAAGATGTAGGGCACCATGCTGTCCGGGTAGAACCACTTGGAGACCTCCTCGTAGTCGTCGAACTGCGTAAGGTCCGCCGCCGCCCCGCGGAAGGCGAACTCCGACGGCAGGTTGTAATCCACCGACAGCGCCACGTCCGGCGCGGTGTGGGAGTTGATGGAGAGCATCAGGACGTTGACGCCCCCGGTGGTGAGCTGGCTGCTGGGCATCACGTTCAGGTTCACGTATATCCCCGTCTCCGGGGTGAACTTCTCGTCGATGAGCTCCTTGAGTATCTCGCCCCACTCGGAGCCGCGCCCGATCCACACGTCCAGCACCACGTTCTCCCCGTCCTCCTGGGTGGCGCCAACGGCGTCGTAGTCCTTCACGAAGGACATAAGGAAGTTGACGGCGGAGACATACGCCTTCTGGAAGAACCCGGAGGTCTTGACCTCAAATTTGTCCTCAGGGGACAGTATCCGCACAAAGTCCACTTGTAGTGGCGAGGTCTTAAGGCTCGTTATGTATGAACCGAGGCTCGTCTGGGCGTTCTCCAGCTCACTTAATGCCTTTGGTATGGCGTCCACGTCCTCGGAGAACTCCCGCAACGTGTCGACAGTGGCCCGGTAGCTGTTCTCCGTAGAGGCCCGCTTGTTGGTGATGATGGACAGTATATCCGCGCTGACCTCCACGCTGTCGGCAAGCTCGGACAGCTGCCCGGACAGGTCCGGCATCAGGCGGTACAGGTCGTATTCATAGTTGGGGTCCGGCTCGGTGCCGGTGATCTTGGTGATGTCCCTCGTGATCTCGGACAGCACCGCTATGTCGTTGGTGGTCCGCTCGATGACGGCTGACAGGGGACCCATCTGGGCCACCAGCCTCAGCTCGTGAGTGCCCTTCTCCAGATACACAAGATAGGGCTCCCCGTTCTCGTCCGACAGGACCTCGCCGTACCAGGACTTGTTGTAGGGGAACTGGTACTCCAGAAACTCCCGGAAGGGGACCTGGCCGTCGATCATTACCTTACGGTAGGAGGGCATTCCCTCGTTTTTGCTCTGCAGGACGCGCAATCCGATCTCATAGAGCCCGTCCTCCGGCACCTCCAATGTCCAGCTGACGCTCTGCTCGCCTCTGTTCCAGCGGCTGCCGCCCACGGCGTTCAGCACGCGGCTGGTGAGGGAGAAGGGGCTGGTCCCCGGATCGCTGTTGGCCTCCCGGCGGATTATGGAGTCGCTTCTCCATGACGACTCCTCGCCCTCCACGTAGTACCCCAGCCCGGACGCGGCCCGCTTGTACCCGTTCTGCTGATACTGGGCGGACACATCGGCGTAGGTGGGGATAGTCTCGGCGGGCTCCAGCCGAATAGCCCGTATGGCCATGGGCTGGTCCACGAACTCAAGCGCTATGGTGTGTGTCCCCGGCGTCAGATAGAAGGCCATGGGCTCCGGGTCGAAGCCGTTGGAATCGAAGGCCGCCTGGGTCTGCCACAGCAGGATCTCATCTTGGTGGGGCCAGACCTCGTCACCGATCTCGTTGAGCTTCACCTCGCCGGTCTCCTCGAAGTGGCGGTAGAAGCAGACGTTGGTGGCCTCCTCGCAGGGGAGCTTCCCGTCGATGAGGAGCTGGCGCTGTATCTTGGCGCCGTCCCCCTCCGGTCCGCAGTACTCCAAAACGATCTGGTAGAGGCCCTCGCTCTCCACCTCGAACCTCCAGAGCGCGTCCACGTCCTCAGCTAAAAAGAGCGCCTCGCCGTCGTACCCGGCGATCCCCGTGCGCGTCTCCCCCGCTCCGGCGGTGTCCGCCTCAAGGACCGGAATGTCGATGCCGCTCTCGGCCGCCGCGCGGCCCTCCTGCTCGTAGGTCCTCTTGAGCAGATTGTAGGTGGGCAGATCCTCCCCATACGTCTCATGCTCAAGGTAGGCCATCTGCTCAAGGGCGGCCAGGTCCTCCGGGCCAAGCTGCTCCTGATCCGACTGCCCCAGCGCTCTGCTCGCGATGAACACGGCGGCCAGAACGATCAGGACGACCGTTATGACGACGGATTCTATGCTGTGTTGGGAAATTTTATAAAGCAGCTTTTTCAGGATACCTCAACTCCCTTCGTTATGAATCGGCTCGCCGCCGTCTGTATCGATCGAGTGAGCCTTTTCCGTCCCCACATACTCGTTGGGCGACACTCCCGTCACCTTTTTGAAGGATCGGTAAAAGCTCACATAATCGTTGAACCCAAGATCCAGCCAAACGTCGTTGACCGGCCAGCCGCCCAGCAGCCTTTCCCGCGCCTTGTCGATCCGCTTCTGGCGGATATACTCCAGACACGACATTCCAACGACCCTTTTGAATTCGTGGCACAGGTAATATTTGCTGATGTAAAACCGCGCCGATATGCTGTCCAGCGTGAACTTCTCGTTCAGGTTGCTTACGATGTACCGGAGGATCTCGTGTATCTTCTCTCCCCCGTTTATCTCCTCGGCGTCCTCCCCCTCGGAGGACTGCTGTTCCTTGTGGGCAAGATTGACATTCACCAGAATGTCCAGCATCAGCGACAGCATTCTGACAGCCGTATCCGGGGCGTCCATCTGGTAGAGCTCATACATGGACGCCAGCTTTTCGCCCAGCGAGTACTTGCGCGCGAATCTGGTTCTGATAAGATTTGTCCCGGAGGAGCCCTCCTCCATATTGAAGGACGCCAGCAGGTCGTAATCCTTATCCGACAGCTGCCGGAATATCTGCTTGTCAAAATAGATGTACACCCGCTCGAAGGGCTGGCCGGGGTTGACCGTCAGGGAATGTATCTCCCCGCCGCCGAACAGGAGTATGTCCCCCGGCTCCGGCACATAGCTCCTGCCGTTCACGTGTACAAGAATATCTCCCCGCAGAAAAAGCAATATCTCACAGTTGTCGTCAACGCAAAGTCTGGACTCGCACTTGCTGCTCACAGTATACTTCTTGCGTACTATGATACCCCTCATCTTCTATGCCGTTCCTTTCATCAAAAAAACAGAACGAGCGCCCTATCTGCCCCTCCCGACCGCCAGAGTGGATAAGAATTCACAAACAAATCGACTTCAATCCCCTTTGTTTTGTATATTTTAGCATACTCTGTAACGGTTTGTAAAATCTGATATTGCTTTTCGTCTATCATAAATTGCTTTTTGAGCACGTCCCCGCCACCCCCCTCCGCTTTTTCCACCCCCCACCTTCCCACCGGTGGGCCGCCTTGCGGATCACCCCACCTTCCGCGCGGAAAGCGTCAGGCAAGCTCGCGAAAAACGTCGGATCTTAAATTTCGTCCTTGACGAAGCGCGGCGCTTTCTATATATTTATAGGCAAAAAGGGCAGTAAATATTTTGCGGGGGCGTCGTTGATGTGACGCGGTAACATTTTACCTGACGCCCTCCCTCACGAAAGGAGCTCCGCAAATGACCGTCAAAAACCAGCGGGTGGATTCTATCGAGTTACAGCTTCCGGCGTCTAATTCCTCTCCCTCCTCGCGACAGACGCTGTTGCGGATCGCGGCGCTGTCCTGCGGCGCTGTGCGCGTCACCCGCACAGCACGGGAGACGTTTCTGGACCGGCCCAGCGACGTGGTGGTCGGCTCACTGCCCGGAGAATGCCATGTCACAAGGGCAGAAGACGCGGTGCTTGTCAGATGCGGCGGCGTCGTCGCGCGGGTCGACGCAAAAAACGGCGCGATCTCCTTCCTGTCAACTGACGGCGGCGCGTACCTGCGTGAGGACGAAAAGCGTCCCTGCGTTTTGGAGGAAAAGCCCGTGATGATCCATCATTTCCGCGAGGACGCCAAGGTCACCTACACCCAAAGTACGGACGGGGTACGGGCCTCCAGCGAGGATTTTGAGATCAGGGAGGATAGAAAGGCCTACACATGCAAGCTGTCCTTCACGTTCGACGACAGCGAGGGCCTTTACGGGCTGGGCTCTTATGAGGACGGCTTCGGAAATCTGCGGGGCAAAAGCCGGGAGATGTACCAGCACAATCTGAGGGCCGTTGTGCCTGTGCTGGTGTCCACAAAGGGTTGGGGCGTGCTGTTTGACCTCGGTTGCCTCATGGCCTTCCATGACGACGCGCACGGCTCTTATCTGTGGGCGGACTGCGCCGATGAATTGGATTATTATTTCCTGTCCGGCGGATTTGAAAATGTGTACCGGCAGTACGCCGCTCTGACGGGCACCGCGCCGCTGATGCCCCGGTACGCTTTCGGCTTCATTCAATCCAAGGAGCGCTATAAGGACGCGAAAGAGCTTGTGGACGTCGTAAGGGAATACCGCGCCCGAAGGGTGCCCTTGGACGTGATCGTGCAGGATTGGCAGACGTGGCCCAAGGGACAGTGGGGCTATAAGGTTTTTGATAAGACGCGTTACCCGGACCCCAGCAATTTGACAAACACCCTTCACAGTATGGGCGCGAAGCTGATGCTTTCGATTTGGCCGTCCATGAAAGGCGAGGAAAATAAAAACCGCGCGGAAATGCTTGAAAACGGCTGTATGCTGGGGAACGGAACGATCTATAACGCTTTTAGCGAAAAGGCCCGCCGCCTGTATTGGAAGCAAGCCAGCGAGGGACTGTTCCGTTATGGCGTGGACGCCTGGTGGTGCGACTGCTCCGAGCCCTTTGAGTCGGACTGGCATGGGACCATCAAGCCGGAGCCCTTTGAGCGGGTACGGCTGAATACGGAAGAAGCGAAAAAATATTTAGACCCCGGCAAGATCAGTCTTTACAGTCTGTATCACGCGATGGGCGTCTATCAGGGCCAGCGTGGGGAGAATGGGGAGAAGCGGGTGCTGAATCTAACACGCTCCTCATGGGCCGGTCAGCATCGGTTCTCTACCGCCACATGGTCCGGAGATGTGAGCGCCACATGGGAAACGCTTCGCCGTCAAGTGCCGGAGGGGCTGAATTTTATGGCTGCGGGCGAGGCCTACTGGAGCACCGACGCGGGTGGTTTTTTCCCGGCAGGCTGCAACGGAGCATGGTTTGGCGCGGGGGATTTTCCGGGCGGCGTGGACGACTTTGGCTATCGGGAGCTGTTCGTGCGCTGGTTGCAGCTCGGCGCTTTCCTGCCCATGATGCGCGCGCATGGCACAGGCACGCCGCGAGAGATCTGGCAGTTTGGGCAAAAGGGCGAAAAATGGTACGACGCGATAGAAAAAATCATTCGCCTGCGCAGTAGGCTGGTGCCGCATCTGTATTCCCTTGCGGCAAGGTACACCTTTAAAGGGTTGCCCTTGGTGTGCGTTCCCGCCTTAGTATTCCCGGAGGACGAACACCTGCGGCAGATCGATGACGAAATGCTGGTGGGGAATGCTATACTTGTCAAGCCGGTCACACGGCCCATGGAATACCTGCCGGGCGGGGAAAAGCTCGCTTTCATGGACGATACCGAAACGGTGTATCTGCCCGCGGGCGCGACGTGGTATCGCTGGGGCGTGCGTGAGCCGCTTCCCGGCGGCCGGACCGTGCGCGTGCACGCGCCGCTGGACACGGTGCCGCTGTTTGTTCGCTCCGGTGGAATCGTGCTTACAGGCCCGGTGCGGCAATATGTAGACGAAGATCCCGACGGCCCCCTGACCGTTACGGTCTATCCGGGCGCGGACGGCGCCTTTACCTGGTACACCGACGCCGGGGACGGTTACGGATACGAAAAAGGCCAATACGTGCTGACGACCTTCACCTGGCTTGAGGCGAGCCGTGAGCTGCGCATCTCCGCCAGAACGGGCGCTTTTCCCGGTATGCCGGAAAAGACCCGGATCATCATTTGCCTGGCCGGAGAAGAAAGATCTTCTGTGCTATATGATGGCAAAGAGGTACGCGTTACGCTATAAGCGGCACGTACCGTCGCCTGTAATTTCAATCAAATGATTGGGAGAATGAAATATGGATTTTGACATTCCGCAAAAAAAGAAAAAGCGCGTCATTCTGGATACCGACGCGAAAAACGAGGTGGACGATCAATTCGCCATCGTTCACGCTCTGCTCACGCCCTCCTTCGATCTGCGGGGGATCATACCGGCGCACTTTGGAACGCGGAAGTCCTCTACCAGCATGGAGGACAGCCGCAAAGAGATCGATCTGTTGCTCGATCTGATGGGGATAGCTGAGCGCGTGCATCTGGCGAACGGCGCTGTTCGCGCCCTTCCCGACGAGAACACGCCGGTAGATTCTCCCGGCGCGCGGCTCATCATCGAAGAAGCGCTCAAGGACGATCCCGCTCCGCTGTATATCGCCTTTCTTGGCCCGCTTACCGATATGGCCTCCGCGCTGCTGCTCTGCCCGGAGATCGCGCGGAGGAATGTTCGGGTCGTTTGGATCGGGGGGCGCGACTGGCCCTGCGGCGGTAAGGAGTACAATTTGAGCAACGATGTATTCGCCGCGAATGTCGTTTTCAAGTCCTCCGTTCAAGTGTGGCAGATCCCAAGGAACGTCTACCGAATGATGCCCGTATCCTACGCGGAGCTTTGGACGAAAGTCCACCCGTACGGAAAAATCGGCGCGTATCTGACGGAGAACGTCATTCGCTTCAACAACGATGATTCGGATATTTCAAGACCCGCTGAATACCGCATTTTGGGCGATTCTCCCGCAATCGGTGTGATGCTGTATGAAGACTGCGGCGAGTGGGAATGGCGACCGGCGCCGGACTTTGACGCAAACATGCGTTACCTCCACGCCGGCAAGAATCGGCCTATTCGAGTGTATAAGAATATCGATTCTCGCTTTATCTTAGAGGACTTTTACGCGAAGCTCCAGATGTTTTCGCGGAAAGAATAACGGACACACCTCCGCCTTAAAATACCTGTTCGCCGCGTGTTGAAAAACTGAATTCCGCAAAATCTCGCTGTCCTAAAAAACCATCGACGTCCTCCCCCCGTCAGCCTCACAAACATACCCCCACCAAGCGAGGTGGGGGTATGTTTTTTTAAATTAATAGCTGAAAGGCGGAAAAGTCAAGCCGTCAATATTTGGACGGCTATAAGCAAAAAGAACCTTTTCCCTCTGCCGTACATTATCAACCGCGGCCCCTTAAATTCCGCGCGGGCTCCCTCTGCAATTTTGGGGAGAGGAATGAAATTAAATACAAATAGG
>CANREY010000015.1 GCA_947629755.1 uncultured Oscillospiraceae bacterium | reverse complement strand
GCTGGTAGAGCGGCGGTCTCCAAAACCGTAGGCCGAGGGTTCGATCCCTTCAACCCCTGCCAGAGAGGACTCGCTTTTGCGGGTCCTCTTTGTTATATCAGGAAATCGAGCCGAGAAAGGGGTGGCGTCAGATGTCATACGCGCTTGAGAAAATGGCGGAGTTTTTTGAAAAAAGGCTCGCGGATTACGACGGGCACATGCGCCGGGATATAGGGGGCGCCGCGGACTTCTACGCCTTCACCGCCTCCCTTCTGCCCGCGTTCCCCGGTTGCCGGGTGCTGGACTTGGGCTGCGGCGCGGGGCTGGAGCTGGAGGAATATCTCGCCATAGCTCCCAAGGCCCATGTGACTGGCATCGACCTGTCCCGTGGAATGCTTGACGCCCTTCAAAACAAATTTCCGGGCCGGCCGGGCCTTGAGCTCATTTGCGGCACATATTTTGACGTGGAGCTGGGACAAGGCTACGACGCGGCGGTGTCGGTGGAGTCGCTCCACCACTTCACAGCGGAGAGGAAGCTCTCGCTGTACTGCAGGCTCCGGGACGCGCTGAAGCCGGGAGGGTACTTTATCCTCACGGACTATTTTGCCGAGAGCGAGGAGCTGGAGCGGCAGTATTTTGAGGACCTCCGGGTCCTGAGACAGGAGCAGGGCCTTGACGAGGGCATGTACCACTACGACACGCCACTGACGGAGGAGCACGAGGCGGAAATCTTACGAGCGGCCGGGTTTTCGTCGGTGAAAGCTCTGGCCCACTGGGGCGCCACGGCGGTGCTCCGGGCGGACACGAGGGAGGGCTGAGCATGGGACGGGAGCTTAGCTACGCCGAGAGCGTGGAGCGGAGCATAATAAAAAAATACAGAAAAGAACTGTGGAACCCCTTCACCTACGCCGTCAACAGGTACGAGCTCATAAAGGAGGGGGACCGGATCGCCGTGTGCGTCTCCGGCGGAAAGGACTCCATGCTCTTAGCCAAGCTCATGCAGGAGCTGAACCGCCACTCGGCATACCCTTTTGAGGTGAAATATCTGGTGATGGATCCGGGGTACAACGGGGAAAACCGGCGGAAAATCGAGGAGAATTTAGAGCTTTTGAAAATTCCGGCGGAGATATTTTCAAGCGACATATTCGCCGCCGCCGACGCCACGGATAAAAACCCCTGCTATCTGTGCGCCAGAATGCGCCGGGGGCATCTATACGCCAAGGCGCGGGAGCTGGGGTGCAACAAAATAGCGCTGGGACACCACTTCAACGATGTCATCGAGACCACGCTGATGGCCATGCTCTACGGGGCACAGCTCCAGGGCATGATGCCAAAGATCCACAGTGCGAATTTTCCCGGAATGGAGCTCATTCGTCCTCTCTACTGCGTCCACGAGGAGGACATTATCGCATGGGCAAGGTACAACGGCCTTGAGTTTATCCGTTGCGCCTGCAAGCTCACCGCCGGCATCGAGGCCGGGGAGCTCTCCGGCAAGCGCCGGGAGACGAAGGAGCTCATAGCGCAGATAAAAAAGACCAGCCCAAACGTGGAAAAGAGCATCTTCAACGCCATTCACGAGGTCAGCCTCGACACCTTCCCCGCCTACAAGACACGCGGCGAGGAGCACTTTTTCTTGGAGTGGTACGACGAGAGATGAAAAACCGCCTGCGGTTTTCCGCAGGCGGCAAATTTCTATCACATGTGCCATAAAAGATTATAAAGCGGGACAGGCAGAAAACGCTTTGTTACATCTTATGGTCTTGCCGCGGGGAGAATGATGACTGACCGCGACCTTACGACAAGCATTATGCTTTTACTTAGTCGCCCACAAGAAAACTCCAATAGCTACCAGCGCAACCAGACAGATCCCAGGAATCCACCATAAGCTCTTGCTATACTTTCGCTTATCCAAAATGCCCGACAAGAGTAGCGCCAGGGCACTTACGCCTCCAACAGTGGACAAGTTGAATATCAAAAAGTCAATCACAGACGCGGAAGCGTTTGCCATTGAGATGTTGATATTCAACAGCGTAAAAACAGCAACAAAAACCGCCAGAATTGCGAGCGCATTGGCATAAATGCTCTTTTCAAGAGACTCAATATCCTTTACTTTGCCTTCAAGCGATTGGATTTGATGCAGGTATTCGGATTTGTAATCAGCAAGGCCCTTGAAGGAAAATTCCTTCTGAAAGGCGCCGTCATAAGGGGAATCAGGTTCCTCGCTGAGCTGTTCAAAAATGACGGTGGCGTATTTTTGGCCGGCCTCAAGATCAATTATGGCTTTTGATATGTTTGTCAGGCGGAAATAGATCTTCGTTGTATGCCCTGGCTGATATGTGGGGGAGTCAAGCGTCAGCCCCATGCGGATCCTGCTGTTTTTAAGCGAAATCCGCCCCACAGTCAAATTATCAAATTCCACCGTCTCAACTGACTCTACAAAGACAGACTCGCCGGGGTTGAGTGCGCACACGTCGACCATTTTGCCATCAACGGCAAATTTGCCTGCCACCAGATCGTAACCAATGTTTGTAATATTCTCCGGCGAACCTCCTATTATTGCAGTTTCGCCTTCGTGCCAGTGGGTTCCGTTTGCGACAAATACTTTTATATTTTTATCGACGAGTATCACGGTCATCACCCTTTGTATTCCACATTTGTAAGAATACAATATATTGTAGCACGTTGTCGTAAATTATACAATAGAAAGTTAGAATTTTTTGTGATTATTAATTATACATGTTTCCTGATTCCGTGAGTCAAGGGAATGATTATCTTGCGATCTTCATATGGGATTCTGGTAGCGTCATTAATTAGCCTTGCAATTTCCCCGCGAAAATAATATAATCGTCCTGAAAAGAGGTGCGTTTTATGTTGAACATCGGCTGTCATCTGTCGGTATCGAAGGGCTACGTGGCGCTGGCGAAGGACGCGGAGTTTACCGGGTCCAGCTGCTTTCAGTTTTTCACCCGCAACCCGCGGGGCGGCGGGGCCAAGCCTATCGACGAGAATGACATAGCGGAATTTCTGCAAATAGCGCGGGAGAAGGGGCTCAACAGCTTCCTCGCCCACGCGCCCTACACAATAAATCCCTGCGCCGAAAAGCCGGAGACACTTCAGTTTGCCCGCCAGACCATGGCGGACGACCTTGAGCGCATGGAGTGGCTGCCCGGAAACTATTATAACTTCCACCCCGGCTCCCACGTGGGACAGGGGGCCGAGAGGGGCATAGAGCTCATAGCAGAGACGCTGAACCTTGTTTTAAAGCCGGAACAGCGCACCACCGTGTTACTGGAGACCATGGCCGGGAAGGGCACCGAGGTGGGCGGAAAATTTCAGGAGCTCCGGGAGATAATCGACCGCACGGAGCTTTCCGACAAGCTGGGCGTGTGCCTCGACACCTGCCACGTCCACGACGGCGGCTACGACATTGTGAACGACCTTGACGGCGTGCTGACGGAGTTTGATAAGGTCATTGGACTAAATAGGCTTAAGTGTATCCACCTCAACGACTCCAAAAACCCCTTCGCCAGCCACAAGGACCGCCACGAGGTCATCGGCGGGGGCAGCCTTGGCATCGAGGCCATCAAGCGGATAATAAACCACCCGGCGCTGCGAAAGCTCCCCTTCTACCTTGAGACGCCAAACGAGCTTGAGGGGTATAAGAGGGAGATAGAGCTTTTAAGAGGGCTTTATGTGGAGTAAGAAGACGGCAACTTTTGCGCTTTTCCTCTTGCATACGGTGCTTTGTGGTGGTAAAATGTGCTTATGAGGTGGACGACATGAGCAAAAAGTGGATTGCATTGTACGCTGTGCCCCTTTTGTGGTATGCCGTGCCGCTGGCTGTCAAAGCACTTGGGCCTGAGCTCCCGTCCGGGCTCGTGATCGTGTGGTGCGCCGCCGGGGTCGCCTTTGCATGGGGGGTTATGGCAAGATATGGACTGAGCTTCTCGTTCTGGCTTCAGGACAAGTATCCCGAAGCCGGTGCCCTCTCAAGCGGTTGGGGCCCACGCTCTGCCCGTGAGCGGGGCCGCGCCATGGAGGATTTTACCCCGCAAGGCGGGGACGAGGAGCTTGACAGGCGTCGCAAGGACGCCAAAATCGCTTTCGTGCTTTTTCCCGTGACGGGCCTATTGGCAGTCGCTTGGTTTCTCGTTTATACGGGCTTCTCAGGATAGGTTTAAAATTTATTATTTACGGAGGTAGATACCCATGGAAATGATAGACAACCTTAAGAAAAAGCTCCAGGGCGCGGGGAGGCGTATCGTCTTTACCGAGGGCCCCGACGCCCGGATCCTTGAGGCCACGGACAGGCTGGTGAAGGAGGGCCTTCTCACCGTAATTCTCATCGGCAACCCCGACGAGGTGAAGGCCGCGGCTGAAAAGGGCGGCTTTGACATCGGCGATAGCCAGATCATCGACCCCGCAAACTACGCCGACATGGACAAGATGGTTGAGACCATGGTGGCCCTGCGCAAGGGCAAGATGACCGAGGACGAGTGCCGCGCGGCGCTGAAGAAGGGCAACTACTTCGGCACAATGCTCGTTAAGATGGGCGTGGCCGACTGTCTTCTGGGCGGCGCCACCTACTCCACCGCCGACACTGTGCGCCCGGCCCTCCAGCTTATCAAGACCAAGCCCGGCGCCCACCTCGTCTCCTCCGCCTTCATACTCACCCGCGACACGGGCGATGAGAACCTCAGGGCCATCTGCATGGGCGACTGCGCCATCAACTTAAGCTACGAGGACACTCTGGACAAGGAGGGCAACGTGGTCGTATCCGGCGCCCAGAAGCTGGCCGAGGTGGCCGTTGAGACCGCCAAGACCGCCAAGCTCTTCGGCATCGACCCGAAGGTTGCGCTTCTGAGCTTCTCCACCAAGGGCTCCGGCAAGGGCGGCACAGTGGCCCTCTCCGCCGAGGCCACGAAGATAGCCAAAGAGCTTGCCCCCGACCTTGCCATCGACGGCGAGATGCAGTTTGACGCCGCCGTCAGCCCCACTGTGGGACAGCTCAAGTTCCCCGGCTCCACTGTGGCCGGCTACGCCAACACCTTCATCTTCCCCATCATCGAGGCCGGCAACATCGGCTACAAGATCGCCCAGCGCCTTGGCGGCTACGACGCCTACGGCCCAATCCTTCAGGGCCTAAACGCCCCCATCAACGACCTTTCCCGCGGCTGCAACGCCGACGAGGTCTACACCATGGCCATTATCACGGCGGCATTAGACTAATGTCATAAAAAGGCCCTGCGGCCTTTTTATGACATTAAGAGAACGTGCGAAAAAAGTCCCGAAAAGGCCTGCGGGCCTATTCGGGACTTTTTTCTGCCGTCACGCCGCGCGCGCCGCAAGCGGCACACTTGCGTGACAAAAGGGATTTTTTCTGACGCGCATGTCGTCAGAAAAAATATTTGAGATGGGGTTTTTAGCGGGGCAAACGCCGCCGCGAAAATTGATAAGATAATAAGAAAGCCCCCGGATCGGGGGCTTTCTTATCGCTGTTTATTACGCGGCGTTGATTATGTTTTTGCAAAAGCGCATCAGGATCGTCGCGGCCTCGGCTCTGGTGGCGTTGCCCTCCGGGGACAAATCTCCGTTATTGTTCCCCAAGATGATGCCCGCGCTGACGGCCCAGGCCATTGCGTCTTTGGCGTAGTCATGGACATCGTTGCCGTCGGCAAAGCCGCTCAGCGGGCTCTGGGACGCGGTGACGTCCCAACCGCCGGACTTGGCGTAGCGGTACAGCATTGTGACCAGCTGCTCCCGTGTTACGTTGTCGTCAGGGCTGAAGGTGCCGGCGCTGTAACCGTTGGCTACGTTATTGTCAGCGGCCCATGCCACCGCCTCGGAATAGAACTTGTCGCCTCCCACGTCGTCGAAGGCCGCACCGGTATCGGCGGTCTCCGGCTCATACGCCAGACGGTAAAGGACGGTCACCATCATGCCGCGGCTCATAGTGCCCGCCGGCGTGAAATTGTTGTTGCCTGTGCCGTTAAACAGCTCCCTTGCGGCCACAAACTCCACGGCGTCGCTGGCCCAGGCGCTGTTGCCGCTCATGTCGGTGAAGGAGCTGCTCCGCTCAACGATCTTCACGGTGACGTCGCCCTCCGTGCTGAAGATAACGCCGCTCTTTCCGTCCACGCAGTCCCGTATGACCTCCTCGGTGCCGTCAGGATTGACCTTCACCGCCACGGTGCCGGGGCCAACGCCGGTAACGGGTATCTCTACCTTCGCGATGCTTCCGGCCGGCGCCTTAACGCTTATCTCCGGGGCGTTCGCGCTGTCGGCGGAGGCGGTCACCTCCAAAGGAGCCGTTACGATTCCGCCGACCGCGGAGGCTGAGACGGTCACCTCGGCGGAGACTATCTCTCCGGTGGAGGAGCGCTCTACCGTGCCGACAACGCCGTCAGCCGTGGTGGTCGTCTCCGTTTTTGAACCGTCGGCGTGGGTGGCCGTCTGGGTGACGCTCCCGTCCGCGTTGGTGGTGCTCTCGATCACGTCTGAGGGGGTAGGCGGGGTATAATAATCGTCATCATCATCGTAGTCGTAGTCGCCGTCTCCGGCCTCACCGCCGCCGGAGGGGGCCGCGGTGATATTAAAGCTGTATGTAAGCTCACCGGTGTACTTGCCGATGCCGGTGATCGTTATTGTCGCCGTGCCCACCTCGGTGTTGTTGGCGTAGGTAACGGTGTAGTCGGTGTCCTGAATTAGGGTATGTCCGAATAAGGAGCTTCCGAAAATGTCCGAGGGCGCGACGGTTTTTGTTATCTCGGACCCGGTGTAAACGGCGTCGGAGGTGTCCACGGTAAAGAAATCTTCGTTCAAGCTGAGCGTGAGGTTACTTAGCTCAATGTAATCGGAGTATGTACTGCTCCGGGCCTTTGTGAGGTCGCTGGTGCGAGATTTTACCTTCATCGCGAGCTCAGCGCCATCGGGTGTTATTGAAAGGAAGCTCTTTTGCGCAGTATCGGTGATCGGTGATAAGAAATCCATCACATCTTCCCACGCCGCGTCCTGTCTTATATACCAGGTCACCAAGTAAGTCACGTTGACGCCTTCGCTCTCCGCCGGCTCCCCTGAGATAGTCGGCTCCCAGAATCCAAACCCTTCAGTAGTATTATAATAGTCGCACTCAAGCTTAAATCCGGTGGGGACGGACAGGGCGCTCTCCGTGTTGACCGTAAGATCATTGGAAAGAGCTTCGCTTCTGCGGGTAACGCTCGGCGTGCCCGGCTCTACGGCCTGTTCAACGGTGACGTGAAGAGTTACCAGCGCAATATATGTGCCATTTTGTTCGATGTTTATACCCGCGGAGCTCGTAATCTCAGACCCGTAGCTTTCCCCGTCGGCTCTTACGTAACCGTTATCGGTCCCGACCAAGCTCCCGGAGGCCTTGTTATAGATATATACAGACCAATATACCCCTTCGTATTCTTCGGGGATCGTCCCGTCTATACTCCATGTCACAGTACCATCGGGGTTAAAAACGATGTTATCCGGTTTTACTTCAAGTGCTTCGTCGTCGGTTTTTTTTCTGTATGCTATCAAGAAGCACCTTGTCGCTTTCCGGGCCTTCTGTATGCTTGCCGTCCATGCAGTAGAATTGAATAGTGAACGCCAAGTGCTTGTATCCCTCCGCCCTTGCGGTGGGTATTGAAAAGCTCAGGCCGAGTTGTCCGGCGCTGGTAATTTTTGTCCAGCTGGAGTCTGTCGTCGCCGGTTCGTCGTTGGTCCCGTACCACGTCAATACATACAGGCACTTTTCGCATTCCGATTCGGCTTTCAGCGTGACTTCGAGCAATTCAATTTCATCAAAGTCCCAAGTCGCTGGGTTAAAATCACTTCGTGTGCTTATAAATGTGTTGTCGACATCAATTTCGGGCTTTTCAAGCGGAGTTTTTTCGACCTTTTCGAATGTCGCCGGACCTGAAGTGGCGAGAGCTCCGCTCCATAACGGTTTGCGACTACCGCCATTTGGCACAACTGGTATAGCCACAAGCTGCACGGTGAAGTAGAAGGTGCCGCCATCCGTCAGGTCGTTGACAAATGTATCGTCCGTTATCGTGCCACCGGCCCCGACCGGAGCGTATGACATTCTAAATGGAATTTCAGGCTCGGAATAGGAATCTGTTTTATGGAGGCTCACCTCATAGTTTAACAGATATTGCGTCTCTCTGGAGTCAAGACCCATATCCTTAGCCGTCGGCATCGGATACGGCGGGTCCCAAAGAAGCGTTGTGCCCTCCCACCTGAGGTTTTGGGGCGCGAACCCGTTGCTGTCCGCCGGGGCTGCCGTTTCCGTTGCTTCCGGCTCGGTTGTCGCTTCTGTCGCGGCTGTTGCCTCCGGTGTGTCCGCCACTTCTACCCCGTCCGCCAGGGCCCCGGCCACCGGGACGACGGAGATCACAACCGCCAGCGCCAATAAAATACTGAATAGCTTAACTGATTTTCGCATAACAGGTATCTCTCCTTCTTATTCGGGCATTTATGGATATAGCCCGTAAAAGGATTATAACCCGAATCTGGCTAATTGTCAACATACGTATATGGAAATATTCTTTTTACATAAATTTTGCGCAAACCGGTCAAACTCAGCCGGGGATCTGATGGAAAAGGAATGTTTCAAATGATAGTTTACGATCGCCTCTGGGCCACGATGAAGGAGCGGCACGTCTCCCAGTATAAGCTCCTGAAGGAATACGGCGTAAGCGCCGGGCAGTTGGATCGCCTGCGGAAAAACGGCAACGTCAGCACCTATACGCTCAACGCCCTGTGCTCAATTCTCCACTGCCGGTTGGAGGACATAGCGGAATTTGTGGAGGACGGCGAGCCACAAAGTGAGCCCAACCGGCCTGATTGAAAGCAGAAAAACCGCCCCGGTGGACCGGGGCGGTTATGATCGGTGATTTCGCTTATTTCGTTATGAACACCAGCACCAAAGTCAGGAGCATGAAGACGGCGGCGACCCATTTGGTGAGGCGGGCAAGGCGGGCGTCCAGGGACTTGGACTTGTTCTTTGACAGGAAAGTCTCGCCGCTGCCGCCGCCGATGGCGCTGGAGAGGCCGGCGCTCTTGCCGCTCTGAAGTATCACGATGACCACGAGAGCCAGACACGCTATAAGCTGAATGATAGTGATTGCCAGTTCCAAAATAATCAATCCTTTATATAAAGTATTTTTTAGTCTTTGAATCGCGGGACTTTTATGGTATCATAACTTCAGGCATATTGCAAGAGTTTTTTTAAAAAATGATGGATATTCGGAGGGAAATTTAATGTTCTTCGATACTCACGCCCACTATGACGACGAAAAATTTGACTTGGACCGGGACGAGCTTCTTAAAAAAATGGCAGATGCCGACGTGGAGCTCATCGTGGACCCGGCCTCGGATATTTTATCGGCGAAAAAGGCCCGCGACATCGCCGCAAAGCACAGTTTTGTATACTTCGCCGCCGGGGTACACCCCCACGAGGCGGAGAGGGCGGGGGAGGATTACCTCCACGAGCTTAGCGCCCTTGCCGGGGACCCAAAGTGCGTGGCGGTGGGGGAGATCGGCCTTGACTACCACTACGACTTCTCGCCGAGGGAGGTCCAGAGGAGGGTCTACGGCCAGCAGCTTGATTTGGCCCGTGAGCTCAAAAAGCCCGTCATAATCCACGAGCGGGAGGCGGTACAGGATAACCTCGACATTTTAAGGGCCCACAGCGTGTCAAATGGCGTAGTCCACTGCTACTCCGGAAGCTGGGAGGTGGCGAAGCTGCTCCTTGACATGGGCCTATATATATCCTTCACCGGTATCGTCACCTTCAAAAACGCCAGAAGGTGTCTGGAGGTCATTGAGAAGATGCCCTTAGACCGTATGATGATCGAGACGGACAGCCCCTACATGGCCCCGGTGCCCCACAGGGGGGAGCGAAATTCCTCCCTGAACGTCCATCTTGTGGCGGAAAAGATCGCCGAGATACGGGGCATGGAGCCGGAGCGCGTGGCGGAGATAACCACGGAGAACGGCCGGAGGTTTTTCGGGATAGAGTGAGCTCAGTGAAGTCTTGGGGAGTCTTTTTTGAGGAGCTTATATATCCCCGCGTCCTCCAAGGCAAGGGCAAGAGTGTAGAATATCATGGACTCCACCGGCCAGACGAGGAGGTCCTTGAGAGCCCGTGAGGGCAGGAGGACCATAAAGGCCCGGCCGTAGAGCAGGCTTATCCACATGGTGCCAAGGGCCATGTTGACGACCACGGTGACGATGAGCTTCGTTATGAATATCCGCCTTAGCGTCACCGGGCGGCCGTAGTAGGAGCACCCGTAGATGAAGGCCGCCAGCATGGCGTCAAAGGTGAAGCCGAAGTGGAATGGCCCGGCGGGCTTTATGAGGTACTTGAGCACGTCCATGGCCCCCGCGAAAAGTCCCCCGGCGGAGGGCCCCAGCAGGAGGTCCACAAGCTGATTTGGAAGGCCCGAAAAGCCGATGGATATGTAGGGCCCCAGATCGAGGCTGGCCACGGCCTCCAGCGCCAAAGCAAGAGCGCCCATGACGGCGAGGAACGTGAGGGACCTGAGGCGCTTGAGCTCCAAAAAGGAGCTTATGAGTGAACCGGTAAATTTCTTCACAAAAAAACCTCCTCCCATGCAGAAATTCCACAAGGCAGGAGATGTTCTCTCTGTCGCAGCGGGATGCGGCGGGCGCACCGCGGGAATGACCCTTCGTCCCAAAGGCAACTCTCCGTCCCATGGGCACTTAACGCGCGCCGGCCTACTCTGCACAGCATGTGTTGGATTTGGTAAGATTATATCAGAGGATATGTGAAAAGGCAAGCTCAATATTCCCCCGGCCGCAGATTGTATCCGGCTACGGTGAAGCTCCCGTTTTCAAATTTGAGCACGCTGACTCCGGCGTTTATGAGCCGTGTCTTGCCGCTCCCTATTTCTCCCCCGGAAACCGCCCGCAAAAGGGCGTTTATGGCCCCTCCGTGGGACACGGCGGCGAAATCATGGGGCAACCTTTCCGCGTACCGGCGAAGGACGGAGAGCATACGCTCCGCAACATCGTCCAGAGGCTCTAAGTCGCTGGCGTATTTTTCCGGGTTGAAGATGTCCACCACGCGGCCCGATACGCTCCCGAAGTCCCGCTCGGTGAGGTCCGGCTCCACATATACGGGGGCGCCCACCGCCTTTCCGATGAGCTTCGCCGTCTCCAAGGCCCTCGACAGGGGGCTTGAGAGGACGGCGGATATTTTTTTGCCCAGAAACCCCTTGGCGCAGCTCTCCGCCTGAGCAAGGCCGTCGGCGTCAAGGGGCACGTCCTCCCGGCCCTGTATGCGGCTTTCCTTGTTCCAGGCGGTCTCGCCGTGGCGGACGAGATAGACGGTCATCGGCTTTCTTCCTTTCCGCCCAGACCCGGATACCGGCGGCGGACCGGGGGGTCGATCTTCTCAAGGGCCACAAAGCCGCTGACGCCGTAATTGCACAGATCCGTGAGCATGGCGGCCATGTACTCCGGGGTCTCCACAGAGCCGCCGGCCAGCCACTCCTGAAGTATCTTCACCACCCCGTAGGCGATGAAGGAGTAGAGGTGCTCCAGCGCCGCCCTTGGGGCGTCGGGGCTTACGGCGCTCCACTGGACGATGCACATGTCGTGGGCCACCCGTATGACGCGGGCCAGAAAATCCCGGTCCCCGTTGGGCCCGAATAGCACGCTGGCAAGCTCCCGGCGCTCCAGAAGGGCGTAGAGGGCCTTCGTGAATATGCGCTCCACGTCGTCGGCCTGCTGGAAGGACGCCACCTCGTTAAGAAGGTCCAGATAGAACTCGTTCTCCACCTGGGCTAAGAGCTGCTCCGGGCTTGCGTAGTGGGCGTAGAAGGTCCCCCGGTTTATGTCCGCCGCGGAGCACAGCTCCTTTACCGTTATCCTGTTCACCGGCTTTTCCAGCATCAGCCCCAAAAGAGCTTTTCTCAGCGCCGTGCGTGTGTACTGGGAGCGCCTGTTGTCCTTAATATTGGCCATTTATATCAACCTTCGTCATTTTTTCCCGGACATTATAGCACCCTTTTGACACAAAATCAACAGCATGTTGACATATTATCAGAAAGACGGAATAATTTTTTTCGCCTTTTACAAAAAATTTTTCAAAATCGGTTGAAACTTTCACAACAGTATTATATACTTTTATATAGCTATGCAAATAACAAATCAAGGCGGGGATCACAAATGTCCGAAAAAGAAAAGGTACCTGTTTTTCCGAAGAACAAGCCGGGGCGCCGCATAAAGAGCCTGTCGCCCTATATGCGCATAACCCCCTACGTCATGCGCGACCGCGGGGACGCCTCAAACTACTTCCGGGACACGATAGAGGTCTCCGAGATCGACAAATACTTAAGGCAGAAGCGGGCAGACGGGTATAAAAATTTGGGTATGCTCCACCTATTTATCGCCGCCTACGTGCGCACGGTGAGCCAGAAGCCCCAGATGAACCGCTACATAACGGGCCAGCGGGCCTACGCCAGACGCGATATACAGGTGGTCATGACGGTGAAGAAGACCATGGAGGAGAGCGGCGGCGAGACCAGCATAAAGGTGGTCTTCGACCCCCGCGATACGGTGAACGACGTCTATAACAAGATGAACGCCGCCATCGAGCAGGTCAAAGGCGGCGACGAGACCGCCACCGGGGATCTGGCGGGGATACTTATAAAGATCCCAAGGCTCGTGCTGAAGACTTTGGTTGGCTTTTTGTGCTTCCTTGACTACTTCAATCTTATGCCGAAGCTTGTGCTCACGGCCAGCCCCTTCCACGGCTCCCTCGTTATTACGGACATCGGTTCACTTGGCATACCGCCCATATACCACCACCTCTACAACTTCGGCAACATTCCCCTTTTCATAAGCTTCGGCGCGCGCCGCCGCGCCTACGAGGTGGACAGGACCGGCAAGGTGCTTGAAAAGAAGTACGTGGACTACACCATCGTCACCGACGAGCGCATATGCGACGGCTACAACTACGCCCAGGGGCTCAAGATGCTGAAGTTCAACGTGACCCACCCTGAGAAGCTGGAGGTACCCCCGGAGACGGTGGTTCAGGACATATACTGATGGCTGACAGGGCGCAAAAGACCAATGTCATGCGGCTTCTGGACCAGAAGAAGGTGGCCTACAAGGTCCACGACTACTCAAATACCGGAGTTATAAGCGGCGCTGAGGTGGCCGCCGCGCTGGGGGAGGACCCGGAGCGGGTATTCAAGACCCTTGTCACACAGGCCGGCAGCGGCGAGCACTACGTCTTCATGGTCCCGGTGCTCTGCGAGCTGGACCTGAGAAAAGCGGCGAGGGCCGTGGGGGAAAAGAGCGTGGAGATGATAAAGTCCAAGGAGCTCCTGCCCCTGACAGGCTATATCCACGGCGGCTGTTCGCCCATCGGCATGAAAAAGCGCTTCCCCACCGTTATCGACGAGACAGCGGAGCTCTTTGACGAGATAATATTCAGCGCCGGGAAGATCGGCTGGCAGGTGGAGACGTCCCTTTCGGGGCTTTCGGAGCTTGTGGAGTTTAAATTGGCGGACATAACCGAATAAATGACCCGCCCGGACACGGGCGGGAAAATTTTAAACGGGAACATTTATAAATCGACGTGTTTTTAAGGAGATTTTTATGCGGGAGATACTTTGTTCGGATATTACGGACGCGGTGGAGAGGCTCTGCGTCCGGGCGGCTACGGTGCTGACGCCGGACGTGGCCATGGCCATCGAGTGCGCGGAGGAGGCCGAGCCCTCCGAGGCCGGCCGGGCGGCGCTGCGGGACATGGAGGAGAATTTCAAATGCGCCGCCGCTGACGGTCTGCCCATCTGTCAGGACACGGGAATGGCGGTGGTTTTCGCCGACGTGGGGCAGGACTTACACATAGCGGGCGGGGACTTTGAGGAGGCCGTCACCGAGGGCGTGCGCCGGGGGTACGTGAACGGCTATCTGCGCAAATCCGTGGTGGCCGACCCATTCCGGAGAGTAAACACCAATGACAACACCCCTCCCGTCATATGGACGAGGATAGTCCCCGGCGACAGGCTCGCCCTCACCGTGGCCCCCAAGGGCTTCGGGAGCGAGAACAAAAGCCGCATGAAGATGTTCCTGCCCTCCGCCAAAATCGAGGACTTTGAGGACTTTATCGTGGAGACGGTCAGCATCGCCGGGGCCGACCCCTGCCCGCCGGTAATCGTGGGCGTGGGCATCGGCGGCACGGTGGAGAAGGCCGCCCACATGGCAAAACTGGCTTTGACAAGGCCCATCGACAGACGAAGTGTGGACGAATTTTACGCCGATATGGAGCGCCGGACACTTGAGAAGATAAACAAGCTTGGCATCGGCCCCCAAGGCTTCGGGGGCAGGACAACGGCGCTGGCCGTCAACATAAACGCCTACGCCGCCCACATCGCCGGCACGGCGTGCGTGGTCAACATCGGCTGTCACGTAACCCGCCACGCAAGTTGCAAGCTTTAAATTGTCGAAAAAGGCCTGCGGCCTTTTCCAATAGTCTGCCCTAATTTACACGGCCATTTATTCATTTTGGCGATTTCTCAAAAAATTTTGAAAAATTACCAAAATTTTTGTTCATTTTTTACACGGACTGTGATATAATGCTCCTTGGGGGAGAATATCTCCCCGTACACAGAAAGGAGCTGACGACAATGAGGTTTACCTTTGCCGAGAAGAAACTGCAGGTCTCCGAGGACGTGAGGGCGTACGCCGAGAAGAAGCTTGGGAAGCTGGACAGGCTTTTCAAAAACGAGGGCGACGCGTCGGTGACGTTCTCCATGGAGCGGGGACGGTTCATCTGCGAGGCCACGATCCGGGCCGGAGGAATGATCTACCGCGTGAGCGAGACCACGGGGGACATGTACGCCTCAATTGATTCCGCCGCCGCCAGCATCGAGCGGCAGATCCGCAAGAACAAGACACGCCTTGAGAAAAGGCTCCGCGAGGGCGCTTTCGAGCGGGAGATAAAGGCCCCGGTCATCGCCCCGGAAGATGAGGAGACCGACGAATTTGAGGTGGTCCGCACAAAGCGCTTCTCCATCAAGCCCATGACGGTGGAGGAGGCCATTTTGCAGATGAACCTTCTTGACCACGAGTTCTTCGTCTTTAAAAATCAGGACGAGGAGGACAAGTTCGCCGTGGTCTACAAGCGCAAAAACGGCGGCTACGGCCTCATCGAGAGCGACTGAGCGCCTGCTGTTCGCTGACTGATAGTTGATACGATGCCCCGGCGGCTACCCGCCGGGGCGTTTTTGTTGACATACGGGTGAAAATTGCGTAAAATATCCCTTACGGATAAAACGAAAGGGGAGGCGGGTACGTGAATATAGGCGGAGTTGAGGTAAGATCGCGTCTTGCGCTGGCGCCAATGGCGGGAGTTACGGACCTTGCCTTCCGGGAGGTCTGCCGGGCCCACGGGGCGGGCCTCACATATACGGAGATGGTGAGCTCCAAGGCCCTCATGTATCAGGACAAAAAGACACGGCTCATAATGGAGCTGGGGGAGAACGAACACCCCGCGGCGGTACAGCTTTTCGGCTCGGACCCCGTCTGCATGGGCGAGGCCGCGGCGAAAGCGTGCGAGATCTCAAACTGCGACCTCATCGACATAAACATGGGCTGCCCCGTGGGCAAGGTCGTAAAGTCCGGCGACGGCTCGGCCCTCATGCTAAGGCCGGAGCTGGCGGGCAGAATAATCGAGGCGGTACGCGAAAGCTCCGACCGGCCCGTGACGGTGAAATTCCGCAAGGGCTTCGACGGGGCTCACATAAACGCGGTGGAATTTGGGAAAATGTGCGAGGAGGCCGGGGCCTCCGCCATAGCCGTCCACGGCAGGACGAGGGTGCAGATGTACTCAGGCCGGGCCGATTGGGAGATAATAGCCGCGGTGAAGGCGGCGGTGTCCGTGCCGGTCATCGCCAACGGCGACATTTTCTCCGGGCCGGACGCGGCGGCCATGCTGAAAAGCACCGGCGCGGACGCCGTCATGATAGGCCGTGGGGCCATGGGCGACCCGTGGATATTCGACGAGTGCCGCGCCGCGATGGAGGGCCGGGAGCTCCCGGCGCCGCCGCCGTATTCCGAGAGGGTCCGGACGGCCGTCAGGCAGTTTGAGCGAAGCGCCGAGGTCCTTGGCGAGAGGACGGCCTGTCTTGAGGCCAGAAAGCACTTCGCATGGTACCTGAAGGGTATGCCAAGAGCGGCCTTTTTCAAGGGACAGCTCATGAGTATGACCACCCTTCAGGATATATATAATGTGTCGAGGGACATTCTTGACTTTTTGCGAGACGAGGAGAGGGGGCGCGGAGCGTGACCGCCGAGGAGGAACAGAAAATCGTCCGCGCCGCCGCCCAAGGCGACGACCGGGCCTTCGAGAGGCTGGTGCGGGAAAACCAGAAGCACGTGTACAATCTCGCCCTGAAGCTCACCGGCAACGCCGAGGACGCGCTGGACGCCTCTCAGGACGCTTTTTTGAAGGCTTACCAGAATTTAAAGTCCTTCCGGGGCGACAGCCGGGTGTCCGTGTGGCTATATAGGCTCACCTACAACGCCTGCATGGACCTCATCAAGAAAAGCCGTCGGGGCCACGTGGTGTCCATGCCCACGGACGAGGAGGGGGCGGAGCTTGACGCCCCGGACCCCGGCCCCGGCCCCGACGAGCTCATGGAGCGCCGGGAGGAGTTGGAGAGCGTCCGCCGGGCCCTTTCGGAGCTTAATGAGGACAAGCGGATAATACTCATGATGCGTGAGTACCGGGGCATGAGCTACGCGGAAATATCGAGGGTCCTGAAGCTGGAGGAGGGCACGGTGAAGTCCCGCCTTGCAAGAGCCAGAGCGGCCCTTGCTGAAAATTTGAAAAACAGCGGAACATTTACTTTTCACGCACAGTCTAACAATCAGTCCAATAAACGGAAAGGAGGGACGCGGGAGTGACCGAGAGGGAACGGCTCTACGAGCTTATGAGTGCGAGGCTGGACGGCCGGCTTGGGGCAAAGGACGAGGCGGAGCTTGAGTGGCTTTTGGCGTCCCGGCCTGAGGACAGGGAGCTTTTTGACGCAATGCGCTTTGCCCGCGAGGCCCTTTCCGAGAGCGCCGAGCCCCCGGAGGAGCTTCTGACGGGCGTTATGGCGGGGGTGAGAGCGCTTCGCGCCAAAAAGAGCGCCATGCGGCGGCGCCGCTACATAGGTGTCACCGCCTCACTGGCCGCCGCGGCGGTGCTGGCGGTGGCCTTTGTGCCGAAGCTCTTGAAGGGGCCCGAAGCGACGGAGCCCGGCGGGGAGGAGAGCATCGCGCCCTACGGCATAGAGCCGCGGGACGTGACGGGGCCCGGCGATTCGCCCGCCGTGTGCATAGGCCCGGAGGGCGGCACACCGGTGGCCACGAGCCCCACGGACACGACAGCTGAGCCCACAGTCGAGCCCACTACCGCGCCCACGGAGCCGCCAACTGAACCGCCCACGGAGCCCCCGACGGAGCCAACCGGGGAGGTATTCGAGCCGGAGGACGGGGACCTGGTGGACGTGACAGTCTACATTCCGGGCATATACGTGGACCTGAAATACGCGACGGAGGACAATTTCACCGGGCAGGTGATCTACGACTTCACGGAGGCGAGGCTCAGGTACGGCACGGTCAAAAAGCTCATGGAGGTCCAGACGGAGCTTCGGGAGATGGGCCTGTCCCTGAAGATATGGGACGCCTACCGCCCCACGTCGGCTCAGTACAAGCTTTGGGAGATATGTCCGGACTCAAGATACGTGGCGAACCCCAACCACAGCGGGTCCAAGCACAGCCGGGGCAACACGGTGGATATTACATTAGTGACCTTGGACGGCGTGGAGCTGGAGATGCCCACGGGCTTTGACGACTTCACGGCGAGGGCCGACAGGGACTACTCCGACGTCACCGAGACCGCCGCCGCAAACGCCGAGCTCCTTGAAAAGCTCATGTCCGTCCACGGCTTTACGCCGTACAGCGCCGAGTGGTGGCACTACACGGATACGGTGGTATACCCGGTCGTCGAGGAATAAAAAACCGCTCAAAAGCCGCCTCCGGGCGGCTTTTTTCGGGATTTTTGGGTTTTTTCCGGAAAGACGGAGAAAATCAAGAAAAAAATTTAAAATTTCTCTTGACATTGGGTGACAGATTTGGTATTCTATCAAAGCGCCTGCGGAGAAAGTATGTCCCAGAGCGCACTGCGATGATCCGGGAGATTGCGCCGAGAGGCGGTAACTTCCGGGGAGTATGTCCGGTCGTTGCTGGAACCCTTTCCTGACCCGACATGACGTAAACGTCATGGAGGGAAAGGAGGAGCGAAGTCAGCGTGTGAGCCGCGAGGCTGGCGCGAAAGCGTCTGCCGAACGGCGAATAACGCGATTTTAAGCGACGACGCAATCGGGCGGCTGAAGGATTTTCCTAAGACATGGCGATAAACGCGTATATCGCTTGGACAGGATACGGCCGGACCATGTCCGGCTTTATTTCTGAGCGGGAGTGATACGCACGGATATGTGTACGGAAAATTTTTCACCGTACTATTTAATGTACGATTTTGGAGGAAAGAAAAATGGCACCCGCTAAGAAAACCATTCGCATCAGACTCAAGGCTTATGACCACCAGCTCATCGACCAGACCGCCGAGAAGATAGTCGAGACCGCCAAGAGGACCGACGCCAAGGTCTCCGGCCCCATTCCCCTGCCCACCAAGAAGGAGGTCGTGACCATTCTGCGCGCCGTCCATAAAGATAAGGACTCCCGTGAGCAGTTCGAGCGCCGCACCCACAAGCGCCTCATCGACATCATCGCTCCCACCCAGAAGACCGTGGAGGCCCTTATGTCTCTTGAGCTCCCCGCCGGTGTGGAGATAGAGATTAAACTTTGATTTTTCCGTGATACTTCGTTGCGACGGCTTGCCGTACACAAAGTACTGTCCGCGCCGCCGCGCCTCGTCTCACAAAAAAATCGGGAGGCCCCTTCAGTCACGGCTCAAGAGCCGCGACAGTTCCCCCGGAGGGGGAGCCAAAATTGAAGCGCCTACGGCGCACCCCTTCAGTCACGGCTCAAGAGCCGTGACAGCTCCCCCAGAGGGGGAGCCAAAATGGAAGTGCCAAGGCACGATTTTGTTAACACCCATCGCGCGCGACTTGCGTTAAGCGCGCGGGGTCAAGTCGGCGGAAGGGCCAAAGGTTGCTAAAGGCCCAAGGCCGTCGACCAATAACCTTAAAAGGAAGGAATAGATCAGCAATGGAAATGACAAAGGTCATCATCGGCAAAAAGGTCGGCATGAGCCAGATCTTCGATGAAGCCGGAAAAGCCGTTCCCGTCACCGTTATCGAGGCCGGTCCCTGCGTGGTGACGCAGGTCAAGACCGCCGATAAGGACGGCTACGACGCCATTCAGCTCGGCTTCGAGGACGTTGCCGAGAAGAAGCTCACCAAGCCTGAGGTCGGACATCTCAAGAAGGCCGGGACGGAGCTCAAGCGCCACCTGAAGGAGTTCAGGCTGGCTGACTGCTCCAAGTTCGAGGTCGGCGACGAGATAAAGGCCGACATGTTCGCAAAAGGCGACCAGGTGGACATCACCGGTATAAGCAAAGGTAAGGGCTATCAGGGCGCCATCAAGCGCTTCAACGCCCAGCGGACCCCCACCAGCCACGGCGGCGGCCCCGTTCACCGTCACGCCGGATCCATGGGCTCCACCTCCACCCCCTCCCGCATCTACAAGGGCAAGATCGGCGCGGGCCACATGGGAGCGGAGCAGGTCACGGTCCAGAACCTGGACATCGTCCACATCGACCCGGATCTCAACATGATCGCCGTTCGCGGCGCGGTGCCCGGCCCCAAGGGCGGCATCGTCTACCTCAAGAATACAGTCATCAACCGTAGCAAGGTCAAGGGCCCGGCTCAGACCGTAAGCTCCAACCCGCAGAAGCGGTCCGCCCGTGGCTGAGAAAGGAGAGACTGAAATATGCCTAAAGCAAATGTTTACAACATGGCCGGAGAGGTCATAGGCGAAGTTGAGCTCTCCGACGCCATCTTCGGCATCGAGCCCAATGAGACCGCAGTCCACACCGTGGTCCGCAACCATCTGGCCAACCTGCGTCAGGGCACCCAGAGCGCCCTGACGAAGGCCGAGGTCTCCGGCGGCGGCATCAAGCCCTGGAGGCAGAAGGGCTCAGGCCGTGCCCGTCAGGGCTCCACCCGCAATCCCCAGTGGACCCACGGCGGCGTGGCTTTCGCCCCCAAGCCCAGAGATTACGGCTTCTCCGTCAACAAGAAGGTCCGTCGCCTCGCTATCCGCTCCGCCCTCTCCGACAAGGCCGCCGAGACGAGCGTCATCGTGGTGGACGGGCTCAAGATGGACGAGATAAAGACCAAGACCTTCAAGGCCTTTTTGGATAAGGTCGGCGCCGGCTCCAAGGCCGTCGTCGTCACCAACGAGGTCGATAAGAACGTGGTCCTCTCCGCCAGGAACATTCCCGGCGTGGTGACCACCCCCGCAAAGATCCTTAACGCCTACGATATCCTCAACGCCGACAAGCTCGTTGTGGATAAGGCGGCTCTCCAGACCATCGAGGAGGTGTACGCGTAATGAAGACCTCATATGATATTATTATCCGCCCCATCATCACCGAGCAGTCCATGGAGTCCATCGATCTTAAGAAGTACGTCTTCGAGGTCGCGAAGGACGCCACGAAGGCCGACATCAAGAGCGCCGTGGAGGAGATCTTCGACGTCAAGGTCGCCAGCGTCAACACCCTTAACGTCCGCGGCAAGGCCAAGAGGACCGGCCGCTATCCTGAGGGCATGACCCGCACCTGGAAAAAGGCCGTTGTCCGGCTCACCGCTGACTCCAAGTCCATCGAGTTCTTCGAGGGCATGGTATAAGGGAGGATTAAGAAATGGCTATAAAGTTTTATAAACCCACTACCCCGTCCAGGAGGCACATGTCCGTCTCCGGCTTTGACGGAGTAGATAAGAAGGCAAAGCCTGAGCGCGCCCTCACCGAGGTGCTGAAAAAGCACGCGGGCCGCAACAGCTACGGCCACATCACCGTCCGCCACAAGGGCGGCGGCAACCGTCGCAAGTACCGTGTCATCGACTTCAAGCGCTCCAACGTCGGAGTCCCCGGCACCGTCCTGCGCCTTGAGTACGACCCCAACCGCTCCGCCTATATCGCTCTCGTGGAGTTCGAGGGCGGCGAGCGCCGCTACATCTTGGCCCCTGTTGGCCTGAAGGCCGGCGACACCGTCATGAGCGGCCCTGAGGCCGACATCAAGCCCGGCAACGCCCTCCCCATCGGGAGCATTCCCGTGGGTACCATAATCCACAACATCGAGCTCTACCCCGGCCGCGGCGCACAGTTGGTGCGCTCCGCCGGCGCGGCGGCGCAGCTCATGGCCAAGGAGAACGGCATGGCCCAGGTCAGGCTCCCCTCCGGCGAGTACCGGTACATTCGCCTTGACTGCATGGCCTCCATCGGCCAGGTCGGCAACATCGACCACGCCAACGTCCATCTGGGCAAGGCCGGCCGTGTCCGCCACATGGGCATTCGTCCCACCGTCCGCGGCTCCGTGATGAACCCCGTCGACCACCCCCACGGCGGCGGCGAGGGCAAGAGCCCCATCGGCCGTCCCGGCCCCGTTACCCCGTGGGGTAAGCCGGCTCTCGGCTATAAGACCCGCAAGACTAAGAACCGCACCGATAAGTTCATAGTCAAGCGCCGCAACTCTAAGTAAGGAGGGACTGAGAAAATGAGCAGAAGTATCAAAAAGGGACCCTTCGCGGCTCCTGAGCTTTTGAAGAGAGTCGATGAGATGAACAAGACCGGCGACAAGAAGGTCCTCAAGACCTGGAGCCGCGCGTCCACCATTTTCCCGTCCTTTGTCGGCCACACCATCGCCGTCCACGACGGACGCCGCCATATCCCCGTGTATATCACAGAGGACATGGTCGGCCACAAGCTGGGCGAGTTTGCTCCGACCCGGACCTTCCGCGGTCACTCCGGCAGCAAGACGGCAGCCAAATAAGGAGGATAAATGATGGAAGCAAGAGCACAGATCAAATACGCGCTTATCTCACCGCGCAAGGTGAAGATAGTCTGCGACCTCATAAGGGGCAAGGACGCCAACGTGGCCCGCGCCATCTTGATGAACACCCCCAACCGCGCCACCGAGATAATGGTGAAGCTCTTAAAGAGCGCCGAGGCCAACGCGGAGAACAACTTCAACATGGACCCCTCCAGGCTCTATGTGGCTGAGGCCTACGGCAACCCCGGCCCCATTCTCAAGAGAATGCAGCCCGTATCCAAGGGCCGCGGCTACCGCATCAACAAGCGCACCAGCCACATCACCATCGTTCTTAAGGAAAAGGAGGCGTAAGCAATGGGACAGAAAGTTAATCCTCACGGACTGCGCGTGGGCGTTATCAAGGACTGGGATTCCCGCTGGTACGCCAGGGACGACAAGGTGGGCGACCTTATCGTCGAGGACCACAAGATCCGTAAATATCTTAAAAAGCGCCTCTATGACGCTGGCGTGCCCAAGATCGAGATCGAGCGTGACAGCTCCAAGGTCAAGATCTTCCTGCACTGCTCCCGTCCCGGACTTGTCATCGGCAAGGGCGGCCAGGAGATAGAGAAGCTCCGCGCCGATCTGGAGAAGATGCTGGGCAAGACCGTGGCAGTCTCCATCATCGAGGTCAAGAACCCCGACGCCGACGCTCAGCTGGTTGCCGAGTCCATCGCTCAGCAGCTTGAGAAGCGTGCCAGCTACCGCCGGGCCATGAAGAACGCCATGGGCAGAGCCATGCGCATGGGCGTCCGCGGCATAAAGATCAAGCTCTCCGGCCGTATCGGCGGCGCCGAGATCGCCCGGAACGAGAGCTATCACGAGGGCACCATTCCCCTTCAGACCCTGAGGGCCGACATCGAGTACGGCTTTGCCGAGGCCGCCACCACCTATGGCCGCATCGGCGTCAAGGTCTGGATCTACAAGGGCGAGATCCTCTCCAGCACTCTCCGCACCACTCCCCGCACCATGGACACCAGCCGTCCTCCCCGTGAGCGCCGCGAGCGCCGGGACGACCGCAGGGGTCCCCGTCCCCAGGGCGGCTTCAACCGTGACCGCCAGGGCGCTCCCCGCCAGGGCAACTTCCAGCCCCGTGGGCCCCGCCCCGCGTCCAACACTCCTAAAGAAGGAGGGGCTAACTGATGCTTTTACCTAAGAGAGTCAAGTACCGCAAGCAGCAGCGCGGCCGCATGACCGGCGTCGCTACCCGCGGCAATAAGGTGACCTACGGCGAGTGGGGCTTAGTCGCCACGGAGCCTGCGTGGATCACCTCCAACCAGATAGAGGCGGCCCGTGTGGCCATCACCCGTTACACCAAGCGTGGCGGTAAGGTCTGGATAAAGATCTTCCCCGACAAGCCCGTGACGGCCAAGCCCGCCGAGACCCGTATGGGCTCCGGTAAGGGCGCCCCTGAGTATTGGGTCGCAGTCGTCAAGCCCGGCAGAGTCCTCTTTGAGATCGCCGGCGTCAGCGTTGAGGACGCCCAGGAGGCATTGCGCCTCGGCGCCCACAAGCTGCCCTGCAAGACGAAGATAGTCGCCCGTGAGACCGAGGAGGGTGAATGAGATGAAGGCTAAAGATGTTAGAAAGATGAGCGACGCTGAGCTTGAGGCCAAGCTCACCGACCTCAAGAAGGACCTGTTCACACTCCGTATGCAGCACGCTACGAACCAGCTCGACAACCCCATCCGGATCTCCCAGGTCAGGAAGGACATAGCCCGCGTCCAGACCGTGATCCGTGAAAAGGCCGGGCAGTGAGGAGGTAACTTGAATGAGTGAAGTAAGAACGTCCTCCCGGAAGACCCGCGTCGGCCGCGTGGTATCCGACAAGATGGACAAGACCATCGTGGTGGCCATCGCTGAGCGTGTGCCCCACCCCCTCTATAAGAAGATAGTCAAGAGGACCTATAAGCTCAAGGCTCACGACGAGAACAACGAGTGCGGCGTCGGCGATACCGTCCGCGTCATGGAGACCCGTCCCCTGTCCAAGGACAAGAGATGGCGGCTCGTTGAGATCGTCGAGAAGGCGAAGTAAGGAGGCGGCATAAATGATACAGCAGGAAAGCTATCTGAAGGTCGCCGACAATACCGGCGCCAAGGAGATAAAGTGCATCCGCGTGCTTGGCGGCGCCAAGCGCAAGTGGGGCAACATCGGCGACGTCATCGTCGCCTCCGTCCGGAAGGCCGCCCCCGGCGGCCAGGTGAAGAAGGGCGACGTGGTCAAGGCCGTCATCGTCCGCTCCGCCAAGGGCGTCCGCCGCGGCGACGGCACCTACGTCAGGTTTGACGAGAACGCCGCGGTGCTCATCCGCGACGACAAGAACCCCGTCGGGACCCGTATCTTCGGGCCTGTGGCCAGAGAGCTCCGCGATAAGGATTACATGAAGATCCTGTCCCTGGCTCCCGAAGTCATATGAGGAGGACCGAGTAAATGAAGATCAGAACCAACGACACAGTTGTGGTCCTGTCCGGTAAGGACAAGGGCAAGCAGGGCAAGGTCATAAGCGCCGATCCTGAGGGCCGCAAGGTCATCGTGGAGGGCGTGAACGTTGCCAAGCGCCATCAGAAGGCCCGCCGTCAGGAGGAGCAGAGCGAGATCATCAAGAAGGAGACCCCCATCTACGTCTCCAAGGTCATGCTGGTCTGCCCCAAGTGCGGCAAGCCCACCCGCGTCGGCCACAAGATCGCCGACGGCAAGAAGGTCCGCGCCTGCAAGAAGTGCGGAGCCGAGTTTTGAGAGAGGAGGAGTGATTGAACATGGCTGAAAAGAAAGCAAAGGCCGCCGAGACACCTGTCGAGGCCCCCGTCAAGAAGGTCCCCAACCTGAAGGCGAAGTACCAGTCCGAGATCGCCCCCGCTCTTATGAAGAAGTTCGGCTACAAGAGCGTCATGCAGATCCCCCGCCTTGACAAGATAGTCATCAACGTGGGCTGCGGCGACGCCAAGGACAACGCCAAGGTCACCGAGAGCGTGGTGAAGGAGATCTCCGCTATCGCCGGCCAGCACGCCGTCGTCACCAAGGCCCGTAAATCCGTGGCAAACTTCAAGATCCGTGAGGGCATGAGCATCGGCGTGAAGGTCACCCTCCGCCGCGACAGAATGTGGGAGTTCCTGGACAGGCTTTTCAACGTGGCTCTGCCCCGTGTCCGCGACTTCCACGGCATCAACCCCAACTCCTTCGACGGCCGCGGCAACTACGCCTTGGGCATCAAGGAACAGCTCATATTCCCTGAGATCGACTACGATAAGATCGACAAGATCCGCGGCATGGACATCGTGATGTGCACCACCGCCAAGACCGACGAGGAGGCCCGCGAGCTTCTTACCCTGCTGGGCGCCCCGTTTTACAGAGACTAAGGGAGGAGAAAAATTATGGCTAAGAAATCTATGATACTCAAGCAGCAGCGCGACCCCAAGTTCTCCACCCGCAAGTACAACCGCTGCAAGATCTGCGGCCGCCCCCACGCCTACCTTCGCAACTACGGCATCTGCCGTATCTGCTTCAGGGAGCTGGCTTATAAGGGAGAAATTCCTGGAGTTAAGAAAGCTTCGTGGTAAGCCCTCAGCGCGACGGCCCCTTCAGTCACGGCGAAGCCGTGACAGCTCCCCCGGAGGGGGAGCCAAAGAGGTAATTCTATTTAGTTTTAATAGGACGGCGAAAGGTCCGCGGCAATCACGGATTGCCGTGGATACCTCGCCGCCTGAACCGTACCGGGTGACCGGACGGTAACTCTGATCAAGGAGGAAAACAAGAAAATGCAAGTTACAGACCCCATTGCGGATATGCTGACCCGCATCAGGAACGCTAACTCCGCAAAGCACCCCACAGTAGATATCCCCTGCTCAAACATGAAAAAGGCAATAGCCCAGATCCTGCTTGACGAGGGATACATCAAGAGCTTCCAGATCAACGATGATGGTGGTCAGGGAGTCATCAAGGTGACCCTGAAGTACAACGGCAACGAGAAGGTCATCCAGGGACTCCGCCGCGTGTCCAAGCCGGGCCTTCGCGTTTACGCGGGCACCGACGAGATACCTTATGTTCTCAAGGGACTCGGCACCGCCATCATTTCCACGTCCAAGGGCATCATGACCGACAAGGCCGCGCGCGCGCAGCATGTCGGCGGTGAAGTCCTGGCGTTCGTGTGGTAAGGGAGGTAGATACTATGTCAAGAATCGGTAGAGCTCCCATTACCGTCCCCGCCGGCGTTGACGTGACAGTTGCCGAGGGCAACGTCGTTACAGTCAAGGGCCCCAAGGGGACCATCACGAAGACCCTTTGCCCCGTTATGTCCATCGAGAAGGACGGCGAGGTCATACACGTAAAGCGCCCCGACGACACCAAGGAGAATAGGGCCCTTCACGGACTTACCCGCACGCTCCTCAACAACATGGTCCACGGCGTGACTCACGAGTTTTCCAAGACTCTTGAGATCAACGGCGTCGGTTACAGGGCGGCCAAGGAGGGCAAGAACCTGGTCATGAACCTGGGTTACTCCCATCAGGTCATAGTCCCTGAGGTGGACGGCATCTCCATCGACGTGCCGAACCCCAACCAGGTGGTCATTCGCGGCGTCGACAAGCAGCAGGTCGGCCAGTTCGCCGCCGACGTTCGCAACAAGAGGCCGCCGGAACCCTATAAGGGCAAGGGCATCAAGTACGCAGACGAAGTCATTCGCCGCAAAGAAGGCAAGACTGGTAAATAAAAGGAGGTGTGCCTAAATGATTAAAAGACCTGATACTAACGCACAGCGCTTAAAGCGCCACAAGAGAGTCAGAGCCAAGATCTCCGGCACGCCGGACTGCCCCAGGCTCAACGTTTTCCGCAGTGAGAAGAACATCTACGCCCAGCTCATCGACGACGTGAACGGCGTCACGCTGGCCGCCGCTTCTTCCGTTGAAAAGGATTTTGAAGGCTCCGGCTCCAACAAGGAGGGCGCCCGCAAGGTGGGCAAGCTCATCGCCGAGAGGGCCAAGGCCAAGGGTATAGAGGACGTGGTCTTTGACCGCGGCGGCTATATCTATCACGGCCGCGTACAGGAGCTGGCCGAGGGCGCCCGTGAGGGCGGACTGAACTTTTAACGGAGGGAGGAAACGAATATGCCTTACAACAACGCAAGATCAAACCGCCGCGACCGCGAGGAGGTCAAGAGCGAGTATATCGAGAAGGTCGTCTCCCTCAACCGTGTTTCCAAGACCGTCAAGGGCGGACGCGTTATGAAATTCTCCGCTCTCGTGGTCGTGGGCGACGGCAAGGGCAAGGTCGGCTTCGGCCTTGGCAAGGCCGCTGAGGTCTCCGAGGCCATTCGCAAGGGCATCGAGGACGCCAAGAAGAACTTCACACACATCACCCTGAAGGGGACCACGATCCCCCACGAGGTCATCGGCGAATTCGGCGCCGGCCGGGTGCTTTTGAAGCCCGCCCCCGCCGGTACCGGCGTTATCGCCGGAGGCGCCGTCCGCGCGGTCGTTGAGGCCGCCGGCATCACGGATATCCGTACCAAGTGCCTGCGGAGCAACAACCCCGCCAACGTGGTAGCCGCCACCATGAAGGGCCTTAAGTCCCTTCGGGACGTGTCCCAGGTCGCGGCTACCCGCGGCAAGGCCCCCGAAGAGATCCTGGGCTAAGGAGGACTTAAAATGGCTAACATTAATATAACGCTCGTCAAGAGCCTCAACGGCAGGATAGCCAAGCACGTCGCCACCGCCGAGTCCCTGGGGCTCCGCAAGATCGGCGACAAGACCACCCAGCCCGACAATCCCCAGACCAGAGGCAAGATCGCCAAGATAGGCTACCTCCTCCAGGTCACCGATGAGAAATAAGGAGGTACGGGAATGAAACTTAACGACTTATCTCCCGCCGCCGGCTCCACCTCCAAGGCCTGGAGGAAGGGCCGTGGTATCGGAAGCGGCAACGGCAAGACCGGCGGCCGCGGACACAAGGGCCAGAAGGCCCGTAGCGGCGGCGGAGTCCGTGTGGGTTTTGAGGGCGGCCAGATGCCTTTGGCCCGCCGCATCCCCAAGCGCGGCTTCAATAACATCTTCGCAAAGCCCCTGGACAGCGTGAACGTGTCCATGCTCAACCGCTTTGAGGACGGCGCCACCGTAGATGTGGAGGCCCTTGAGAAGGCCGGTATCCTCTCCGGTGTCAAGTACGGCGTCAAGGTCATCGGAAACGGCGAGATCACGAAGAAACTGACAGTTAAAGCCTCTGCTTTTTCCGAGACGGCCAAGGCGAAGATCGAGGCGGCTGGCGGAAAGGCTGAGGTGATCTGAGGTGCTCAAGACATTAAAGAACGCCTGGAAGGTCATTGAGATCAGAAAGAAGCTCCTTTTCACTCTGTTCGTCATACTGCTTTTCAGACTGGGCAATGCTGTCCCCGTTCCCTTTATTGACACTCAGCTCCTCGGAGCGTACTTCAACCAGAACCTTTCCGGCACCATATTGGGCTTATATAACGTGATGAGCGGCTCGGCCTTCTCCTACGGCACCGTGTTCGCCCTCTCCATACAGCCCTATATCAACGCCAGCATCATTATCCAGCTTCTGACCATCGCTATCCCCGCTTTGGAGAGGCTCTCCAAGGAGGGCGGCGAGGAAGGCAAGAAGAAGATAGAGAACATCACCCGCTACACCACCATCGGTATCGCGCTTCTGCAGGCCTACGGCTACTACGTGATACTCTCCACGAACCAGCTCATGTCCAAGACCGGCGTGTGGCCCGCCATCGTTATCGTGGCCACTTTGGTCGCCGGCTCCACCCTCGTTATGTGGATGGGTGAGCAGCTCACTGAGTTCGGTATCGGCAACGGCATCTCCATCATACTCTTTGCAGGCATCATCGCAAGGGTGCCCAACACCGTCATCAGCATGGTGAACACACTCATCAATGCCGAGAGCTGGAAGGTCTACGTCATCTATCCCCTTATGATAATCGGGGCTCTGGCCATGATCGTCCTTATCGTCATCGTCACCAACGCCGAGAGGCGTATCCCCGTTATGTACTCCAAGCGCGTGGTGGGCCGCAAGGTCTACGGCGGCCAGTCCACCCACCTGCCTCTCAAGGTCAACATGTCCGGCGTCCTGCCCGTGATCTTCGCAAGCTCCATCGCGAGCCTGCCCGCCACGGTGGGAATGTTCTTCGGCAAGACCAGCAAGAGCGCCGGCGGCTGGGGTACCTTCCTCAAGCTCTTTGACCAGACAAGCGTCCTCTACATGGTGCTGTACTTCCTGCTGATAATCTTCTTCAGCTATTTCTACTCCACCATTCAGTTCAACCCCATTGAGGTCTCCAACAACCTAAAGAAGAACGGCGGCTACATTCCCGGCTTCCGTCCGGGCAAGCCCACCAGCGACTTCATAGCCAAGGTCCTCAACAAGGTCACGCTGTTCGGCGCCATCTATCTGGCCATAATCGCTCTTGTGCCCCTCATCGTGGGCGCGATCTCCGAGACCGCCCACAGCTCCGGCATCTCCATAGGCGGCACCTCCCTCATAATCGTTGTGGGCGTTGCCCTTGAGACCGTGAGAGGTCTGGAGGCCCAGCTCATCATGCGCAACTACAAGGGATTTCTTGAATGATTAAGGAGCGCGGTATGAAACTCATACTTTTAGGAGCCCCAGGGGCCGGTAAGGGCACCCAGGCGGACATAATCTCCCGCAAGCTTGAAATTCCCACCATTTCCACAGGCAATATCCTGCGGGCCGCTGTCCGGGAGGGCACGCCCGTAGGACTTCGCGCCAAGGCCATCATAGAGGCCGGCCAGCTCGTGCCCGACGACGTCATAATCGGCATCGTGGCCGAGCGCGTGTCGAAGGACGACTGCAAGAGGGGCTACATTCTTGACGGTGTGCCCCGCACCGTCGCCCAGGCCGACGCCCTTGAGGCCAACGGCATAGAGGTGGACACCGCCTTGTGTATCCACGTCCCCGACGAGGTCATCACAAAGCGCATGTCCGGCAGGCGCACCTGCAGTGTGTGCTCCGCCACCTACCATGTGGAGAGCAATCCCCCCAAGGTGGAGGGGATCTGCGACTCCTGCGGCGGCAAGCTCACCGTAAGGAAGGACGACCTGCCTGAGACGGTCCAGAGCCGCCTCAACGTGTACCACGCCCAGACCGAGCCGCTTCTTGACTACTACAAGTCCCGCGGCAAGCTGGTCACCGTGGTAGGGGAGGACACCATAGAGGCCACCTCCCAAAAGGTGTTCGAGGCCCTGGGGATAGACTGAGCATGATACGTATAAAGTCACTCCGGGAAATTGAAAAGATGCGCAAGGCTGGACGAATTGCCGCGGCTGCCCGCGAACTTGCGGGAAAAATGGCGGTCCCCGGCGCAACAACCCAAGAAATAGACAAAGCGGTAGAATCATTTATCAGATCAGAGCACGCGTACCCCACCTTCCTCGGCTACAACGACTACCCGGCCAGCGTGTGCATCTCGGTGAACGAGGTGGTCATACACGGCATACCGGGCAAGTACGTCATAAAGGACGGCGACATCGTCAGCATCGACGTGGGCGCCACCTTTGACGGGTTCGTTGGGGATTGCGCGGCGACCTTCATCGCGGGAAACGCGAGGGACGACGAGGCGGAAAGGCTTTTGCGTGTCACTAAGCAGAGCTTTTACGAGGGCATAAAATACGCCCGTCCGGGATACCGGATCTCCGACATCGGCCACGCGGTCCAGGAATACGTGGAGGTCAACGGTTTTTCGGTCATACGCGACTACGTGGGACACGGCGTCGGAGCCGTGATGCACGAGGAGCCTGAGATACCCAACTACGGCAAAGCCGGGCACGGGGCCAGGATAGTCCGCGGCATGACGCTGGCGGTGGAGCCAATGGTCGCCGCGGGCGATTGGGCGGTCCGCACGCTGCGTGACGGCTGGACCGTGGTCACCAAGGACGGCTCCATGGCGGCCCACTACGAAAACTCCATACTCGTCACCGACGGCGAGCCTGAGATACTCACGGTCCCTGAGCCGGAGGTGTGAGATGGAGCTTCAGAAGGGGGACGTTGTCCGGTCCCTTCAGGGCCGGGACGCCGGAGAGCTTTTCTTCGTCACGGAGAGCGACGGGCTCTACGCCCTTATCGCCGACGGGAAAGGCCGACGGATCGAGAAACCGAAAAAGAAGAAGCTGAAGCACCTTCGATTCGTGGAGCGCTCGGACGAACGTACCGACATGAAGCTCCGCGCGGGCGAGAAGGTGACCAACAGCGAATTGAGACGCGCCCTCGCAGGTAAGGCGGGGGAGGAAGAAAAAGGAGGTATGCACATTGGCTAAAGATGATGTGATCGAGCTCGAAGGTACCGTTGTTGAGTCATTACCCAACACCATGTTCAATGTGGATATCGGAAACGGCCACATTATACTGGCGCATATCTCCGGCAAGCTTCGCATGAACTTCATCAGGATCCTTCCGGGGGACAAGGTGACGGTGCAGATGTCGCCCTACGACCTGACCCGCGGCAGGATAACCTGGCGTACAAAGTAAAACATATTCCCGCGAAATGAAAGGAAGGTATATATGAAAGTCAGACCTTCAGTAAAGCCCATGTGCGAGAAGTGCAAAGTCATCAAGCGCAAGGGAAAAGTCATGGTCATCTGCGAGAACCCGAAGCACAAACAGCGCCAGGGCTGAGCGGACACACGACTGAACGAAGAAAGGAATGGTCATAAAGTATGGCAAGAATTTCCGGCGTTGACCTGCCCCGCGACAAGCGGATCGAGATCGGCCTCACCTATGTCTATGGCATCGGCAGGACAAGCGCGAAACAGATTTTGGAGCAGACCGGCATCAACCCCGACACCCGTGTCAAGGACCTGACCGAGGCTCAGGAGGCCGCCCTTCGTGAGTGCATCGACCACCACTATGTGGTGGAGGGCGATCTCAGGCGTCAGGTGGCTCTCGACATAAAGCGCCTCACCGAGATCGGCTGCTACCGTGGCACCCGCCACAGAAGGGGTCTGCCTGTCCGCGGACAGAGAAGCAAGACCAACGCCCGCACCCGCAAGGGTCCGAAGCGCACCATAGCCAATAAGAAGAAGTAAGGGAGGGATATTCACTATGGCAGGAAACACCACAAAAGGCAAGGTAGTCCGTACCCGCCGCCGCGAGCGCAAGAACATCGAAAAAGGCCAGGTGCATATCAGCTCCAGCTTCAACAACACCATGGTCACCGTGACCGATTCCTTCGGCAACGCCCTCAGCTGGGCCTCCGCCGGTGGAATGGGATTCCGCGGGAGCAAGAAGAGCACCCCCTTCGCCGCCCAGACGGCCGCCGAGACCGCGGCCAGGGCCGCCATGGAGCACGGCCTTAAGACCGTCGAGGTCTTTGTCAAGGGCCCCGGCTCCGGACGTGAGGCCGCTATCCGCGCCCTGCAGACCGTGGGCCTTGAGGTCACCATGATCAAGGACGTGACCCCCATCGCCCATAACGGCTGCCGGCCGCCCAAGCGCCGCCGCGTGTGATCGAAGAAGGAGGAAAAATATACTATGGCTAAGAATATGCAGCCCATCGTGAAGCGTTGCAAGGCGCTGGGCATTTCTCCTGCTTATATGGGCTATACCGCTAAGACGAAATCCGACACCATTCGCAATCCCAAGGGTCAGATCCGCCGCAAGCAGGGCGAGTACGCCATGCAGCTCAACGAGAAGCAGAAGGTCAAATTCGTATACGGCATACTGGAGAAGCAGTTCCGCGGCTACTATGAGAAGGCCGCCAAGGCCCCCGGCCAGACCGGCGAGGTCCTGCTCACCACCATCGAGCGCCGTCTTGATAACGTCATCTACCGTCTCGGCTTTGCCATGACCCGCCGCGAGGCCCGTCAGGCCGTGACCCACGGTCACTTCAACGTGAACGGCAAGAGAGTGGACATTCCCTCCTACCTTGTCAAGCCCGGCGACGTCATCGAGGTCCGTGAAAAGAGCCGCAAGTCCCCCATGTTCAAGCGCCTCACCGGCGAGGACGCGGTCATCGTCACGCCCCCCAAGTGGCTTGAGAAGGATCTGGGCACCATGACCGGCAAGGTCCTGACCAATCCCGCCAGGGACGACATCGACCTGCCCGTGGAGGAGCAGCTCATCGTCGAGCTCTATTCCAAGTAATACTAAGCCCTCGATCAGCATCCGCACACGCGCGAAAGCGCCTGAACTTAATAAGGAGGGTATAAATTAGTGATTGAAATTGAGAAGCCGCGTATCGAATGTATTGAGACCCCGGAAGACGAGTCCTACGGCAAGTATGTCGTGGAGCCGTTGGAGCGCGGCTACGGCATAACGCTGGGCAACTCCCTTCGTAGGATACTTCTCTCGTCCCTTCCCGGTACCGCGGTGACGAGCGTCAAGATCGCCGGTGTGAACCACGAATTCAGCACTATCCCCGGCGTGAAGGAGGACGTGACCGAGATCGTCCTGAACCTGAAGTCCATCATCGCCAAGCTCCATTGCGAGGGTGAGAAGACGGTCTATATCGAGGCCATCGGCGAGGGCGCCGTCACCGCCGGCGACATCAAGGCCGACGGCGAGGTGGAGATACTGAACCCCGACCTCGTTATCGCCCACCTGGGCCCCGACGCCCACCTGCGCATGGACATAACCATGAGCCACGGCCGGGGCTATGTCTCCGCTGAGCGCAACAAAGCCAACCAGACTCAGCAGGTCATCGGCGTTATCCCCGTGGACTCCATCTACACACCTGTCCTGAAGGTCAATTACGCGGTGGAGAACACCCGCGTGGGCAACATGACCGACTTCGACAAGCTCACGCTGGAGGTCTGGACAGACAGGACCATCTCCGCCAGGGACGCGGTGAGCATGGGAGCAAAGATTCTCTGCGACCACTTCACCCTGTTCACGGACCTGTCCGAGGCCGCGGGCTCCAAGTCCCTCATCGTGGAGAAGGCCGAGACCCAGCGGGATAAGGTCCTTGAGATGACCATAGAGGAGCTGGACCTTTCCGTCCGAAGCTTCAACTGCCTCAAGCGCGCCAACATCAACACCGTGGAGGAGCTCATCTCCAAGACGGAGGCCGAGATGATCAAGGTGCGCAACCTGGGCCACAAGTCCCTGGAGGAGGTAATCCACAAGCTGGCCATGATGGGCTTGAGCCTGGCCAGTGACGACAACAACTAACTTCGCGCAAAGGAGGAGAAATATATGCCTGGAACCCGCAAGCTCGGCAAGACCACCGATCAGCGCAGGGCCCTTCTGCGTCAGCTGGTCACCGATTTCCTTGACAAGGGAAAGCTGGAGACCACCTACACCAGAGCCAGCGAGATCGCGCCTCTTGCTGAGAAGATGATAACTCTTGGCAAGGACAACACCCTTGCCTCACGCCGGGAGGCCCTGGCCTTTATCACCCGCGAGGACGTGGTGACCAAGGTCTTCAAGGAGCTGGCCCCCAAGTACGCCGACCGCAACGGCGGCTACACCCGCGTGACCCGCATCGGCACCCGCCGCGGCGACGCCGCCGAGATGGGAATAATCGAGCTGGTGTAAGCTTGATACAACAAAAAAGCGGAC